>JAQZAZ010000207.1 GCA_029239355.1 Sphingobacterium sp.
GCTCATTTCATTTAACATGAAAGGCTCCAAGTAGGCCATCACTTCTTTACGTGAGCCTTCTGGTAAATTTAGAGGTAATTCTTGCATATCAATACAAAGATAAATAAATAGCTCCAATAAATTATAAAAGCAAGTTATAATTGTTTAAAATGGTCAATAAGGTAGAAAAAGAGTTTTTTTAACGAAATGGAGTAACTTTATATTTTGGCGAGCCTATAGGTGGGATCATTGATAATGACATAAAAAACAGATTGCCCACCCTGTATTCGATAAAATACTATTAACTTTGTATAAATTATTGAGACAACTTTGGAAAGATATAATATAGATAAAATACGTTCAGATTTTCCTATTCTAAAAAGACAGGTGAATGGCAAACCTTTGGTTTATTTGGATAATGGAGCGACGACACAAAAACCCGTTACAGTAATTGATGCTATTGCTCATTATTATACGGATATGAATAGTAATGTACACAGGGGGGTTCACTACCTGAGCCAGATATCGACGGATGCTTTCGAGGTTACCCGTAAAAAGCTTCAATCTTTTATCAATGCTCCTGAGGATAAACAGGTGATTATTACCAAGGGTACGACTGATAGTATCAATTTAGTGGCGACTTGTTATGGACGGACATTTATCCAGGCGGATGATGAAATTATTATTTCTGCCATGGAGCACCACTCTAATATTGTGCCTTGGCAAATGCTCTGTGAGGAAAGAGGCTGTAAGATCCGTGTTATCCCGATGAATGACAAGGGAGAGCTCGATATGAAGGCTTATGAAGATTTATTTAATGAAAAAACAAAATTAGTTTCCGTGACGTATGTCTCCAATGCACTTGGTACAATCAATCCCGTCAAAGAAATGATTTCGACTGCCCATAAGCATGGGGCGGTCGTATTGGTGGATGCGGCACAAGCTGTTCAACATATTCAAGTGGATGTACAAGATCTTGATGTTGACTTTTTAGTGTTTTCTGGACATAAAATGTACGGCCCAACCGGTGTTGGCGTATTATACGGTAAGGAAGCACTATTAAATACAATGCCTCCTTATCAGGGTGGTGGTGACATGATCAAAGAGGTAACTTTTGAAAAGACAACTTATAATGAATTGCCCTTTAAATTTGAAGCAGGTACACCGAATATTGAGGCTGGAATCTGTTTAAATGAGGCTATTGACTATATCAATTCAATCGGCTTAAAGAATATCGAAGCTTATGAACACGAGCTGTTGGAGTACGCATTGGAAAAATTGTCCCAGATTCCTGGGATGAAATTTATCGGTACCGCAGACCAAAAATGCTCTGTCATTTCATTCATTATCGAAGGTACCCATCCGTATGACGTAGGTGTAATTTTAGATAAATTGGGAATAGCAGTGCGAACTGGTCATCATTGTGCACAACCTGTTATGGATCGTTTTGGTATCCCGGGGACAATCCGGGCTTCATTGGCACTCTACAATACAAAAGAAGAAATAGATATCTTGGTGGCGGGTATTCAGCGTGCTGTCAACATGTTAGTGTAATAAAATGGTTATGACGATTAATGAAATACAAAACGAATTAATTGAAGATTTTGCTTTTTTTACTGACTGGATGGAAAAATATGAGTACATCATCCAACTTGGGAAAGAAGTTCCTTTAATTAATGAGCAATATAAGACAGAAGAATATATTATCAAGGGCTGTCAGTCCAAGGTATGGTTATATCCCGAGGTTAAAGACGGTAAGGTGTATTTCACTGCAGATAGTGATGCAATTATCACCAAGGGTTTGGTTAGCCTGATGGTAAAAGTTCTGTCTGGGCATACGGCGAAAGAAATTGTTGATGCGGACCTGTATTTCGTCGATGAGATAGGTTTAAAAGAACATTTGTCGCCGACTCGCGCGAACGGCTTATTGTCGATGATCAAACAGATGAAATTATATGCATTAGCATTGCAAGTCAATGCTTAGCCGATAAAAAGAGGGGATGATGGTCATCCCTTTTTTATGCATCTTAGTAGGAGCTTTGCTATGGGCTAGCAAGCTTATCCTATTAAATCTTTTATAATGATTTTTTTCATTTTCATCAGCGCTTCTCCGGCGCCGGGATATTGAAGATATGTTGCAATTTGCTCAGGTACAATTTGCCAACTTACACCAAATTCATCCTTACACCAGCCACACATGCTTTCTTGTCCTTGTGCCGTAATGCGATTCCAGTAATAGTCAATTTCCGCCTGATCTTTGCATAAGATGGTGAGCGAAATTCCTTCATTAAAAGTGAAGTTCTGATTGACACCACTATCCATCGCCATTAGTGTGAATCCTTTGATGAGGAATTGCGTATGTTGGATTAAACCCTCGTATTCACCTGCTGCGTAACGCACGATACCGTTGTTACGGAAGTCTTTAAATAGCTCCCCATAAAACTTTAGCGCGGCTTCACATTTACCTTGTTGGGAACCACAATACATTAAGGTAGGGACGATTACTTGCTGATTGGTGTCGCTCACCTTGCCCTGGTATAATTGCCAGTTTACACCATATTTATCCGCTATCCAACCATAGTAGGGACTCCAGGGGTAGTTGTCTAAGGGCATTAATATCTCACCATCTGCTGAAAATACATTCCAGATACGATCAACCTCTTCTTTTGATTCGCAGATCACCATAAATGATATGGATGGGTTGGGTTTAAATATCGGGCCTCCATTGATTCCGATAAATTTTATACCATCGAGCTGAGCCTCGACAACAATCGGGGAGTGGCTTGTAATATGGCTGTTTGGAAAGGTCTGACAGTATAGGTCAAAAGCCTCTTTTGCATTTTGATCAAACCAGATGGAGGGTATAATCGAATTTTCCATGAGCGTCGATTTTTGAGTTGAAATCCATTATTTATATTTATCATTTAGTCCTTTGTTGGCGATAATCATCGGTCTGATTTTTTCGAGACGGGATAATTTAGTTTTTTCCTGCTTTGCCTCGTCGATATATTGGATATATTCTTTTTGTTTTCCCGGAGTTAAGGCCTTGAAATGATCATGAAATGCCTCATCTGAATGAAGTGCCTCGAGTAAAAGACCGGACGGGGGGATGGTTTTGGTTTTAGCTGGTTTTATTTCTTTTCCGTCATCAATTGTTTGAATAGACTCTTGAATATATGCTTCAATTTTGGTACGATCCATCTCATTCACATCCGTAAAACGCCATTGGCGAAGTGCTTTGGTTTTACCTTCTGAGGCATTGATCAGAAAGTTTTCCTTATCTTCTAAGAACACTCCGTTATAAAACCAGAGGGAAAAAAAATGTTTGAAGCCTCCCCACCCGATGACATTCTTTCCCTTGTGCGTATAAATATAACTACCCCATTTAAATTCTTTCTGTAGTGTGGTTTTTAACATGATCTGTTGCATCAGTTCTTCAGCCTCCTGCCAATTTCCACGACTTTTATGCCAGTTGGGCCCCTGTTTATCCTTGAATTTTTCGATGTTAAAAGCAACGATATCCCTGATGATTTTTTCGGGGATGGGCTGGTCTATCGGAATCTGAATAGCTCCTTTTGTTGTTTTGAAAGATTTGAGCTGAGGAGCAAAATGCGCAATGGCATCTGGCCCCGGGTATATTCCGAGATGTTGCTTATTCATGGCAAAATGAATTAGATTGCCATTCAATCGGAAGGTAGGCATCTGGTAGGAAATGGTTTCTATGGCTGAAGGGGGAACCGCTCCAGCAATAAGCTTGTAGATCTGAATGAGATATTCTTTCTTACCTCCCTCAAATTGGTTTATATATGCTTCGATTGTCGAAATGCTGCTTGTCATACTACTATTCCTAATTCTTGATCCTTGTGTATTTTGTTGATAGAAATCGGATCGTCTGCTGCATTAATGTGCTCAGATTGTCCGTATTGATGTCACTTAGTTTCTTAATGTAAATACAAGCTTTTCCGAGCTTGAATTTTCCCAATTGTTCCACAAAGATCCTGTGTTCGTCGAGTCCGGTATATACATACAGCGAAATAGCGGCTTTTCGGGGGCTGAATCCTATCAAAGGAGCATGCCCTTGGTGGCCGCTCGCGTATCTATAGCGGTACTGTCCGAAGCCGATGATGGATTCACCAAACATTTTTGGACCTTCATCTGAGACAGTCTGCATCAAATGTATCAGCTCGATGCTATCCTCTCTTTTTTGAATATCTGGTATTTCGCGAATAAAGTCATCGACATTCTTTTCGAGATAGGATGTTTTATTTGTTGTCATCGTTTCAACTTGTAATTTATTTGAAGTAGCTATTAGCGACATCTGCTGATTATATGATTTCTTCAGTGTGATATCGGGCTTTTTATCTAGCTTATCAATTATTCAGTCGGTTGTTTCGACTCGACTTTCCTTGTATGGCGTCACTTCTATAGAGATCATTTTCTTTGCTTAATTTACGAAAACATAAAATCAAAAGCGCCTTTTCGAAGATTGATATTATATTCAAGATAAGCCTTCATACAGGCTAAAAAATTTGCCCAGCCTTCTGTTTGGCGCATCATAATCAAAATACCTTCCTGATCGTTGTTCATTTCATGTTCTGTAATTTTGACAACGGTAGAATCATCCACGAAGGAAGACAGGTGGATTTCAACTAGCTGATTGGCGGTCCCTCCACTCCAGTCAAACGAAATATAGGTGTCTGGGTGAATTGTTTTTCCGGTTACGGGAAAATTGTCCGGGAATTCGGGAAAAGTCCATTCTATGGTTTTTCCGGACTCCAGGCGACCGGTGGAAGATTTAATAAAATAATGATTCATTTTATTCGGATCAACTATAGCTTCGAAAACTTCACGTATGGGTTTTTGGATCTGAATACTTGCTTTAGCGGTTAGCTTTTCCATAATTTTAAATTTTTAACAAATATTGTATAAATACTGCCTCTAAAAATATCCCGACTGTTTTTGGTTCTTTCGATACGGACTTCACGGGTATTGACTGTCGATCGTATTTCAACATGCCGATGATCTCGGTAATTGCTCATGTGTCTTAAATTTATAATAAGAAGTAAACAGTGCTAGCGTCAATAGGTTTTAAATTTTTTGACTTTGCGTAACCAGTCCTCTAATATGAACAAAAATTACACCTTATTTTTGGCTTTTTGCGGTATTTTTGAAGCTGGTATACATTATTTCTGTTGAACGGTTGTGCTCATCCGAGCGGAAGGTTCGGCTTTGGAAAACAATTATAATACTAAACTTATGATAAATATCAGGTATTGCCTTGTTTTAATACTTTCAGTTGCCACAGTTGCGGTCAGAGGGCAGGTTAGAAACGCTAATCAGGGGAACGAAGCTGCGGATATGTTTAATGACCCTACTACAAGGGATCTAAATGCGATATCGGCTGCAGAAGCTGGTTGGTGGAAGCAGTCTGCAACAGGACAAAAACAGCGTGTTGAAAAATGGAAAAAGGCAACCTTTGGCATGTTTGTCCATTGGGGTGTTTATTCGCAATATGGCAATGTGTGGAAAGGGAAAAAAGGTGGTGGATATGCGGAGCATTTGATGCGCGTCATGCACATTCCCCGTCAGGAATACCTGGATTCCGCAACGAGATTTAATGCTGAAAAATTTAATGCGGAAGAATGGGTAATGTTGGCAAAAAATGCCGGTATGAAATATTTCATCATTACGGCTAAACATCACGATGGTTTTGCCATGTATCCTTCGCAATATGCCAGCGCTTATGCTATCAAGAGTACCGCATTAAAGGGAGATCCACTGGCAGAACTTGCTAGGGTTTGTCGGAGACATGGTCTATTATTCGGCTTTTACTATTCGCATGCATTTGACTGGGAGCACCCCGATGCGCCAGGAAATGACTGGGATTATACTAACCCGGGCGGGGATAAGTTGCTGGGGGGGGCAAATTGGTTCGACAATCATCCAGAATGGTTGCCTAAAGCAAAACGTTATGTAGATGAAAAGGCAATTCCGCAAATAAAGGAACTGATCCATAAGTATCATCCCGACTTGCTTTGGTTTGATACCCCGCATAAGCTGCCATTATCCGAAAATTTAAGAATTCTGAAGGCAATCAGGGCTACTGATCCCTCTATTGTTGTTAACGGACGATTAGCCCGTACTGTTGACAAGAATTATGGAGATTATTTGAATACTGCTGATCGACCGGAAGAGTTCTACCCGGTTTCTGCAGGAGCTTATTGGGAGGCTATTCCTACGACGAATGATTCGTATGGCTATTCGTTAACAGATAAGAATTATAAGCCAACAGCACATTTTATTCAATTGTTGGCAAAAGCCACAGCAATGGGAGGGAATATCCTGATGAATATTGGTCCCAAAGGCGATGGCCGTATTGATTCGCCTGACGTTGCTATTTTGCAAGGGATAGCGGCATGGATGGCAAAGAATAAGGAAAGTGTCATTAATGTGGATCCATCTCCATTGCCTCGTCAACAATGGGGAGTGATTACGAAAAGAAGCAGCACCTTGTATTTGCATATCTTTAATAAACCCAAAGGAGAGAAATTGACCATAGGCGGACTTACCAGGGAAGTTAAATCTATTTCTCTATTGTCTTCAAAGAGGAGGATTAAAGACTATATTTCAGATGCTGTAGGACTTCATATCCCTTTGGATCAAATAGCGGATGACCTGGCTGATGAAGTTATCGTTGTCCAATTGGAGCGGGCCACCGCTATGCCCGATACCAATGATCTGATTTTTGTTGATCCCAATATCGCTCAAAATAGGTTGTTGTCTTTCTATGCAAGACAGTATGGGGATCCGATGAAGTTCGGCGATGGCAAAAGAGACCGCTATTATGTTTCCGGATGGAAAAACAGTGAGCAGTATCTTGGATGGGATATCAATGTATTGGAACCTGCGCGCTTTGATGTCTCAATACGCTATGTAAAGGATGTGGAAAATGCGGGTGGGGAGATGATTTTAAAAATAGGGGGGAAAGAAATCAATTTCTTAATTGACCCATCATCTTCTACAAGCGGCCGTGGAAATTCGATAGTGCTTGGCCAAATAGATTTGCCGAAAGGAAAGCAAGCAGTAGAACTCCATGCAAAAAATATTGTAGGGACGGAGACAGTTAAGTTCTTGGAGCTCATCCTGAGACATGATTAAAAAGTGGTCCCGCCGGGATTGGCTCAGATCCGCTGTTCCCGCGCATATCTTTGAGTCTCCGTCGGATCGAACCCGGCCGGCCTTTCGTTCGAATTCTAAACACCTTAAACAAGAAAAGCTAATCTTGCGATTAGCTTTTCTTTGTGATCCCGCTGGGATTCGAACCCAGGACCCATACATTAAAAGTGTATTGCTCTACCAGCT
>JAQZAZ010000208.1 GCA_029239355.1 Sphingobacterium sp.
TATGCCTGGAACTGAAGACTTACTGAATAAAGAAAAAGTCGCTGGCTATATTGGCTTTGATCCCACAGGAGACTCTCTACACGTAGGACACTTAACTCAGATCATGACATTGATCCATTTCCAGAACGCTGGGCATAAACCAGTCGCATTGGTTGGTGGTGCAACTGGGATGATTGGGGACCCTTCTTTCAAATCTGCAGAGCGTAACTTACTCGATGAAGCAACCTTACAACATAATGTTGCGTGTCTGAAAAAACAGTTAGGCAAATTTCTTGAATTTGGAGAAGGTGAAAATGATGCCAAAATGGTTAATAATTACGACTGGTTCAAAGATTTTACTTTTTTGGACTTCATTCGTGATATCGGTAAAATGATTACCGTCAACTATATGATGGCAAAGGATTCTGTAAAAAAACGTTTAGAAGGAGACAATGGTCTATCCTTTACAGAATTCACCTATCAATTGATTCAAGGTTATGACTTTTATTACCTGTGGAAACACCACAATTGTAAAATACAAATGGGCGGATCTGATCAATGGGGTAATATTGTCACAGGAAGTGAAATGATCCGTCGTCAGGATCAGGGAACAGCTTACGCCATTACGACGCAATTGATTAAAAAAGCAGATGGTCAAAAATTCGGAAAAACAGAATCTGGAGCTGTATGGCTAGATCCTAAGAAAACTTCGCCTTATAAATATTACCAATTCTGGTTAAACACCTCCGACGATGATGCGAAAAGCTGGATTAAGATCTTTACACTTAAACCACAGGCAGAAATCGAGACAATCATCGCAGAACATGATGCTGCACCACATTTACGCCTTGTCCAAAAAGCATTAGCGAAAGATATTACGATTCGCACACACTCCGAAGAAGCTTATGAAACCGCGATTAAAACCTCAGAGTTTCTTTTTGGCAATGGCACATTGGAATTTTTAGACAGCTTAGATCATGAAGCCGTATTGGATGTGTTTGAAGGTATTCCTCAATTTCAGATAACAAGAGAAGATCTAAAAGCAGGAATCAATATCCTTGATCTTTTAGCTGTCAATACACAGGTTTTCCCTTCAAAAGGCGAAGCACGTAAAATGCTCCAGGGGGGCGGTGTATCTATCAACCGTGAAAAAGCAATCGATATTGAACAGGTCATTACTGAAAGTAACCTAATTAACAATAGATATATTATTGCACAACGAGGCAAGAAAAACTATTACTTGATTATTGCATAACCAAACGGTAGCGCTGATCAACAAAAAAATCCTTCTGACAGTGTCAGAAGGATTTTTTTGTTTTGTTAATAGTCGTTGCACATCCTTCTAGCGCTTCAAAAGCTCTATTTTAAAAGTTTTTCAAAGGCTCGGCGCGAGGCCCCACGAAAATGCACTTCTCCGCAATACTGATACCCTAACTTATCAAATACATGTAACATCCCCCCATTATCAAAATTCGTATCTACTTTAATACTATATATTCCATTATTAATGGCTATTTCCTCAACCCCTTGCATGATGGCTGTACCGACACCTTTTATATGGGGATCCTGCGCAGAGGCCAAGCGATGAACACCCACATATTCACCGTCACTAAGCCATTTACCATCAATATCATTGTAAGCTGGTTCAATATCAAAAATAATGGCTACGTAACCGATTATTTTATTGTCAAGCTCCACGACATATCCATATCCCTTATCGAGATCAGACTGTACAACGTCTTCATTTGGATAACCATCTTGCCATTGTCTACTGCCCTGTTCTTTTCGTAGGGTTATCGCCTGTTGTATAATTTCCCAGATCCTACCTTTGTCTCCTTGTTCTGCTTTCCGTATTTGAAACTTATTCATAACGCCTTAATTTGATCAGTAAAACTACATAATTTACTTTAACGGTAAAAGTCAGCCGAAATCATAGCTTCCTTTCTAGTTTGGCCCAACCTTTATAGCGAATCTTTTCGTAGGGCATAGTATTTGCTTAATATACATCGCTATTGTCATTTAATAGCCTATCTGAAATTATTCGTTTACGAAAAAAATACAAACTTAAAATAATAGTCTTCATGATCTTCAAAATACTATCAAAATAACTAAGTTTGTAAGTAGTATAATTGTGAGCTTTTCAATGTCAAATAAAGGAAATACATTTAGGCAGGCAGGAAATTCAGTTTCCGGCAAGCGTGCCCCATTAAAAGAATCGGCAACATTTAAAAAGGAAAAAAGTCAAAAACCCAGCGTCCCTAGAGATTACTCTGATGCTCAGCAGAAGACTGTCAAGATTCTAGGGATTTTGTTGATTGTACTTTCGTTGGCATTTGCCACTGCATTTGTTTCCTATCTTTTCACATGGGAAGATGATCAAAGTTATATCGCCAGCACAAATGGCGGTTGGGGTACCCTTTTTAGTTCTTCCGAAGAAATTCATGATGAAGCTATCGAACTCCCGGTTGTCGACAACAAATTAGGTAAATTCGGGGCCTTACTTGCTAACCAGTTTATGTATGAATGGTTTGGTGTGGCCTCTTTTCTCTTTATTCCAGTATTATTCATTTTGGGCTATCGCCTATTATTCAAAAAATCATTGCTTCCACTCTATCGCACTATCGTATATTCTTTTGTGGCGATTGTTTTTATTTCAGTGACATTGGGATTCTTACATGGGTTTATGGCAGACACGCCACACATGTTGGAGGGTAAATTCGGGTTTTGGACCAATAAATTACTAGAAGCACAGGTTGGGATTGTTGGGGTTGGCTGTATTTTAGCCTTTGCTTATCTGACGACATTGATATTGCTGTATAATTTAGATTTTAAATTTGTGTTGTTTAGCAATAGAAAGTCCAAATCCTTATCCGAAGATCTGGAAGAGGAAAACGATGAGGATGCTTACACGACTAATAATTTGAGAACCAAAGTCCATGTCGAGGATGATTCTATTCAATCGGTTAGAGAATCTTTCCAACGACCAACTTCAATAAACGAAAGGTTCCAGTCTAGCCGGCCGACAGATTTACAAGAAGAGCTTGAACGACCTGCTTTTACACATCATCCGGTCCCCGAGGTACATATAGATCCGAAGGACAAAGTGATTCTTACCTTCGATGACAGTCCATTGGAACGTACTGAAATTACACCGTCCGTTAGTTTCACAATTGATCAACCGGATGAGAATGTGGAAGAACAAGCGTTCCCAAGTGATCGGGAAAACCAGAATTCAACCCGAACAATGGTGTCCCAGCCCGAGCAGGAAGTACCTATTGAAGTTGCCGTCGTCCCAGGTTTAGTTGTCGAAGACATCAAAGAAGAAAAAGAAATTACAGCAAGTGATCTCGTTGCCCAATTTGGTCAATATGATCCTAAACTTGATTTATCGGGCTACCAGCATCCTACGCTTGATTTATTAAGAGATTACGGAAGTGGTAAGATAACGATCAATCAACATGAACTTGAAGCAAACAAAAACAAGATTGTTGATACGTTAAGAAATTATAGTATAGAGATCGAAAGCATAAAGGCAACCATTGGCCCTACTGTTACCTTATATGAGATTATACCCAAACCGGGTGTACGGATTTCGAAGATCAAAAATTTGGAAGATGACATTGCATTAAGTCTTGCAGCACTTGGCATTCGGATTATTGCACCGATGCCTGGAAAAGGGACCATCGGTATTGAAGTACCGAATTCGAGCCCAGAGATGGTATCCATGCGATCTGTTCTAGCGACCGAAAAATTCCAAAGAACAGACATGGATCTACCGATTGCATTAGGTAAAACCATTTCGAATGAAGTTTTCATTGCCGATTTGGCGAAAATGCCCCACCTTTTAGTTGCTGGTGCGACAGGTCAGGGTAAATCCGTTGGTATCAATGCTATTTTAACATCCTTGTTATATAAAAAACACCCTGCTGAGCTTAAGTTTGTGCTTGTCGATCCTAAAAAAGTTGAACTTTCTTTATTCAAAAAGGTTGAACGTCATTTCTTGGCAAAGCTACCCGATGAGGAGGAAGCGATCATTACAGACACAAAAAAGGTTATTAATACCTTAAACTCACTTTGTATCGAAATGGATCAGCGTTATGATCTGTTAAAAAACGCACAGGTTCGTAATTTAAAGGAATATAATGCAAAATTTATCAATCGTAGATTAAACCCTGAGGAGGGTCACCGATTCTTACCATATATCGTTCTTATTGTTGATGAATTTGCCGATTTGATGATGACTGCAGGAAAAGAAGTAGAAACTCCTATTGCGCGATTGGCCCAATTAGCCCGTGCTGTCGGAATTCACTTGGTCATTGCGACCCAACGTCCTTCAGTCAATATCATTACAGGTACTATCAAAGCCAACTTCCCAGCACGTCTTGCTTTCCGTGTGTTATCAAAGGTAGATTCGCGAACTATCTTAGATACAGGCGGAGCAGATCAGTTAATTGGTCGCGGGGATATGCTTCTGGCTACTGGAAGTGACTTGATACGTATTCAATGTGCATTTGTCGATACGCCTGAAGTTGAACAGATTTCCGATTATATCGGAGCACAACGGGGCTATCCATCGGCATTTATGTTACCGGAATATGTGGATGAAAACGGAGAGGGATCAGGTAGTGTAGATTTTGATCCAAAAGATCGCGATCAATTGTTTGAAGAAGCGGCTCGTTTGATTGTTATGCATCAACAAGGTTCTACATCTTTGATTCAACGTAAATTGAAGTTGGGTTATAATAGAGCTGGACGAATCATCGATCAATTGGAAGCCGCCGGAATTGTCGGTCCATTTGAAGGGAGTAAAGCACGCGAAGTCCTTTATCCAGATGAATATTCATTAGAACAATATTTGGAGACGCTAAGAAACAATTAACATGAAAAAACAAATCGGATTAGTGCTCAGCTTTTTGCTACTTACAATAAGTCAATACAGCTATGCACAAAATAACGCCGCAAAAGCGTTGCTTAACAAAGTAAGCCAAAAATATAATGGATATAAGACCATGCAGGCTGGCTTCACTTTAGACATCAGACAAGCAAACGGGAGCTCACATAGTGATGCAGGCACTTTATATCTAGACAAGGCTAATAACAAATACCATGTCAATACTAAAAATCAGATTCTAATCTCAGATTCCAAAACACAATGGAATATCATGAAAGCAGAGAAAGAAGTGGAGATATCGGAGGCGAGCAACTCAACCAATGAGATCAACCCAACCAATATTTTCACCTTCTATACCTCGGGCTTTAACTATGCTTTAGCTAATACAGAAAAAGCAAAAGGAATAAGTTTGAGTGTTGTGGAACTGAAGCCTATTGATAGTAAAAAAAATTATTCTAAAATCAAATTACGGATCAATAAAGCGAATCATTTGATCTATGACACGACTATTTTTGATAAGAGTGGTAATCGTTATACCTACACCTTGAATGCACAGGAAGGAAACAAGGCTATCGCATCCAGCTTTTTTACTTTTAATAAAAGTAACTATACAGGATTTGATATAGTCGATCTGAGATAAAGCCAACCGATGAATGGATCAATTGAAGATTCGGATAAGACGCAATAACAAAAAAGGATTTCCCAATGGGAAATCCTTTTTTGTTATTGCTTGTTTGTTCGTTGTCTAGAACATATTAGGTTCTCTATCCAGCGCTTCAGTTTCTTTGTCCGCATAACGCGAATAACCGTGTTTCTGTGGATGTTCGATAATTTCCTTCATTGAAACCAATTTATACACATAAGATCCGGTCTCATTGTTCAATTTCAAAGCAAAATAATCATCCTTCTTCTGTCTTCTTATTGAACCTTTTAAACTACCATCACCAACATTGTATGCCGCTGCCACCAAAGTCCAATTACCAAATTGAGCATAAAGATATTTTAAGTAGCGTGCCGCAGCATGTGTGGATTTCACGAGATCTTTCCGATCATCAACAGCACCATTGACCCGCAGGCCATACAAGCGAGCCGTTGCCGGCATAAACTGCCAATAGCCACCAGCCCCTTTCGATGAGACGACAGCCTTGCTTAGACCACTTTCCACCAATGGGATGTACTTAAAATCTTCTGGAATACCATGTGATTTCAGGATCTTAGCAATCTTAGGCAAATAGGTTTCTGCCTTTTTATGCATATCATAGGATCCTGTTTTTTTAAAAGAAAATCTACTGAAGAACTTGCGCAATTTGCTTTCCACTAATGGACGATCCATCGGTAATGAATCTTCAGCAAACGTCAATGAACTCAGGTAAGATTCAAAAGAATTGTTTTTTTCTTTTTTCTCTTCGTCGCCTCCAAGAGGAGCTGGAGTTTCGACTAACTTCGATGCAACGATCTTATCGCTGCCAGAAGTGTTGTTGTGTGGGGTTGAGTATAATTTTGAAAGCAATAAAGCAAACAAAATCAAACTACTACATAATACTTTTTTTCTTATCATTCACTCCCTTAATGCTATCCCATCCACGAGTCAAATCGATCAAAAAATAGCTTGGTTCAAATTCGAGGGGACAAAGATAAACAGTATTTATTTAAAAAACAAATAGTTACGTTACAGCTATTTTAAAGGGCATTTTTTCCACGTTTCAAATTGTCCAAATGCAAGAAAAGACAAAAAGATAAGGATTTTTTCGCAAAACCCAAAATTATACCTAACTTTGCAGTTCACATTTTAGCAAAACACAATGCCATTCAGCAATAAAAGGAACAGTCGTGATGACAACTCCAGAAAGTCACGAGGCAACTCAGATAGCTTCAAATCTCGAGGCGACAAAAATAATAGTTTCGGTAAAAAATCATCCTTTGGTTCAAAGGATCAATCTGAAAGAGGTTCTTTCAAAAAAGATGATAACCGCGAAAACAGATCATTTGGATCTAATAAATACGCAGATAAACCTTCCTTTAGAGGAGAAAGCAATTCCTTCCGTTCAAAAGATAATTCAGACAAGCCTTTCAACAGAGGTGGCCGTTCATTTGATAAAAATGATTCTTCTAGATCTTTTGACAAAAGAGATTCATTCAACAAATTTGATAAATCTGAGCGTTCTTTTGATAAAAAAGATAATTTCAAACGTTCTGACAGAAACGACTCTTCTCGATCTTTCGACAAAAGAGAAGGTTCATTCGATAAAAGAGATAGTTTCAAACGCTCTGACAGAAACGATTCTTCAAGATCTTTCGACAAAAGAGAAGGTTCATTCGATAAAAGAGATAGTTTCAAACGCTCTGACAGAAACGATTCTTCAAGATCTTTCGACAGAAAAGAAGGTTCATTTGATAAAAGAGATAGTTTCAAACGCTCCGATAGAAATGATTCTTCAAGATCTTTCGACAGAAGATTCATACAAGCGTTTCGATAAGGATGACCGTTCCTCAAACAATCGCAGCAGAAGCTTTGATAAACCATCTAACAGAAAATTTGATGGGGATAGAAGCAGAAATTTTGATGAAAACAAGAGCTTTGACGATAAACAATACACCAAACGTCCTAAGAAGAAAGCTGAAACTTCAACAGAAGATGACGGTCTAATTCGCTTAAACCGTTATATCGCCAATGCTGGTATCTGTTCGAGACGTAAAGCGGACGAATTGATCGCTGCGGGAGTAATTTGGGTAAATGGAGAACCTGTTTCTGAATTAGGAACTAAAGTTGATCCAGCTACAGACGAAATCCGTTACAACAACGAGCGCTTAAAGCGTGAGAAAATGGTTTATGTTTTGCTCAATAAACCAAAAGACTACATTACAACGACAGATGATCCTCAGGAACGTCATACTGTAATGGAACTTGTCTCCAAAGCAACCAAAGAACGTATCTATCCAGTTGGTCGTCTTGACAGAAATACAACAGGATTACTTTTGATGACAAACGACGGCAACCTTGCAGAGAAACTTTCTCACCCTCGGAATAGCATCAGCAAAATTTACAACATAGAACTGAACAAGAGCCTTACTCAGGGAGATTTTAATAAAATTAATTTTGGTATTGAGTTGGAAGATGGTATCATCAAACCCGATGATTTAAGCTACGTACAGGGCGGTTCTAAAAGAGAGATTGGTATTCAGATCCACTCTGGTAAAAATCGCATTGTACGTCGTATTTTTGAGTCCCTTGGTTATGAAGTAGTGAAGTTAGATCGTGTAGTCTATGCGAACTTGACGAAAAAGGACTTACCTCGTGGACGTTGGAGATATTTAGAAGAAAGAGAAATTGTTCAACTAAAACATTTGATGTAATCAAATCTCATTTGATAAATAAAATAAAGGACGGTCATTCAGTTAACCGTCCTTTATTTTTTATATTTGCTCCTGATAAGAAGAGTATAAAAAATAAAAAAATATGACTGATCCAAAAACACTTTCATCCGTAGCGGAATTCCATAAAACATTCCAACATCCGATCCTGGATACACCAACGATTCCTTCTGAACAAAGATGTGCCTTGCGGGTTTCTTTGATAGCAGAGGAATTAAAAGAGCTAGAAGAAGCTATCCAAGATAAAGATCTTGTGGAAATTGCAGACGCTTTATGTGACATTCAGTACGTCCTTGCTGGAGCTGTTCTTGAATTTGGTTTAAAAGATAAATTTTCGGCACTTTTTGATGAAGTACAACGCTCTAATATGAGTAAGGCTTGTAAGGATGAGGCTGAGGCTATCGCTACGCAAGAGCATTATAAACTTAAAGGAGTAGAATCATACTATAAAGAAGTTGATGGGAAATTTTTAGTCTTTAGAACAGCTGATAATAAAACACTCAAGTCCATTAATTATTCTCCAGCAGATCTAAAGACCATTGTCGAAGGATAATTTGACTTACAGTAATGGTATAAAATAAATACGGCTTCCTGAGGAAGCCGTATTTATTTATGGTTAATCAACAATTACATTCTTCTTATCGAATTGTCTGCACAAAGTATCTCTTTGCAACAGAAGCCTGCTAATGGAATTAATAGAGGCTTCCCTGCACCACCTTTCTTGCTTCCAGACCTTTATCGATATAAGTTTGGATCCCCGACTTGGGAAATCCCCAATTTGGTGCTATCAACAATTCCTTATCTGCTATGCCAAAAATACGTTGAATAATCAAATCAGGGCGTAAACGTGGTATCAATTTGGACAAAAAGTCCGTATACCCCTCCATAGAAAATAGGTCAAAAGGCTCGCGTTTATATTTTACCCCCATAATGGAACCTTCCACGATATGCAGATGATGCAATTTCACAAACTTAATTTGTGGGAACCGATTAATCTCATCTGCATATTTTAACATCATTTCCTCAGTCTCCCAAGGAAAGCCAAAAATCGTATGCACACAGAGCTCTAAAGGAGTATCCTTTAGCATATCCATCGTCTTAACGAACTCATCGTGAGAACAGCCTCTATTGATCTTATCTAAGGTATCATTATAAATTGACTCCATGCCCATTTCCAGATCTACATCATAACGATCCGTATAAGATTCTAATAACGCAATTTTTTCGAAGTCCAGACAGTCCGGGCGCGTACCTACAGAAAGGCCGAGCGTATTTTCCGGATCAATGCTTAGGGCTTCGTCGTACATCATTTTCAGCAAATGCGTTGGCGCATATGTATTAGTATTCGGTTGAAAATAAATAATAAATTTCTCTGCGCCATAGCTTTTACGCGCGCGTTCAATTCCTGACTCTACCTGTTCACGTATGGAAGGAATTTTTCTCGCAGTATCGGGCGTAAAAGAATCTACATTACAGTAAGTACAGCCACCATAACCTTTGCTACCATCTCTATTTGGACAGGTGAAATTGCCATCGACAATCACTTTAAATACTTTCTGTCCGTTATATTTTTGCTTTAAATAAGCCCCGTAATGATTATACGGTTTAATTCCGTTGTCCAATAATGTACCCATTGCCCTGCAAAGTTACTTAATAAAAATCATAAATGTATTAGGTCTGAGGAACAAACACTTTTACTTGATGAGTACACTTATAGCCTCTTGCCAATTCCAGGTCACAGCTAACTTGTCAACGGGATTTCCTAAGCTGATATATTCCTGCATGGTTCTGTGCCTGCCAGCGGCACTGTTTTTCGAAAAGTATGTAAAAGCAAGAAGCCCTTGACTGTTTCCAGCAAGGGCTTCCGTGTAAAAAAAGGCACCGACCTACTCTCCCACC
>JAQZAZ010000209.1 GCA_029239355.1 Sphingobacterium sp.
CGTAATCATCCGGGTTTTATTCAGGGCAGCTCTGATTGGATTGCCAGCCGTAAAAAGATAACCTATACTTCGGCTTCGATAAATACTTTAGGAAAGCAGGACTGGAAATACGGGATTTTTGAAATCCGGGCACGTATCCCAGTTGGAGAAGGCCTTTGGCCTGCATTCTGGACTTTAGGCACGAGCAAAGAATGGCCATCCAATGGTGAAATAGATATCATGGAATATTATCGCGGCAATATATTAGCCAATATCGCAACTGGCACTGACCAACGCTGGAAAGCACATTGGTTCGGTAAGACGAAAGCAGTTAAGGATCTTGGTGGAAAGGCTTGGGCAGATCAATTCCATACCTGGCGAATGGTTTGGGATGAAGACGCTATTGCGCTTTATGTGGATGATATGGAAATGCTTCACGTTCCTATGGATCAATTGGTCAATCGGGATGGTACAGGATTCAATCCATTTACCCAACCACATTATCTCCTGTTAAATTTGGCCCTCGGGGGAATAAACGGTGGCACGATAGCTGATAAATTACTCCCCGCAAAATATGAAATCGATTATGTAAGGGTCTATCAAAAAATTGAACGTGCTGAAATGAATAGTTTTACGCCAGGGGAAATATGGAAAGACCAATCCGGTCATGTGATCAATGCCCATGGCGGCGGCGTACTTCATCAAAATGGAAAATATTATTGGTACGGTGAGAAACGTGGCGGAACGACATCACAGGGTGTCAATGTCTACTCATCCAATGATTTGTATAATTGGAAGTTTGAAGGATTGGCTCTCACGCCTAGCGCAGATTCCACAAGCGATATTGCCTGGGGCTGTATTATGGAGCGACCAAAGGTTATCTATCATGAGGAGCTGAAGAAATATGTCATGTGGTTCCATCTCGAGTTGAAGGGGCAGGGCTATGCAGCAGCCAGAGCCGCTGTCGCTATCAGTGACTCTCCGCTTGGGCCTTTTCAGTTTGTTCATAGCTTCAGGCCCAATAACAATATGTCACGCGATATGGGTCTTTTTGTTGACACCGATGGCAAGGCTTACCAAATTTATTCATCGGATGAAAATTATGCTTTACGTATGGTTCAATTAACCGATGATTACCTGCATGTAACAGCGAAAGATTCCTTACTCTTTCGGAATCATCGGGAAGCCCCAGCTTTATTCAAGTACAAAGATAAGTATTATCTGATCACCAGCGGATGCACTGGCTGGGCTCCAAATCGTGCAGAGCTTCATGTTGCTACAGATCTTTTTGGCCCCTGGAAATCCCTAGGGGATCCAATGCAAGGACCAAATTCGGCTTTGACTTATGGTGGCCAATCGACATTTATCCTGCCTGTCGCAGGAAAAAAGGATGCCTTTATCTTTATGGCCGACCGCTGGAATCCCAAAGATCTTATGGATAGCAGATATATCTGGCTTCCGGTTGATCTCCAGAATGAAAAAGTACAGATAAATTGGAAGGATCAGTGGGACTTAAGTGTATTTCACTAATTCGACCATATAGTCCGGACTCAACCTAGATTCAGCTAAACAAATCAATCTTTTTTGAAATGATTTATTAATCGATAAATAATAAAAAATGCAATCTCTGAATAAATTATTGCCTATTCTACTCTATAGTTTTGTCTTCTCCTTCGGGTATGCACAATCCAGTGTTACCTTGACTTATGAGCGGAATAAAATGCAACAGCAAGATACTGTTGTCCGAAAAGGGATCCCTTGGTTGGATGAAACGATTACCGAAGAAAATCGGCTGCCCATGCATACAGATTTTGTGACCTTTCCGCAGGAGTCTCAGATCATCAACAGCGATTGGCGTGAATCCTCTGCGTATTTAAGTTTGAATGGTTCCTGGAAATTTAAATGGGTAAATAGCCCTTCAAAACTACCAGCTAACTTTGAATCATTAAATTATGACGATCGTCATTGGGATTATTTTCAGGTGCCTGCAAACTGGGAACTCAATGGATACGGTTTCCCGATGTATACTACCTCAGGTTTTGAATTTACCTATTTAATCGGGAAACCAAATCCACCAATTGTGCCGATGGATTTCAACCCTACGGCTGTGTATCGCCGTGAGGTAGTCATTCCCGAGGATTGGCAGGGAAAACCCGTAATTCTCCATATTGGGGCAGCCAAATCGAATCTATCTGTTTGGGTAAACGGTCAATATGTCGGGTATGGGGAGGATAGCAAATTACCATCCGAGTTTGACATAAAAGCATATTTGAGAAAAGGAAAAAATCTTATTACAATGCGCGTCATGCGATGGGGAGTCGCAAATTATTTGGAGGATCAGGATATGTGGCGTCTTAGTGGAATCACGCGAGACTGTTATCTGCTGGTTCGGCAACCAGTACATCTACGTGATATTCAATTGTCGCCAACCCTCAATGATACCTTTGATAAAGGACAGTTAAAAACTAAGCTAATCTTTAACCAGGCCAGTCGTGGGGATCTAATGGCAGAGGTTACACTTCATAGAAACGGTCGGCTTGTGTCAATTGAAACTGTTAAAGTCGACGGACAGGAAATGGATATTGAACAGACCATCGACCATCCTGAACTATGGTCGGCCGAAATACCAAATTTATACCAGGTGACTGTTAAACTTACAGACCCTGAAGGCAAACTCAGCGAGATCGTTCCCCAGCGAGTGGGCTTCCGTAGGGTTGAGATCAAAGAAGGTCAGTTGCTCGTTAATGGGCAGCCCATACTTATCAAGGGAATAAACAGGCACGAAACAGATCCCGTTACTGGGCATGTGATCTCGAAAGAAAGTATGTTGCGCGATGTACAGCTCATGAAAAAATTCAATATCAATGCTGTCCGCACCAGCCACTATCCCAATGCCGAATATTGGTTGCAGCTCTGTGACCAATATGGATTGTATGTAATTGATGAGGCTAATATCGAATCACATGGCATGGGTTATGACCTGTCCTATACGATGGCCAATAGGCCGACCTGGGAGAAAGCACATGTTGCCCGTGTTGAACGCCTTATTCAGCGCGATCGGAATCATCCTAGCGTAATTATTTGGAGTATGGGCAACGAAGCCGGAAATGGTTATAATTTCTATCGGGCCTACCTCCGGATGAAAGAGCTCGATCAAAGTCGCCCTGTACAATACGAAAGGGCTGTGAATAATTATGGTGAATTAAGATTTGACTGGAATACGGATCTGATTGTACCGATGTATGCAAGTCCATCTGCAATGAAGAATTATGCAGCGCGTAACCCTAAGCCTCAAAGACCCTTTATTCAATGTGAGTATGCACATGCTATGGGGAATTCATTGGGAAACTTTAAGGATTATTGGGACATCATTCGGGCAAACAAAGGAATATTTCAAGGCGGATATATCTGGGATTTTGTGGACCAATGTTTTGTTAAAACCAATGCTAAAGGCGATACAGTATATACCTATGGTGGAGATTATGAACCTAAAGAAGCGATAACGGACTGGAATTATGCTTCCAAAGGAATTTTTTATGCCAATAGAACACCCTATCCGCATGCCTGGGAAATGAAAAAAGTATATCAAGATATCCATAGCAGCCTATTGAACGGGAAAAAGATACAGGTTTACAACGAACGTTTTTTTACAGGACTTGAAAATGTTGAACTTCAATGGGAGCTTATTGTAGACGGAAAAAGAATGCAATCTGGTTTCATCAAGCATTTGAATGTGTTGCCTCAACAATCTGCTGTACTGCCGATTCCGTATAAAGTGGATATACCGGGGGAAAAATTTCTGAATCTGACTTACCGATTGAAAAAAGCCGAGGCCTTACTTCCTATGGGGCATATTATTGCAACTGAACAGTTACCTCTGGGGGGGGCTTTTCAGCCTAAAACAACCATTTTGGCACAGGGTAAAATCAAGACAGAGCGAAAAGATGGAAATTTGATCGTCTCGGCAAAACAGCTGCTGATGGAGTTTGACCTTAAATCAGGATGGTTAGTAAAATATCATTATAAAGGACAGGATTTTTTGGATGAACATACACTATTTAAGACTAATTTTTGGCGCGCGCCAAATGATAACGATTTCGGTGCAAATACGCCGGAAAAACTGAAACCTTGGAAACAGGTCACGGATTCGATTGAACTGCTTGAAATTAGATCCGAATTAATCGATAGCCTGGCCTATGTATATGCGACTTACCAGATGCCTCAGGTATATGGACAGTTAGAAATGAAATACTGCATTAATCAACGGGGTGAAATGCGCATTTCCCAATCTTTCACTGCTGACACTACAAAAAAAGTTGCGGTTCTGCCACGTTTTGGTATGCAATGGATTATGCCATCGGGCTTTGAAGCCATTAATTACTACGGTAGGGGACCACAGGAGAACTACATCGACCGTAATTTTGCGTCACATGTCGGAATTTATAAACAGACCGTCGATCAACAGTATTTCCCCTATGTAATGCCACAGGAGACAGGAAATAAGACCGATATCAGATGGATGGAAATAAAAAATAAACAAGGTCGGGGATTGTTCTTTACGTCTGATTCTACATTTAGTATGAGCGCTTTGCATTATTTTGACAAAGATTTGGACGATGGTCCCAAACGACAACAACGTCATGCAGCTGACCTTGTCAAAAGGAAACAAACGCAACTTAATATTGACCTCAGGCAAATGGGCGTGGGGGGAATCAATAGCTGGGGAGCATGGCCGCTGAATGAATATACATTGCCTTACAAAGATTATACATTCTCCTTTATCATAAAACCAGTCGAATAAATATAACGCCCTGTACAGCAACAAGCGTTCTTAATTGTTGTACAGGGTTTATTTTATTTTTTGACAATTCAGACTAAGGCCGATCGACATGGAATTCATTCTGAAATGCTTTTCGGTACTTTTTGACATAGTCGGATGGTGTATGGCCAAACAATTTGCTGAACTGCTGTCTAAAGTAGCGTTGATCGTAGAAACCTGTTAAATTAGCTACTTCATTGATTTTTGAATCTGTTAGTATGAGCATTTCTGCGGCTTTTTTGAGTCGTACCGACCTGATAAATTCATTGATCGATTTGCCTGAAATAGTTTTAATTTTTTTATAGAGTGAAGAATGACTCATTCCTGTTTTTTCGGCAAGACTTATTACAGTCAGTTCTTCCAACAGGTTCTCTTCAATAATCTCAATGCACCGTTCTATCAACAGCTTGTCTGTGATCGGTATCTTTAGCTCATTGGACTGTAGCGTAATCGCATTAAAGAAAAAGTCCTGAAGGTTCTTCTTGTTCTGCAGTAATGTTTTGACCCGGAGTAACAATATTTCCGAATCAAATGGCTTATGGATATAATCATCGGCACCATATTGAATTCCGGCCAATTTAGTGCTGTCAGAGGTACTTGAGGTAAGTAGGATGATTTGAATATGGTTGAGCGTAGCATTAGATTTTACGGCTTTGCAAAGTGACAATCCATCCATCTCTTCCATGATAATATCACTTATGACCAGATCAGGTTGTTTTTCCTTGATCATATCGAGTGCCTGAACACCGTTATGGGCATTATAGACCGTGTATTCTACCTTAAAAATGTCGGTAAGATAGCTGCGGATCGCATCGTCGTCGTCGACCAATAAGACACTGAATTTTTTGCTTGATATAGCTGTCGGGAATAAGGGAACGGTTTCCGTCACTACTTGTGAATCGTATAGCATTTGAATCCCCGACTCATTGTGGAGCGCTACATCTGCCAATGGTTCTTCGGCTGGGGTTTGTTGTGCTAAGATAGGCAAAACGAGGTCGAATGTTGTTCCCGCTGTTGCTGAACTCGTGTAACTTATTGTTCCGGCGTGCATTTCAACAAAAGTTTTGACAAGGTACATCCCAATCCCGAATCCTGTTTGTTTTTTGGGACCATTAAGTGGATCCGAAAAATATTTGTCAAATATCCTATCGCCAAGATGTTCGGGGATACCTTTTCCCGAATCTTTGATCTGAATGATTAATTCCCGACCCTGTTGCGATAAGGCAATATGGATAGCGCCATTGGAAGGTGTAAATTTAAAGGCATTTGATATGAGATTGCATAAGATGATCTCAATTTTTTCTTTGTCGGCATTGACATAAATCGGATCGGAATTTTCCTGGAACTGATAATCTATATTTTGTAATTTTGCCTGAGCAGCGAAATATAGAAATATTTCTTTCATAAAGCTTTGGCAGTCAAAAATACTTGTTTTGAGCTGTTCGGCGCCGTCCTCTGTTTTTCTAAATATAAGCAGCTGGTCTACCAAACTTAACAGTCTTTTGGCATTTCTATGTACAACCTGAAGGGAAGCGTTGTCCTTGGACTCTTTATTGGTCTTTAGCAGATCTTTAATCGGATTAATAATTAAGGTCAGTGGTGTTCTAAATTCATGCGAAATATTCGTGAAAAATGCGTGCCTCTTCTCATTGAGTTCTCTTTCTTTCTGAATGGTAAATTTTGAAAGCTGTATTTCGTAATTTAAAGCGATTTGCCTTCTCCGATAGCGCAGATACCATAGTCCGATATAGACAATAGCCAGCGTGTAAAGCAGGTAGGCCCACCAGCTTCTATACCAAGGCGGAAGAATTTGAATCTCGAGCTTAATCTGTTTATTCGTCCAATTGCCTTCCGAGTCGGTCGATTGAATAAGCAGGGTATAATTTCCTTCATGCAGACCGTTGTAATTTATTGATCGGGTAGACCCTGCATCGTTCCATCCCTTGTCTAGTCCTTCCAATAGATACCTGTATTTTATCTTTTGTGGGGAATCAAACTCCAGGGCTGCGAACTCCAACGAAAAAGTGGATTGATTGTAGGGAAGCGTCAATTTGTGAATGCTATTATCTTTTCCAATATCGACCCGGTCGCTCAGGTCGGCAATCTTTTTATTGTTAATTTTAAGGCTTGTGATAGCTAAGGCCGGTTCATAAATTTTCAGTTTAATGCTATCGGCGTCAAAGATGTTAAAACCGTTGTTTCCTCCGAAAAGAAGATGGCCGTCTTTGAGCTTAAGAGCGGCCCCATAGGAAAACTCGTTGCTTTGAAGCCCATCAGTTTCCTCATACCTTACAAATTTTTTAGTGGAAGGATCGAACTTCGAAAGGCCATTAAAGGTGCTTAACCACAATTTTCCGATTTTATCTTCCAAAATATTAAGTACGGCATTGTTACTCAAACCTTCATTTGTGGAATAATTTTCGACAATCTTTTTTGATTTGCTATCAAATGCCAAGA
>JAQZAZ010000210.1 GCA_029239355.1 Sphingobacterium sp.
CTTACGAAATCAGCTTTATATTGCGGCATCACTTCTGCTTTATAATGCTTAATGCCTGTCTGTTCTGCAATAGCTTTGGCAGTCGATTCATTATCACCTGTAAGCATATAAAGCTCAATACCCATGGCCTGCATCTCTTGAATGGCCAATACCGAGGTCTCCTTAATTTTATCAGCAATAGCAATGACTGCTAGTGCTTGGGTACTGTTGGCAAACCAGATGACAGTTTTCGACTCCTCACTCCATTGTTCTGCCTGATCCTGCAATTGCTCTGCGACGGTGATACCATTTTCAACCAATAGTTTCCTGTTACCAACATAGTAAGTCTCGAGACCATGATTGGCTTTCGCCCCTTTCCCGGTAATACTGTCAAATGCCGATATTGACGTCACTACTACACCTTCAAGATGGTTGACTACAGCTTCCGCAAGCGGATGTTCAGATTGCTTCTCTATACTTAATAATATAGCATTTGTCGTATCATCGTCATTCAACCATTGGACACCTGTTACCTGTGGTCTGCCTTCAGTAATTGTTCCAGTCTTATCTAAGACAATTGCATTGAGACGCTTGGCGAGCTCTAGGCTCTCCGCATCTTTAATAAGGATACCTTGCTCCGCCCCTTTTCCAACCCCCACCATAATCGCTGTAGGTGTTGCTAAGCCAAGCGCACAAGGACAGGCTATAACTAATACTGTTACAGCAGCCAACAGACCTTGTACCACACCATTTTCACCACCCAGAATAAGCCATAATACAAAGGTAAATAGGGCAATACCAATCACCACCGGAACAAATATTCCGGCAATCTTATCGACCATCTTTTGCACTGGAGCCTTGCTACCCTGGGCGTCTTGAACCATTTTTATGATCTGCGCCAACATCGTTTCCTTACCTACTTTGACCGCTTTAAATTGAAAGCTACCTTTCTGGTTAATTGTACCAGCAAACACCTTTTCGTTTTCTTTTTTGAACACCGGAATCGGCTCTCCACTCAACATGCTTTCATCAACATAGGAATCGCCCAAAATAACCATTCCATCCACAGCAATCTTTTCACCGGGTTTTACCAAGATAATATCACCTGCTTTTACGGCTTCTATTGCAACTTGTATTTCAGATCCGTCAGGTTGTATGACCATGACTGTTTTGGGTTGTAGCCCCATTAACTTTTTTATAGCCGAAGAAGTATTGCCTTTTGCTTTCTCTTCCAATAGTTTCCCAAGCAAGATAAAAGCAATAACCACTGCCGCAGCTTCGAAATATACGTGTGCATGCAATCCACGCTGATGCCAGAATTCAGCAAATAACATATTGAAAACACTAAATATATAGGCGATCCCAGTGCTTAATGCAACCAGTGTATCCATATTTGCTGAACGATGCTTTGCTTGTTTCCATGCGTTAAGGAAAAAGTCTTTACCAAACCAGAGTACAACAGGTGTTGCAAAGAACCACATGATTGGATTTGCATATGGAGTATCCATAAAAAACATACCGATCACCACCACGGGAAGTGATAGGATAATTGCCCATATTGTTTTGCTTTTGAGTGTTCGGAATTTTTCGGCATGGATAGATTCCAACGTTTCTTGTTGCGTTGATTCGTCTTCCACTAATAGATCGTAACCACCTGCTTGTACAGCTTTTTGAATTTTAGCGGCATCAGTGATATTCGGGAGATATTCAACAGTCAAGTTTCCGGTAGCAAAATTTACAGAAGCATTCACTACACCAGATTCGTATTTTACCATACTTTCTGCACTCGCTGCACAGGAAGCACAAGTCATTCCTAGCACAGGAAATGTTTTGACTACTGTCGACACGCCATAGCCAAGATCCTTAACAGCTTTTACAGCATTGGCTACAACCTCATTATTTTTGACCGTAATAGCCGCCCTACGATTGTTCAGTTCAACTTTGTGGCTCTCTATCCCCTTTACCAAGGCCAACTCTTTTTCAACAATTAATGCGCAATGTTCGCTTTCTACATCCTCCAAAGGAATATAAATTGTTTCGTTATAATTATTTGTAGCCATATCTGTATGTATTAATCTTACATTACAAATTTGGCCACAAACCTGAAGTAAATCATTACAGAATTACGCAATTGATTTGTAATATTATGGCATACTTTCTATCCTAGGATTTCTAAATATGAGATCAAACTTTTAATCTGATCTAAGAGTAGATCCTGTTTATTGTATCCTAAGTCATTTTTAAGTGCTGCCTTAAATATATAGCAGTTAGTGATATCTTATCTTCCAGCAGATTAGCCACTGTTCCTTCAAAGAGCAGCTCACCACCATATTTGCCAGCTCCTGGACCAATATCGATCACCCAGTCCGCCTGAGCAATGATGTCAAGATTATGTTCGATCACAATAACAGTATTCCTATTTTTCACAAGTTCATCTATAAAGTTCAGTAGTTTTTGTGTATCAGATGGATGTAATCCCGTACTTGGTTCATCGAGCACTATTATACCGTTACTTTGGTTGAGTTCCCGTGTAAGCTTCAGGCGCTGTCGTTCACCACCTGAAAAGCTATCCAGTCGCTGTCCTAAGCTAAGATAACCTAGGCCAAGGTTGGATAACATGTTAAAAGTATCATGAAAGGACTCATCGGGAAAGAATAGAGCTGCCTCCGTGACAGTCATATTCATGACATCGACTATATTTTTACTCTTGTAATGATAATCTAGTACCAGTGCTGTGAATCCTGAACCACCACATAGCTCACAAGGTTGTTCAATATCATCCATAAAAGCCAGATCAATTTTCTCAACGCCCAATCCGTTGCAATTTTCACATGCCCCTAAACTATTCCTACTGAATAGTTTATCAGAGACCTTATTTGCTTTTGAAAAAAGCTTCCTGATCATATCTGATAAATTAAGATAAGTGAGCAGATTTGAACGTACACTGGCCGCAAAAAGTGTCTGATCAACTACTTTGATCTCTGGATAAAACATTGGCAATACTTTGTTGATCAGCGTACTCTTACCTGAACCGGCGACACCAGTAACAACAGAAAGCACCTGTTTGGGTATTCTTACATGGATATTTTTCAAATTATGCAAGCTCGCATTCTTTATTTCCAGATAACCTTGGGCCTTTCTTGGAGTCTGATTGAAATCGAAACATTGGCCAAAGTAAGATCCTGTTTTTCCTTTTGAATATTGCAGTCCTTCAAATTTGCCTTCGTAGACAATTTCACCACCAGATTTTCCCGATCCCGGCCCCATATCGACAACCCAATCCGCAATTCTAATTAAATCTGGATCGTGTTCTACAATAATTACAGTATTGCCCTTCTCTTTGATCTGTTGAATAATTGTTCCGATATTTTGCAAATCTTTGGGATGAAGACCAATACTCGGTTCATCAAAAATATAGAGCAAGTCAGTTAAACTATTACCGAGATTACGTACCATCTTAATACGTTGGGATTCTCCGCCAGATAAGGTATCTGTGCGTCTGTCCAAAGTCAGGTATTGAAGGCCAATAGTGGCTAAATCATGTAATTTCTTGCTCAGTTCATTTAACAATACCTGATAGGTTTTGGAATTTATTGCACCTATGAATTCGAGTAGCTCGTCCACGGAGAGTGATGCACAATCCGCGATGCTTTTACCCAATATTTTACACGATAGCACCTTTCTATTTAGCCTTGTGCCATTACATACAGGGCATTTTTTTGTGATTATAATATTTTTGAGAGCCTCTTTACGAGTTATATTCTCCTTCGAATCTTTTTTTAAGAATGCCTTTTCAATACGAGGAATTAAGCCTTCGTATTTCACAGTCTTTCCCCATTGTTTGTCAGGGAATCTGGGTTTATGTTCCGTCGCATTCAAAAGCATCTCCCATTCTGATTTGCTATAATTTTTTAATTTCTTGTCATTGTCAAAATATCCAGATAAAGTATATCGAGTTAGGCGCCATCCTCCGGGCTGAAATGTCGGAAATGCGATTGCACCTTCATTCAAAGATCTTTCCATATTCAAAAGTCGTGTAATGTCAAGGGTCTGCACAAAACCAAGTCCCTCACATTCACGGCACATACCCACTGGGTTGTTAAATGAAAATACATTGGAATATCCCACAAACGGAGCACCCATTCTAGAAAAAAGCAATCGCAATGAACTATAGATATCTGTAGCTGTGCCTACCGTGGAACGGGCGTTCCCACCTAGCCTTTTTTGATTGATAATAATAGGTACATTTAAGTGTTCAATCTTATCTACTTCTGGAACCCCGATGTGCTGCAAACGATTTCTGATAAAACTCGTCTGAGTCTCGTTAAACTGCCGCTGTGCTTCTGCTCCAATCGTTTCGAATACCAGAGACGATTTTCCTGAACCGGATACACCCGTGAAAACAGTGATCTCTCTTTTGGGAATGTTGAGCGAAATATTCTTCAGATTGTTTTGCTTTGCATTTACAATGACGATATAATCCATTTTAATTATCTTTGATATTGATTAACTTAGTTAAACATAATACTTAACAAAGTTAACTAAACTATTGTTTTATGAATAAGAGCGAAACAGATTTTTATCAGGTCTTTACAGACCTACAGTGTTTTATATTAGCCAATATGAACCGAGGAAATATACATGGGGTGACCGCCACACATTACAATATAATGGAATATATTTATAGAGGTCGTCAGGTTACTGGTAAGCAAATCGCTGAAGCCTTTCAAATAAGTCAGGCCGCTATTTCCAAGCAGCTTAAATTTTTAACCGAAAATAGGCTTATCAAGCAACAGCAATCGACAATAGATCGTAGATTTTTTGATCTTACCCTGACTGATCAAGGACGATATATCATTGATAATTCGGAAAACTTTAGGGAAAGTATTGCAAAAAAAGCCTCGCGCTCCTTGACAAAGGATGAATTAAAAACACTTACTTTACTTCTTCATAAGCTTATGCAACAGATAAAGGAGTAATACCATTATTGAAATTTATTGGAGCCATAATGTCTTATTTATACTTCAAATTTTTAGCTATTGACAAACAGTTGTCATTTCTATGATATAGCTTTGTTTTTAACTAAAGGCTTAGTCCAAAGAAATTTTAGTCACCTTGTGTCCACATCTTCATTTAATATATATTTGAATTATCTACAATATTTATGAGTCTTATTAAAGATATTTATTCCCTCGATTTCTATCAACTACTTGCGGATCAGTTTAGTCGCGTAAATCCCGATTTCAATAAAGAGCAATTTATTACAAGAATCTTCAGCGCTGATTTCAACGATATGGAATGGAAGCAAAGGACCAAACATACGACACAAACCTTGCACGAATTTATGCCATCCAATTTTCCCGAAGCAATCGCCTTAATCACCCAAGTTGTTGAGAATCTAATTGCGGCAGGATATCGCGGTGGACTTGAATATATTATATTCCCCGACTACATCGAAACTTATGGTATTGATCATTTCGAAACAGCCGTGCGGTCGCTAGAAATAATTACACAATTCATCACTTGTGAATTTGCTGTTCGCCCTTTTATTATCAAATATAGAGAAGAGATGATCAGCGTAATGGAACACTGGGCGCAAAGCCCGAATGCACAAGTTCGCCGTTTGGCAAGCGAAGGTATTCGTCCACGACTACCATGGGCTATGGCCATCCCCTTTCTGAAGAAAGATCCAAGCCCGATTTTGCCGATTTTGGATTTACTAAAAAATGATGTATCAGAAATTGTAAGAAGAAGTGTCGCTAACAATTTAAACGATATCTCTAAAGATAACCCTGATATTTTGCTGACCATTGCGAAAAATTGGAAAGGGATCAGTAAAGATACAGACGGAATCATTAAACACGGCTGCCGCACATTACTTAAACAAGGGCATCCAGAGATTTTACACTATTATGGTTTGGACGGAACAGATTTTGAAGTTTCCGATCTACGCATTGAGACACCGTATGTAAAAATTGGTGAATATGTCTTTTTTTCATTTCAGATCGAAAATACACATGCGCAATCAAAACCACTCCGCTTGGAGTATGGATTATATTATCAAAAATCAAATGGTTTAATGTCCCGTAAAGTCTTTAAGATTAGCGAGAAGATCTATCTATCAGCTGAAAAAAATCGGATTGAACGCAGACAATCATTTAAAGTAATAACCACCAGAAAATTCTATATTGGTAAACATAAGATTTCCATTATTGTCAATGGCAGGGAAACATCGGAAATGGAATTTGACTTGATTTGATAATTCTCAAATAACATTTGCGCTGGTTGATTCGGGCTCCAAGTCTCAAGCTAAAACAAAGTGGGCAGTATGATGTTTTTATCCGTAGGTCTCTATTTGAGATGGTATTGATATAAACGTTCCACCGCAAACAACGCTATTATGAAGAAGCTACTTTTGGTTCTATTGTTATTGCTGGTTGTGATTTTTATTGGTTTAGTGATCAACACATTGCTCTTCCCTTTTACCAAGACAAAAAAATCCGATGCACAAGCATTCCAGCCCATAAGCAATGATAGCATCTTATCCCGATTAGCAGGGGGAATTAAAATACCATCCGTTTCCAATGGTGACCCCAATTTATTTGTATACGCCCCTTTTGATACTTTTAAGCAGTATATCGCAGCAAGTTATCCGCTTATTCACCAACAATTGGAGATCTATACAGTCCATTCCTATGGTTTAGTTTTTAAACTTAAGGGTAGCAATAGCAATTTATTACCACTCCTATTTTTGTCCCATTATGATGTTGTTCCTCCGGGGTCAGCTGAAATTAAAAACAAATCCGAACATGTTTTCCGTCCTTCAGACAAACCACTCCCCCCAGTTTCCACAATAGCAGAAGATTGGGATTATGCCCCTTTTTCTGGTGCAGTAGCAGATGGTCGGATTTATGGGCGCGGAACATTGGATATGAAAGGGATGCTCTTTTCATTACTTGAGGCCATGCAGCAAATATTGCGTGATGAACAAAGGCCTCAACGTGATATCTATCTTGCGTTTGGTTTTGATGAGGAAGTTGGGGGCGAACTTGGGGCAAGCAAAATTGCTGCAGATTTCCAGCGTAAGGGACTACGATTCGAAGCTGTCTACGATGAGGGTGGACTCATTATCGAGAAAGGATCTGTTAAAGGAGTTAATTCAGATGTCGCGCTAATTGGCTGTGCCGAAAAGGGGTTCCTGTCGTTAAAGGTTAAAGTTAAAGGTTTAGGTGGACATT
>JAQZAZ010000036.1 GCA_029239355.1 Sphingobacterium sp.
ATGTTCAGAGAAATGGTGACTGCTGCCAAAAATGCGCATGGCCTTGTATCGCTGGATTATAAATTAGGAGGTTTACTGAACGGTAATATGCAGCCCGTGATGCCTTCCATTGTCGGTGAGGGTAGCCTGACCTTGAACCAGATTAAATTCAGAGGTTTCAAATTACTGAATGGCATCAGTGAATCCACCTCAAAAGAAAAATTGAAAGACGGCGAAGTGAAAAAAGTTGTCATCAAATCGCATATCAAGAACAATGTCATGACCATCGAACGTACCAAAATGAAGATGATGGGATTCAGACCACGATTTGAAGGCCAGGTTACATTAGATGGACGGATGAATTTAGGGTTCAGACTTGGGCTGCCTCCATTTGGAATCTTCGGAATACCGATGCGCATCACCGGTACCGCTGATAATTTTCAACTCAAAATGGGAAAATACAAAGAGGAAGACCTCGACATGGACATGGACGATGAGGACAGCAAAGTATACAAAGAATCCCAAAAAGAAAAAACAGAGGCTACAAAATAAGTTGCGCTTTGGATAAATATAGCTCCCTATCACTGATATTATCTCATTAAACAAGATCATTGATAGGGGGCTACTCATTTACAGAAGGTTGGAACACTAAGCCCCATAAAATAAAGACTATAAACAAAAAGATAGCAAACGTAATACAGATTTAATATTACGTTTATCCAAATAATAGTTGAATCATTTAGTTTCGCAATTAGCATACAAACTATTTACTATTCGGATTGTATACGATTACATAAACCTACAACGATGATTCAAAGACAAACACTTGGATTGATTTTTATGCTTGCAGTGGCGAGCGTCAGCTGTCAAAAAAATGAAATAGCTCCAGCGTCCATAGAAACTGAAACAGCTTCAAAACTTAAAGCGAGCACAACTGCTGCTGCTGTTAGTGCCAACAATTATGTCAATACCAGTACCTATATCAATTCAGGATTCAGTTTTCTAAATCCTTCCCAGGTAAATAAAAACCGTCAGGCCATTGGTGGGAGTGCTTACACCGAGGTATATGGGTTCAACATTCCCGAAGAAAATCGGGTGCGGGGTATCCGGTGGAATAGTGATGATGAAACCACGGCCATCTGGCGGCCACAGGGTATTGCCGGATTCACAAAAGATGGAGTCCGTTATCTTTTGGTCAGCTGGTATGCTCGGAATAATGCTGAACACAAAGGTTCCCGTATTACCCTGATCGACATTAGCCCAAGTTCGAGTACCTATCTGACCTACCGCCATATCCTTCTGGTTCAACCCGATATTCCTAGCGGAACGACAAGCCATACACAATATGGCACTTATGCTCCACTTAAAGTACATGCCGGTGGAATCGCCTACTTCAAAGGCAAAATCTACCTGAGTAGCACAAATCTGGGCGTCAGGGTGTTCGATCTTGATAAAATTATTGAAGTTAGCACGGGTGATGACACCAGCGAGAAATGCGGAAAAGATGCCAATGGCAATTTATATGCATTCAACTATCGGTATATATTACCACAAATAGGATATCAAAAGATCAATAATGCCAGTCCCTTTTCAACCATTCAAGTCAATGATGAAGGAACCCAATTTTGGACTGGCCAATACTATGCTGGCAGCGCTGATGCCGCCATCGTGCCACAAGTTTTTGGCTTCCCTATTGATGCGGATGGTAAACTTCAAAATTCAGGTATTGTTACAGTTACACCAAAAAACAGTCTATTTACTGATAACCATGCCCATGGGATTCAAGGTGTATTCCGAAAAGGAAACCGGACATGGCTATCCTGCACAGGATCTCCGAGCAATTCCTACGGATCCAATGCAAGATTGGCACGCTACAGCGATGGCGCAGATGACACCGTCCGTTACAGATGGCCCTATGGTGCCGAATCCCTATATTATGAAGCAACTTATGGTTATCTCTGGAGTCTGACCGAATTCGAACCCAATGCCGGGGCACAGAATGGCAGTCAGGTCAATCGCTGTATATTTGCCGTAGATTTTTCCAAATATGAATAGCCCCTCTTAACAGTCGATGAGCAAAATATAAATATCGTAATTTAAGAATGCAACAAGATTTATTATCTTTAATACTGTATTCAAAACAATCGAAGCTATGCGTTATTTAACAAGTATACTATTTGCATTATTGGCCATCTGCAGCTGGTCAAGTTTTAACACCATTCAAGATCAGAAAAATCCATTATATGGAAAAATATTTCGGGAGATTAATGAAATTCCGGGATTGGCCAGCTATGCCCATGCATCAGGTGCAGTGATAGATGCAAACAAAAGTGCAAGTGGTGACTATCGCTTTGCGGCTGGGTATTATACCAGCGATAAAAACGGGATCTGTATTTTGAATGAATTGCTTGATGACAAGGAGAAGGGAAATGGTCAAGTGAAATATAAGATCCTGGATACAATCAATATTCGTAAGCTCAAAGCCAACGAACAACTTAGCCTTTGCAACTGTAGAGTAGGCAACAAATTTGACAGCGAAATTGTTGCTATTAGTGTTGTCGAGGAAGACAAAGAATATTTCAACAAGACCCTCAAAGCATGGCGATTGAACACCAAGACTGGAAAGATAGATCCAATACAAAATACCAAAACAATCAATTGTGCCAACGAGGGCTATGGTATCTAAGCATAGTTATGGCCTTTAATTTAAATCAGGCCATCTGCTTTCAACCGATCAAAAACATGCAACACGCCGATAACCTGAATAGGTTCGTGTAAATAATCTTCATGGGAGAAGTACTTCACTTCTCCTATTTCGTTACTTGGTTGTATCGTTTCCGTAAGTGGATACAGAAAACAATCCTGTTCCATGATCACCTCAGGGATGATACCATAGGCTGGAGCGGTAATATGGCAATAGTACGAAATCTTTTGCGGGTCAAGATCTATGTTCAATTCCTCTGAAATCTCACGACGGAGTGATTGTAATGAATCCTCCCCCGCATCTATTTTGCCACCTGGCAGATACCAGGCATTTTTATTATTGCTGTAGGCCAGTAATATTTTGTTATCCGCTATACTAATCAATCCGGCTGTTGGTAAACCCTTCGTAATTGTCGACATCTGTTTCCGTGTATCTATCTAATTAAAGTATCTGTTGTGAAATTACTTTTTTGACGTCATTAATACAAGAAAAAAGCTAAACTCACACATTCAAAAGAATATCCCCTCAGACACGGTTCATTAATAGAATACCGTCCTTGAAAGCGACATGCAGTTCTTCACGAATTACAACTGATAGGCAATTTCCTTTATTTGCATAAAAGGCTGCAGTATACAGTTCTTCACTAACTATCCTATGTGATAAGAACGGTTTTGGAAATAACGGCTATTTTTTTCAAGCAATTTCTTTAAGCTCCTTAAAAAAATCTGTGCATGCTCCATTGTAAAGCTTAACGGTGGCAGTAGCCTTAATGTATAAGCACCGGCATATCCAGTAAAGATCTTCTCGTCAAATAGCAGCTCCTGTCGCAGTTGTTGTATATCGGCATCAAACTCTACACCGATCATCAAGCCTTTACCCCTCACCTCAGCCACAGCAGCGATATGCCTTAATTCATGCATTAAAAAACCACCTACCTGTGCCGCATTATCAATCAGCTTTTCATCCCGGAGAACCTCCAATACCGCTATTGCAGTCGCGCAAGCCAAATGATTGCCGCCAAAGGTCGTCCCCAATTGCCCCATTAGAGGATTGATCGTGGGGGAAATAATTGTCGCCGCCATGGGGAAACCGTTGGCTATTCCCTTCGCCACAGTAACCAGATCCCCCTTTATTCCGGCATGCTGGTGTGCGAAGAACTTTCCGGTACGGCCATACCCCGATTGGATTTCATCGAGAATAAGCAAGGTGCCTGTTTTTGTACAGATCGCTCTGACTTCCTGTAGAAATTCATCTGTGGCGACCTGAATTCCGCCTACCCCCTGAATCGGTTCCACAATCACTGCGCAATATGCCTCGGTTTCCAATTGTTTTCTCAAACTGGACAACTCATTGAATGGACTGAAAAAGTAATGACCATTATCATTTACAGCAGCACGGAGGCTCGTATTATCAGTCGCTGATACAGCACCGGAGGTTCTGCCATGAAAGGCATTAGATAAGGATAACACCTTTTTCCTTCCGGTAAAAAACGAGGCTAGTTTCAAGGCATTTTCATTTGCTTCCGCACCAGAATTCGAAAAAAATACCGCATAGTCGGTGTATCCGCTCATCAGGCCCAATTGATGTGCCAGTTGATGCTGCAAGTCATTATATATCGTATTCGAATAGAAGCCAATCTTGCCCAACTGTTGCAAGGTACTATCGACAACATGCGGATGTGTATGCCCCACAGCGACAACAGCGTGCCCGCCATACATATCCAAATAGGCCTCTTGCTGATGGTCATATACGAAACAGCCAGCCGCACGTTCAATCTGGATATCCAATTTTTCAAATACAGGAAATGGTTTCATCAAATGGTCAAGATTTAGTTAAACCCAAAAATCAGATTAAATCTTTCCTTGTAGGTAGTCCAGGATCAATTTAAAGCAAATAGTCCAGTTACTACCACCAGAAGTAAACAGCTCATCTCAAACCCAATACCTGAAAAACAAATGCGATCGAATCATCGTAAAGGGTTTCAATCCAAAAGAACAATTGTATCTTTGGGTGAATTACCGAATAAAATTGACCCATGCTCAGACCTTGGAATTTGACAATGGAGATAGACCGATCTTCCACAAAGGCGATTTATTTACAACTAGCAGATAGTATTGCTGCTGATATACAATCGGGCAGACTAGCTCGTGGCACAACCTTACCGAGCAGTAGAGCCCTCGCCACACAGTTGAAACTAAACCGCAATACGGTTGTTGATGCTTTCCAACAGCTCCTGAGTGAAGGATGGGTCGTGAGTCAACAGCGCCGTGGAATTTTTGTGGCCCAGCAACTCCCATCTTTGCTTTCCAAAGCTGAAAGTTCCACCCGAATCAAATCCGTATCAACTCTTCAGACACCGTTGCGCATTATCTTCGATGATGGTAATCCAGACAGCAAGATTGCTCCGATCGATCAGCTCGGACGCGCTTATCGACAGATTTTCAAACGGAGTGCCCGATGGAAGATGATGGGCTACGCTGATCCGAGGGGACATATTGATTTTAGGCAAGCCATAGCGGACATGCTCAACCAGGAACGCAATATGAATATTACCCTGGACAACCTATGTATCAGTAGAGGAAGCCAAATGGCGATGTATCTTATTGCACAATGCCTACTGGAGAAAGATGATTATATTTTTGTTGAGTCTCCCGGCTACCACGCTGCATGGAAGATATTCGAGCATACCGGAGCAAAACTTATACAGATCCCTGTTGATACTGAAGGTATCCTTGTCGAAGAAATGATACCCCATCTAGAGGATAAAAAAAATATCAAAGCGGTATACCTTACACCGCATAGACAATACCCAACAACGGCGACGTTAAGCCCCGCCCGTAGGCCAGCGCTGATCCAATTATCCAATCAATATGGATTCACGATCATTGAGGATGACTATGACTACGAATTTCATTTCGACCATACCCCATACTATCCACTGGCTTCGGCGCCCGAATTACAACATTCGATCTACATCGGAACGTTGAGCAAAGTCGTTGCCCCCGCACTTCGTATAGGCTATCTGGTCAGCAAAAATGACCATTTATTGCAAGCAATTGCTCAACTACGTTATCTTATCGACATACAAGGTGACAATATTATGGAGCAGGCTGTTTTAGAACTTATTCAGGACGGTACCGTGAGAAGACATATCCGCAAAGCAACCAACTATTACCGAGGCAAACGTGACTTTATGCTCAAGCAACTGGATCTCCATTTATCAGAGCATGTAAGTTACCATTGTCCGCAAGGTGGACTAGCCGTCTGGCTGGCATTCAAGCATCAGGTAGACTGGACATTGCTCTTCAAAAAGCTGAAAGAAAAATCCATTCATATACCCCATCCCGACAACTATCATAAAGACGATAGTTACGGCGGTTTGCGTTTAGGTTATGGATCCCTTTCTGAAGAATTGATCGAAGAGGGAATCAGGAGCTTGGCAGAGCTGCTCAAACTTGCACGTAATTCTGGATAAGTGCGCTAATAGGCCAAAAATTGCTAGACCGTTTTGACCTTTTGAAAAGACTAAAAAGATTAAAATTTCGACAAACACACCGCCAACAGCATATAATTTCGCCTCATCAAGACCGATTAAAAGAATAGTATAGGATAAAAGTTAAAAACGGTTAATTTTACTCAAAAACGTAATTATTTTGTCAAAAACCTATCTTTTCAGCGTTTAGTTGTACAAATTAACCGTAGTTTTACGGCGCAAAATCACAACTTGACTAATTTGTAAGATTTGGCTGTAGAAAAAGAGAGAAAAGAGTACATTATTTTATGACTGAAAGAATACCGAGCAGGCCTTATGCAGCAATAACTGGGGTTGGTGGATATATCCCACCAAACAGAAGATCCAATACCGATTTAGAGCAGTTTTGCGAGACCTCCGATGAATGGATTATCAAACGTACGGGAATTAAAGAGCGAAGGATATTGGATGAAAATCTTGCCACATCGGACATGGCCGTCAAAGCCATTCAGGATTTAGCAAAACAATATAATAAAGATTTGCGGGAAGTAGATGCGCTTATCGTAGCAACATCTACACCAGATATGCCCATGCCAGCAACGGCTAATATTATTCTCGAAAAATTAGGACTGACCAATGTATGGGCATTTGATGTCAATGCCGCTTGTTCAGGTTTCCTCTATGCGTTGGATATGGCTTCGTCGCTTGTGGAGACACAACGTTACAAAAATATACTTGTTGTCGGCGCAGATAACATCAGTACCTATGTCGATCTAAAAGATCGTTCCACTAATATTCTATTTGGAGATGGCGCTGGCGTAATTTGGCTTGAACCTTCAATTGAAGGTGGTGTTATGGATGCCTACTTGCGTAGCAATGGTGCTGGACGTGAATTTTTGAAGATCGAAGCCGGAGGTTCCCTCTACCCGATCGACAGCAGCCTTCCAATAAATGACAACCGTTTTCTCAAACAAGATGGTAAAACAGTCTTCAAACACGCTGTTCAATCGATGAGTGATGCCTGCAATACCGTTTTACAGCGCAATAACTTACAGATTGAAGATATCAACTGGTTAATTCCACATCAAGCCAACCAACGTATCATCGACGCAGTTGGTCGTAGCCTCAATATTCCTGAAAACAGGGCACTTAGTAATATCGAATATCTAGGTAATACCATTGCAGCGACGATCCCTTTGTGTATCTGGCAGAACATTAAAAAACTAAATACCGGTGACTTAGTGATGCTGACTGCTTTTGGGGCAGGATTCTCTTGGGGAGCGAGTCTATTTAAATGGATGATTTAAATCACCTAAACAAGATAAAAAAGGAAGGCACTTCATTCAAATGAAGTGCCTTCCTTTTTTATCCACAAAATGCTAGTAATTCAACGATAGTCCCACACCAAATCCCATATCACTATCGTAATGTGTTCTGAAGGCCATATTCTTTGTGATGATATAATTCAGTCCGGCCATATACTCAAGATCCGAGTTGACCATAAAATCGCCACGTATTCGTCGTGAAATCGGGATATCCTCCCGCATCATTTGCAATCGGATAATACCGTCATGATACACTTCGGCCTGAAAATTCACCAACATCGGTAGCGTATACATAAAACCCAGACTCACCGCTTTGCGGCTATCCTTTTTATTGGCCTGACCGAAGATATTCTTTTCATGTTCATCGTCACCCATTCGGCGGTAACGGTAATCAAAACCTACAAAAGGCATAAACCACTGCATCTTTCCGAAAAATCGTCCCAAGTGTGTCTCCACCTCGTAACCATGCATGTCGTTGTAACCCAATCGCCATTCCGATCCCAGTTGCCAGCGCGCATTCTGGAACATCGCCTGGCCATCATTTCCATTTGTCGCAAAGTCATTCTGCGCCATAAAATGCGTCATATTGCTTTCCATTTGCAACTCCTTATATGCTTTGGCTTTATCGGGTAGATATGGATTTTTATAGTCATCCACAGCAAATACCCGGTTCATTCCGGCCATCATATGGTATAAGATATGGCAATGAAAAAACCAATCACCTTCTTCATTTGCCAAAAACTCAATGGTATCTGTTTCCATTGGCATGATATCAACCACATTTTTCAATGGAGCTTTTGCTCCTTTGCCATTCAGCAGTCTAAAGTCAAAGCCATGTAAATGAATCGGGTGGCGCATCATTGAGTTGTTGTAGATAGTAATCCGTAGCACTTCCCCTTTCTTCACCGGAATCTTATCGGTCTCCGAAAGAATTTTATTATCCATGCTCCACACATAGCGGTTCATATTTCCTGTAAGGGTAAATTTAAGATCGCGCACGGGAGCGTTCTTCGGTAATTCGGTCTCATGGGGAGATTCCAGCATCGCATAATTCAATGTGACGATATCACCCAGTGCATTCGCATTGTAACGGTTTGGATCCTCATCGGCCTTCATCTTCCCGTGATCCATACCACTATGCTTGCTGTGATCTTCCTTTTTCTTTCCATCTCCGGTAATTTCAGGGTACATGACGACATTCATATCCATTTGATTCAGGCTCATATTCATGCCCATATCATTCAGATTACCGTCCATCTTCATCATGTCATTCATCATGTTCATTCCCTCAAAATATTTGAGACGAGGGAGTGGTGAAATCAATTGCTTGATGCCATTACCAACAAAATAGCTTGCCGATTGCGTCCGATCCTCCGTTGTAGCCATAAACTCGTAGGCTGTTCCCTCATTAGGAATCGTCAGGACCACATCGTAGGTCTCCGATACCGCGATCAATAACCGGTCCACCTCTACGGGGACCACATCGTTTCCATCATTGGCGACTACGGTAATTTTTCCACCCGCATAGCGCAACCAAAAGTAGGATGAAGCGCCACCATTTGAAATCCGTAAACGTACCTTATCTCCCGTTTTCAATTTTTTCCCATCCACCTCTTTTAAATCCGTCGTATAGGCACCATTCATTAAAATCTTGTCATAGTAGACATCACTGACATCCATGGCAAGCTGACGCTTCCACTCATTGGTGACCTTTGTCTTGAATTTTCCTTCTTTAATTGCTTCGGCATAAGACTGCGTAGCCCCTTTTTTAATGGCTGCCCAGTCATTGCCGGTATGTAACATACGTTGGATATTGTCTGGATTATAATTTGTCCATTCGCTTATGATGACCGGAATAGTAGGCAGGTCATCTATCCCTTTGCGAAAAGTCTTGTCACCCGCACGTTTGTTCAGAATAAGGCTACCGTACATACCAATCTGTTCTTGCAAACCCGAGTGTGAATGATACCAGTGTGTTCCATGCTGGATAATCGGGAAACGATAGGTATAAGTCGAATTAGGTTTGATCGGCTCCTGGGTCAGATGCGGTACTCCGTCTTCTTTATTTGGCAGAAAGACACCGTGCCAGTGCAGTGAAGTACTCTCTTTCAACTCATTGTGAACAACGATTTCAGCGGTATCCCCTTCTGTAAATGTCAGAGTAGGCATGGGAATCTGTCCATTTACGGCAATGGCCCGTTTTGCTTTGCCGGCATAATTGACAATGCTATCCCGTACATACAGGTCATGTCGTACCACCTTCTGGGCAAACACGGCGACTTGTGTCGCTACGAATAAAACAACTGTTAATACGATATTTATATTTCTCTTTTTACTTACTTTCATACGTTTGCTTGATTAAAACGGCATCGTCCTTAGGCCCTACACCATACTGGCAGACCAGTCGCACACTATGGTCTCCTATAAGGAAAAGCATCACCGACAAACTATCAACAAATTCATTATCAAATAGTTTATCCATATTACTACACTTAAAAGCTAGGAAGTAAAGCTACGACTGTAGTCGCTCCACTCATCTTGGCCGCATGTTGGTGGGGCGATGGATTAATTAAGTGTTTCAACTGTGCTTCCACAACTGATCATCTGCGATCCGAAGAATGGGTTTTTAATGGATTTTTCCTTACTCAACCAATTCGCCCCCTTCCCTTGATTAAACATCGGACAATGTTGATAATAGACAGGACTTTCTAAAGTACCTACTTTGATCAGTTCATACATATTGCGGGAAAGCGAAGCAAATGCGAGCCGTTGTTTGTCCACATCTTTCCCCTTAGCGATGGCTGTTGCGTCGGTAGTTAAGTTGTTCATCACTTTCATCCAGACCGTGTGCTCGGCAGAAGCAAGCTTATTCATATCCACTGCTTTTATGGCTGCCTGCAATATGGAGGCTTTCACCGCCGCTGCTGAAGCATCTGTTTTCACCAGCACGTCTTTTAGCGCAAAGTATTGATTGAGCAGATCTGTCAACTGCGTTTCTTTACCCTTTCCTGTTTCCGTTGTTGGTTGATGGCTGGAATGATCAGCTGTCGACATATGATGATGTCCGTCCTGCGGAGTGACTGTCATATGCTGGCTTTCCGACTTTGGCTTCAATGTTCTGCTGTATTGATCCACTTTAGGCAACTGGGCATAAACATCATCCGGAGCCAGAAATTTCTCATTATCGAACCCTGCTAAAGCAATACGCTTTAGGATCTCATCCGTATTTGTTTTTGACGCATCATAGGTGATAGTCGCCATATTTGTTTCTTGATCCCACAGTACCTTAGCGGTTTTTTCCGATTTACCCTCCTTCTCAATGGCCGTCTTCGCGGCTGGAGTATTTCCGAATATCTTTACTGTTGCTGTTGTCGCATTTTTGATCTGAGCATGTATTGTGATATTGGTCAGTAACACGAGGCTTACCATACCAATTAGTGAAATTGATTTCATAGCTAAATAATTATTTTTCGAGCTTGTTATGCTCAATTTGTCTTTAAACACCGTCTGTAATACCCGCTTATTTTGTGCAGTACTTGTACTTTTCATAAGGCTATTTCACGATGGATAATTTTTGATTAAATGAATACCAATGAAAACAGTCGTTTAAAGTGCTGAAGCAACACCAAAAGATCATATGATCCAATGACGGTTTTCATTTAAAAATGATTAAAGGGATTTTGGATGCAGATAACGATCCAAAAGGACATAGCATAGGCTATTATCAATTATTAGGCTATCTTAGGAGGCTGCCAAATCGAAAAATAAGCATCCGCACAAAAAGGTTGCTTATAAAAAGTGGATAGTTTTAGTTGACTGGTCTCCGAAAGTGGCATAAAATCCGTTCCATAAACAGCTATCATGGGACTGTATTGCATGAAAGTACGGCATGACTTTTCGCTGCAACGTTTACCACATTCATCACCATGATCTTTTGCGTTTTGTACATCATTACAACAATCTTTGCTTTTGGTATCTTTTACATCTCGATCCTTGTCAGTATTTTTTAATTCCTGATTTTTGTTGGCATCATTTACACCCTTTGCATTATCGGTAGCGTTTAAATCTTGATCGTTTTCCGAACAGCAGGACTTTTTCTTCTCCTGTTTAGGTTTGTCAGAAGCCCGATCGCAGGCAAACACCTGGCCTGGAACTAAAAATAGCCCCAACATACAGATAACCAACAGGTTGTTGACTTTTGCCCACATAATGGATTAAAATTTATTTTTCTTCAATGACACCTTGGTTACAACACACCAAAGCATATCTTACTACGAAATAAAGGTCGCTAATTTTTTCAAATCGATGTTGTAATATTTTTTATTTTATTTATAAGATTACCGTTCAGTTTAAAAAAATGATTAGCTCGCTATTTTTCCAATTCCTTAATCCATTTAAGCATCAGCAGGCAACCGGGCGCATATACGCCACCATGGTCAAAGCCCTGTAATTGATACAAAGATGTTTTTGTATGCCCGACCTGTTTCAATATAGCTGCCAAATGCGCATTCTCTTCGTATCGTGCCGGAAGTTCCAATTGTGGGTCGCCGGTAATCAATACAGTAGCGGGTGCGTCCTTGCGTGCAAAGGATATCGGCGCATATTGATCCATCTGCGGAATTGCCATCGACTGTCCACGCTCTTTTTTGATTGTATAATGTGTGTTGGTCTGACCACTGATCGGTACCAGTCCCTTTATTTTATTTGCGCTGACACCCTGTTTTTGAAGGTAAGTACTATCGAGTCCTATCATTAAAGCCAAATATCCACCAGCGGAATGGCCTGAAACATAAATCTTAGCCGGATCGCCCCCATAGGATGCGACATTGGAAAAAGCCCAGGCAACAGCTTCCGCTGCATCTTCAATATAATCGGGCGCCTTCACTTTGGGACTCAACCTATAATTAACAGCAACCACCGCCACACCTTTCTCTTTAAGTTCTAATGGAATAAATTTATTCCCTTCCTCCAATCCTCCACCATGAAACCACACGATCGTGGAAAAATTCTTCCGATCGGTCGGAACATAGAGATCGAGCTTACAACGTTCTTTTTTATAATCGTCGGTATCAGTAATTTTACAATAGCTAATATTTTCTATGGTACGGTATTTCTGGGCAAAGATTTGTTTCGATAAAATCGATAAAAAGAATACGACAAGAAGTTTTGGAGACATAATAAATGGGTTTAAGGATTCACCTTCATAAAGTTAGCAAAAACCCGTCAAATCCCCCCCTCATAGTTCAAAATTGTTTTACCTTGCAGCACGAACGCATCAGGCTACCATCCCGCTATTTTTTTTTGGGAAATATCGGGCTTATGTCATCTAGGGACATAACAAAAGATAAATTTTCCTGTTATTAGTATAGAAACAGTAATTACGTTAGAAATATTATTAACGACATATGGAGCAGATAAAAATACAAACACATATTGGCGTACGTGTGGAGACTATTTGGAACGCCTATACCTCTGCTGAAGATATTATGCAATGGAACCGAGCCTCCGAAGGCTGGCATTGCATTGAGGCGGTTAACGATTTGCGCATAGGGGGAAAATTTAAAAATCGTATGGAAGCAAAGGATGCTTCGGCGGGTTTTGACTTTACAGGAACCTATACCGAACTTGAGCCCTTTAAAAAAATAGCCTATGTGATGCCGGATGGCCGCCATGTAACGATCAATTTCAATCCAAAAAAAGCTGCTACCGACGTCGAAGTTATTTTCGATGCCGAATCCGAAAATCCGATCGATCTACAACGCCAGGGGTGGCAAGCCATTCTTGACAATTTCAAGTCTTATGTAGAAAAAACATACGGCAACACATCACAGACCCGGACATTTTAATACGGTGATTATCTGCTATTGCTCGTGCGGCGAACATTTTAACGAATAGACATATAATAACGGACATACTTGGATTGCTAACGACAATGGTTATCTTTGGCCAAAATTTGATATCCCAGCGTGTACCCTACGGAGCAAATTCCATCGAAAAGCGATAAAGACATAACATATGACAATAATTAACAATTATGAAGAGTACAAAGCCTTTGAAGGAAAGTCATTAGGCGAATCTCAATGGCATACAATTGACCAAAAGCAAATTAACCAGTTTGCCGATGCAACTTTAGATCATCAATGGATCCACCTCGACAACGAAAGAGCAAAAACAGAAAGTCCATTTAAATCGACCATTGCACATGGCTATCTGACCTTATCACTTATTCCTTATTTGTGGAAACAAATAGCAGAAGTACGAAATGTCAAAATGGAGATCAACTATGGTATCGAAAATCTGCGTTTTGCACAACCCGTTCTGGTCGATAATGAAGTACAATTGCATACACATGTTAAATCTGTTGCCAATCTTCGGGGGGTAGTCAAAGTAACCATTGAAGCGACTTTAAAAATTAAAGATAGCGCTAAGCCGGCCTATGTGGGAGACGTTATCTTTTTATACCACTTCAATTAAATCAATCAGATAAGCAATCACTTCAATAATTTAGGTAAGCTATTTGCATGTTAGCCGATTTAGCAATAAAAGCGATCACAAATCATAAAGATTACCCTTATGATTTGTTGCTTTTGGCGGATGAAACGATCGCCGCGATCAACAAGTATCTTTTTGATTCGGCTGTCTTTGTTGTTCAGGAAGAACAACAGTCCATCGCTGTATTTTGTTTGTATCCCGTTGATAACGCAACTTTGGAAATAAAAAATATTGCTGTGTCCCCCTCACATCGAAACAGAGGGCTTGGCAGCAAAATATTACGATATATCCAAGAGACTTACCATGCGCAATATCCGAATCTGATTGTTGGAACGGCAGATTGTGGCTTTGATCAGATCCGATTTTATGAGCGCAATGATTTTGTTAAATATGATCTACGTACGAATTTTTTTATTGAAAATTACGAACAGCCCATCTATGAAAATGGTCAATTGTTGAAAGACATGGTTTTACTAAAATATCAACCCCAGCGAACCTAAAAGGAGACTTCCATTACGACCCAATAGGTAGTGCTTCTTTAGCAGTATCAGGAGTAAAAATAAATACTTATATTTCAGTAAGATTCTAATAAAACCAGTAAATAAACAATGAAACTGACTGCGATACACCCCAAATTACCTATGCGTGACAAGGCTGTCACAAGCGATTTTTACTTGGGTCAACTGGGCTTCAGCCTATGCGGCACTGCAGACTATGAAGGATATCTGATGATCAAAAAAGATCAGATCGAAATTCATTTTTTTGAATTTAAGGAGCTACTACCTGAGGAGAATTATGGCATGATCTATATCCGCACCGACGATATTGACCAGCTCTATCACTCTTTTTTAGTGCGCAATATTACCATCCATCCGAATGGTAAGCTGGAGACGAAACCTTGGGGACAGCGTGAGTTTTCCATCTTGGATCCGGATAGTAATTTGCTAACATTTGGACAGGAGAAATAGCACGAAAGCAATATTACAGATCAAGGAAGAATACCCATTGAGGTCAAGGGGTAGGATAAGAAAAAATCAAAAAAGAAACCTGTCATTATACGCGAAAACGGAGCGTAATGATGACAGGCGTTATAATTTTAGATACGGGTTTGCTGCACCAGAATGGACTAACCGAATAAGTCTGAACTCAGGTAGCGGTCTCCGCGATCACAGGCAATAAAAACAATGACGCCTTCCTCAATCTCATTGGCAATTTTCAGGGCTCCGGCAAATGCTCCACCTGTACTCATCCCCGCAAAAATTCCTTCCCGTTTCACCAGTTCACGCGCCAGTTCGGTCGCCTCCTGTTGCGAAATATCAATGACACGATCCACACGGCTTGGGTCAAATATTTTCGGCAGATAAGCTTCTGGCCAACGTCTGATTCCGGGGATGGACGACTCCGGTGTAGGTTGACAGCCGACAATCTGTATCGCCGGATTTTTTTCTTTGAGATAGATGGAATTTCCCATGATCGTTCCAGTTGTTCCCATCGCGCTCACAAAATGGGTAATTTTTCCATCTGTATCACGCCAGATTTCAGGACCTGTGGTTTTGATATGGGCTTTATAATTATCGGGATTGGCAAATTGGTTCAAAATAAAATAGCCTTCATTTGCCGCTTTTGCCTCAGCGTAGTCCCGGCATATTTCCATGGACTCCAATAGCGTAACCTTGGCACCAAAAGCTTCCATAGTCAGTGTACGCTCACGGGTAGACGATGCAGGCATGACCAACTCTAGATTCAAGCCATATATACCGGCAATCATGGCCAGGGCGATTCCCGTATTCCCACTCGTCGCTTCGATAAGCTTACTGTCTTTCGAAATTTCGCCACGCTCCATGGCTGAACGGATCATATTTAAGGCTGCACGATCCTTGACAGAACCAGCGGGGTTATTCCCTTCCATCTTTGCAAAGATCCGTACGTTGGTATTTTCATGAAATTGGGTGATCTCCACCAATGGTGTATTTCCGATGGTATCTATAATATTTCCCATAATGTATCTATATAATTGGTTTTGAATCTATAAATTTCGCTGTTGCCTGATGATACACAGTAGTATAAGGTTCCACTGAACTTGTCAGCCAAACATTACCTCCGATAACCGAATGATGGCCTATACGTGTTTCGCCGCCCAAGATCGTTGCTCCCGAATAGATGATAACATGGTCTTCAATCGTTGGATGACGTTTGACATTCGAAAACACCTTATCCACACTCAGAGCACCCAGCGTCACCCCCTGGTAAAGTTTAACGTAATTTCCGATTGTACACGTTTCTCCGATCACCAATCCAGTACCATGATCAATATGCAGGTGATGGCCGATGGTTGCTCCCGGATGAATATCTATTCCTGTCTTAGAATGTGCATGCTCGGTCAATATGCGTGGGATCAGAGGGACTCCAAGGCGATGTAGCTCATTGGCCATTCGGAAAATACAGATCGCAAAAAAACCGGGATAAGTACGTACGACCTCCCGCTTGTTCTGAGCGGCCGGATCCCCATCCATCAACGCGTCAGCATCCCAGCACATGAGTTCATACAACGCTGGAATGCGCTCAAAAAACTGATGGGCTATTTGCCCATGGTCGCAATGACCACAAGCTTTTGATTTGCTAAGGAGTTGTTCCAGTTCCAGTTCAAATTGTTCAAAAGCAAGTTTCACATCGTCTACCGATTTCATCTCGCCAGAATTTCGCTCCGGAAAAAGCACATCCAAAATTTTGATAGCCCAGCCGCAGATCTTCTTATTGGAAGGCATTTCTAAAACAGCTAATTGCTGCTCGTAGATATGTTGATAAAAATCATACATCTTCAAAAGTAAATATTAAACAATCTTAGCTCAAGTTTCTATTGTATAGAATTCTAATGGAGAAACATACAAATTTAATGTCTCTCTTTGATCTGCAAGAGCTCTATTCTTAAACAAAGATACTATACAATATTGATAGATTAAGCCTTATTACCACTTAACTATATGATTAAATCATTTTTTATCTTTATTTGATTTTTAGGACAACTCCAGACTTCCTCATCAATGTCATTTCTTCATCGCATTAGTGCAAGTTCCAATTTAGAAACCTGCTTATCCCTCTTAGAGCACTAAGCGCTCAAACAGATTTTGCAATGTTGCTTCGGGATCTTCACAGAGTCCGGGATGCGAGGCCGAACATTGGATAACCGTGCTGCGTTTGGCGGTAAGCCATCGAAAACGTTCTGTAATATCCAATGCTGCTAGTTTTCCGGCATCTTTATCCCCATTACAGATTCGTTGAAAGGAGGACAGATGGTTTTCAATCAGTTCCAGTTCAATTTTAGGACAGAGCGAGCGTACCTTTTGCTCATCTACGGCATAAACCATCTTAGCAAAACGATATTTACGGCAATAGAGCGCGATACCAACATTGATAAATTCCTCACGCTCTACACGTGGCACCAATCGTACCACAGCATATTCATATAAGGTTTTTTCTGGCATCTTCTATCTGTTTTACAAAAATTGACGAATTAGCCATACGTTGTTTCAGGAAGGATACGTATACCTCTCTCGCTTCTGTCGCAGACAGCTCACGTTCGGAGTCCGCTAACCATTCATCTGGTACAATAGCTAATATCTTACGAAAAACATCCTCTGTAAAAATAGCGCTAAAGTCAGCATTTATTTTTTCGACGATGGTGGCATTTTTTAATAGCACATGTTCTTTGATCTGCACAAAGGGTTTGACCGCTTGCTCTTCCCAGTTGTCCCAGCTGTGGTGGAAATACAAAGCTGCACCGTGGTCGATCAGCCATAGCTCTTTATGCCAGATCAGCATATTCGTATTCCGTACTGTACGGTCAACATTCATCAATAAAGCATCCAGCCACACAATTTTTGAAGCCTCTTCCGCTCCGATCAGGTCGACATTGGCATCAAAAGTTACCGCCCCACTCAAAAAGTGAAGCCCGAGGTTTTTCCCTACGCTAAATTTGAGTAGATCCTGTATTTCTTCGTCCGGTTCGGAGCGACCAAAAGACTCATCAAGATGTGCGAAGACGATTTCGGGCACTCTTAATTTTAGAAGCCTGGCCAACTCTCCACCGATCAGTTCAGCAATCAGTGCCTTACGGCCCTGTCCTGCTCCTCTAAATTTGATGACATAACTAAAGCCATCGTCCGCATCGACTAGCGCAGGCAAAGATCCACCTTCCCGAAATGGCTGAACATATCGGATAATTTCTACCTCGCGAATTATAGGTTGTTGAAAGTTCATGAATTTCTATTTTCTTACTGTTCAAAGTTGGTCATCAACGTTGAGCATTATAACAAACTAAGATAAATTTACCTTTATTTACAAGTTTGTTCGTCATGTACGCTACAAATTTGTTATTTCACCACAACGTTTGAACGTTTTGATGGTGGAAATATCTCAAATATTTATTTATATTTTAGCAAAATAGCACAAATTGTACATTCATTTGACCATTAGAAGTACTATTTTCTAATTATATTTGTCATATAATCTCGACTTGTCTCATCAAGTTCTTTTCAAAAACGATATGGATACTATTCAGGAATATAACAGTGTAATCAAGCACTGTCAAGATTTATTTATAAAAAAAACAAAAGACTATGGTACGGCATGGCGGATTATGCGGCTATCCTCCATTACTGACCAGATTTATATCAAGGCGCAACGTATACGTACCCTTGAGATCAAAAAAGTATCTAAAGTTGGTGAAGGTGTCGTAGATGAATACATTGGTATCATTAATTACTGCATTATGGCCATGATTCAAATTGATCTTGGTGAAGATGGAGAGGAAAACCTCGATCCCGTCTTCGTAAATCAAAAATATACCGAAAAGGTAACGGAAACCAGAGACCTCATGCTGGCCAAAAATCACGATTATGGTGAGGCTTGGCGTGATATGCGCGTTTCTTCGATGACGGATTTGATCTTAATGAAAATTCACCGTGTCAAACAGATCGAAGATAATGATGGACAGACTATCGTGTCCGAAGGAATTAATGCCAATTACCAAGATATGCTTAACTACGCAGTTTTTGCCTTAATTAAGTTAGGACTCGCACAACAATAATTGAATGATGACAGCAGCACAACAGACAACTAAAACAAATTACCTTTTAGGTTTTTGTCGCATTTTCACTGGTCTTCTTTTTATTTTCTCTGGATTTATTAAGGCCAATGACCCTACAGGCTTCGGCTATAAATTGCAGGAATATTTTGAAGTATTTCACCTGACCACCTTCAATGAATACGCTACGGCCATAGCTGTGGTGATCTGTGGCTTTGAAATCCTCTTGGGTGCCCTACTGTTGTTTGGCGTCTATGCCAATTTGGTGGCTTGGGGATTACTGTTATTGATCCTTTTTTTTACCTTTCTGACATTCTATTCCGCATTTTTCGAAGTCGTGACTTCCTGTGGCTGCTTTGGTGATGCCATTCCACTAACTCCCTGGCAATCCTTTTCCAAAGATCTTGTGCTATTGGCCTTGATTCTGATCATCTTCTTTAACCGCAAACAGATCCGGTCCATTATAAAAGGGTCGGGCAATCAATTTGTTGTCACCCTGATTACTGCCATCGTTTCATTGGGAATTGGCATTTATACGGTCAATTACCTTCCTTTTATTGATTTCTTGCCCTATAAAATTGGCAACAATCTACCATCCCTGATGGTCCTTCCAGAAGGTAAACAGGGCGATGTCTTTGAGCAGCTCTATACTATGAAAAACAAAAAAACGGGCGAGACCAAGAAAGTGAATGACAAAGTTTACATGGCAGATAAGCTATGGGAAGATGAGTCTTGGGAAATCATCGGCGAGCCCGAAAGTAAACTCATCAAAAAAGGTTATGATATTCCCATCCCTGACCTTTTAATTACTGACGCAGACGGTGCTGATCATACACAGGAGATCATTGCAAACCCTTATTATAATATTATTATCGTCGCCAAGGATCTTTCATCAACCAATATGAATGCCATCCAGAAAATCAATCAGACAGTGACACAGATGACCAAAGATTACAATGGTCTCCGTGTTGTCCTACTGACCGCCTCAGCTTCTAAAGACGCACAATACCTGAGTGACAAAATGCAATTGATTGCAGAAATTTATTATGCGGATTTAATTCCATTGAAAAGTATGGTTAGAGCCAATCCGGGTGTAATCCTTTTAAAAGGTGGAAATGTAATGGGCAAATGGCACTACAACAATTTCCCGGACGCAAAGACGATTGAAGACAAATTTTTAAGTAAGGACAAATAATACAATATGCCTAAACCTATATTTTTGATTGGCTATATGGGCAGTGGAAAGACCACATTGGGAAAAAAGCTGGCCAGCAAATTAGATTTACCTTTTATCGATACCGACGAGGAGATTGTGAAACAGATCGGTATGAGCATTACTGAATATTTCGGTCAATACGGTGAAGAAGAATTTCGAAAACTGGAGCGGGAGCAGCTCCGTAAATTTGTGGACAGCTGCGCCGTTATCTCTACGGGCGGAGGTGCACCCTGTTTTTTTGATAACATGGATTGGATCAAAGCCAATGGATACGCAGTGTATCTACACATGACGCCCAAAGCTCTATTTGACCGTCTGTCGCAATCAAAATTACATAAACGACCTATTCTTATCGGGAAATCACCGGAAGAATTAAGGGCGTTTATTGAAGAGAAATTAACAGAACGCGAACCTTACTATACCCAGGCTCATCTGACAATAGATCAGCTCAATACACCAATAGAAACATTAGTTACCCTGATCAACCAGCATAATTTATAACCGCACAATAGTCAATAATGAGAATACGCCTGTACTGTTTCCTTTTATTCCTGACCTGTATAACTGTCAGCAGCTGTTTTCGCCATGGTGGTGACACAGACGGTTTACCTGTGGGCAAGCGTATTCAGCTGACAACGGTAGAGGACCTTTATCAATTTCTGACCTATGATGACAACCGCTATCCGCTCGTTAGCCTGCATCGTGGGGGACCTACCTCAGGCTATCCGGAAAATGCCTTAGAAACCTTTGCATATAATGCCAGCCTGCAGCCCGTTATTGTGGAGTGCGATGTCAGGCTTAGCAAAGATTCGGCACTGGTACTGATGCATGATAATACGCTCAACCGTACCACAACAGGCCGAGGGTCTGTTAATGAACGTACATTGGCCGAACTCAAAAAACTAAGGTTGGTAGACAACGACAAGAAAATAACGCCCTATAAAATCCCTACACTCGACGAAGCGCTCGCATGGGGAAAGGGTAAGGTCATTTTCACACTGGACATTAAAAATGAGGTACCTTACGAATCCGTGATCAATGTGATTCGCAAACAACGTGCTGAATCCAGCGTTGTTATCATTACTTATAGTGCCGGTCAGGCAGGTAAAGTACACAATCTAGCAGGAGATCTGATGATATCCGCTTCGGTGAAGAATCTAGATGATCTAACCCGTCTTAACGAAAAAGATATTCCCGACAATAAGCTCTTGGCCTTTGTCGGTACACGTGAAGCTGATCCACAGCTGACCAAAGTACTGCATGATCATGGTATTATGTGTATCCTGGGTACACAAGGCAATCTAGACAGACAGGCTGCAAAAAAAGGATTTCAGCTATATGCCAGCTTCATTGAACGCGGTGCAGATATCTTGAGTACTGATCGTCCGATCGAGGCAGGTAGAGCGTTAAATTTTTATATCAAGAAAAGAGGGATAAGTTCTAAATTTGTGCAGTAAAAACCATAAATAGTAAGCAACGTTGTTTAACGGTTAAAGAATACATTTTACAGATATTGATCAAAAGATCCTGAGACAAATTCTACTTTAGCTAAATTTAAATCCTAAATTGACCATCTCATCACCAGACATCACGGTTAGAGGCATCTAGGCTATCCTTAATATAATTTACCAATTCATCATTTTCATCTGATTGTTTCAACCGTTTTCGAAGATTTATTAACCAATCTTCCAATGCCTCCGCTGGCGACTCGCCATTTCCAAAAACACCCCGATGCGGATCTGGGCCCAATAAGCACCAATAAGAAGCTTCTTCTCTGAATACAACAGGGCGTAATTCCCGGATTTCTCTAGGTAGTTCCTCTGCCTCAAAATCTATTGGTACTATTTTTTCCGCTGCTATCTTCATTTGTTCCATGTTTCCTTACAATTTTTTGAGTTCTTCTTCTGGCCAAGTCACCAACTCCTTTAGCAAATAGGTTTTTGGCTCGGCTTCATCATCAAATTGAGCCAAAAATTCTGGCAGGTCCCCTTCGATTTTTAAAAGCTTGCCTTCCTGTAATACGTCATAACCTTCTGCGAGCCATTGTTCTATTTTTTTTCTATTGATTTGAATATGCTCCATAGTGAGAAATTTTAACCCGTTATATTACCAATTAGTTTTAGTTCATTCATCATGTACTTATAAAATAAACAATACTGCAACAGATAACGTTTTGTCAATTTGAGCTTAGATGTATCACACCGTCAAATAAAACGAAATTAATACACTTAAAATAAATTAGTTAATAAAAAAAACATCCTTAATCGGCAAGAAACACCTATTTGGCAAGATATTTGTTATAACAGCAAAAGTTTTCAGTTCGAAAATTTAACGCTAACATTTTTTAAAAATATCATGAAAAAAGTACTTCTACCTATTCTGACACTTTTTACATTCGTATTTGCCATTAACCATAAAGCAAATGCGCAAACTCCTTACCGCACAGCTATCGGCTTGGGAATTGACTTAGGGGACGGTCAATCACTGTTTGGTCCGCAGATCAAACACAACTTTGGTGGCAATGACGCCGGAAATGCACAGGTATTATTTGGTGATAACATCACCGTAGTTGGGGTAGATTATTCTTACAACCAGCGGATCCCAGGAACACGTGGTTTGTCTTGGTACGTAGGTGTTGGTCCGCAAGTATCGTTTGTAGATTATGGCAAATGGCATGATGACTGGGACGATGACTATCACTGGAAAGATGGTGATACCGAAACTTTTTTTGCTATCCGTCCAGCATTAGGCTTGGAGTTCCGTATTCCTTCAGCTCCATTGGCGATGCATTTTGACTGGAAACCATGGTGGAATTTGTCTCATGGCTCTGACTTTGAACCATCCCGTTTCTCATTGGGATTCAAATTTGTATTGAAATAAAAAAAACAATATATCCGAAAACAAAAAAATCCTGCAGGTATTATCGCTTGCAGGATTTTTTTTATTCTTTAGCCCAAGGCCAATACTTCTCTTTTTCTGGAATACATTTTTGCGCGCATTTACACCGCGTATCAACTAGTTCAATAAAGATAAAAAATCGTTCCCTCATTCTTTTCAATGTATATTTAGAGCGTCTTTCGTATATACTTTTTCATTTCAATATATTGCTCATTGGCATTGCATAAGAAGAGTTCTTTACATTTTCATAATATCATCCATCAAACAGGAAAATATTACCAGCAAAAAAGCCTTTGGATATCTCCAAAGGCTTTTTATTATAATGTAGTTAAAAAGCGTTATGCTTTTTCTTCTTTTAATGCCGACGTCTCTTTTTTGGGTTCTTTTTCCTCAAACCCCGAGCGTAAGATTTCATCCCATAAAGACGAACTCACACCAAATCCTTTCTCAGGATCCGAATAATGGTGCAGCATATGATGTTGTTTAATACGTTTGAAGATACCACTCTTAAAATTTGCATGGTGCATCGCGTAGTGACATTCATCATAGATCAGGTAACCCACCATAAACCCAGCGAAAAAGCAAGCCAAAATAAACTCATTTGAAAAGAACAATGTAAATCCAAAATACACTAGGGCCGCCAATGGAATACTCGCTGAAAGAGGCATGACTAAACGCATCCGATCCCTTGGGTAGTCATGGTGTACACCGTGAAAAATAAAGGCAATCCTTTTCCCCCATTCTGATGTTGGATGAAAATGAAATACCCAACGATGTAATGCATATTCAAATGCAGTCCAGAATGCCAATCCAAAAACAAAATATCCAATATATGTTAGTAGGTCAACATCTCCCCAGACTAGAGCTTTATACGAAAAAAAAACAACTACGGGTACATAGAAAATCAAAGGTACGCTCCAGTGCACTTTCGTCAATGACTCTAAAAAGTCATTTTTAAACATGCGCGTAGATTCCGTAGAATTTGAAACATAATTACGCTTTGCCATAATACAATATTTATTATTCCCCCACAAAAATAAGTATTTTAAGCGCAAATGAAGAAGGTTCCAGACTAGAAAAACAAAATATTTGACCTTTTCAACAAAAAGGTTAAACGTATACTAACACCCTTTCTAGCCTAAAACCTTTTATTTGATCTTTTAACTCTAATTTTCTTAAATTTTCGCAGTAGTTGATCAAAAACTCATAGCGTCAAAATTGACAAAATCAAGACAGTTTCCTATTTGAAGTTAACTGTTCCACCTGCCATTTTCTTTTCAACGCGTTGTTCTGGCTTGCCGTAGACATCTATCGTACCGCCCCCACGTGTCTTTGTTTCAATTGCATCTACGGCATGTACTTCTGCTTTTCCACCACCATTTACAGTAACGGTAGTTGTTTTTGTTTTAAATTCTTTACCCTCATATTTACCACCAAAATTAGAGATTATCACCTGTTTGTCGGCTTTACCATAAAGTGCTACCGTTGCGCCAGAGGTTACTTTGACATCCGTACTTTTTGCGTCTGCGTACAGATCAACCAAGCCTCCTTCAGATGCATAGACTTTGAGGTGGTCAGCTACCACTGCATTGTTTGACGTTGCAAATACCTTTGAGCCTTTTTTAGCCTCTACGTTTTTCAGACTTTTATAATATACTTTCACAGAGATATTACCACCCTGCAACATATTTAGGGTATTCATTTTTAAAGCTAAAGCACCATTTGTATTGACCACCTTCACATTTTCGTAATTTTGTCCTTCAAAGGTCACCAATGATTCATTGGCCTTGATCAGTTCGACTTGTATTTTATCAGTAGCGACAACTGAACTAAAATCTCCCACATTTTGTTTTGCCTGTCCAGATACCAGTTGAACCATTAATAAAAAAACCGCGCTAATTCCTAAAAATTTCATAGTGTATTTTTCAATTTTTAATTATTTGATATGCCGCTTTCCAGCAGTATTTTCATATACTTTATTCTAGCGGGATAGCATACGCATATCGACTTATCTGCATTTCTGACGTCAAAAAACACGCCAATCATCACCATAATCTTACTTTTTAACCTATTTTGACAAAAAAAAGGTGTCCTAAAAATTAGGACACCTTGCTATATCTATTTTGTTTAGCTTACAATTTACTATTTACGTCAACCGCATTCAAATCAGCAAAAGCTTCTTTCAGACGAGCAACAAATGTTTCTTCACCTTTACGTAACCATACTCGCGGATCGTAATATTTTTTGTTTGGAGAATCAGCACCTTCAGGGTTTCCGATTTGTCCTTGCAAATAATCGTGGTTTTTAGCTTCGTAAGCTCTAACACCATCCCAAAATGCCCATTGCATATCTGTATCTATGTTCATTTTGATGGCACCATAAGAAATGGCCTCTTCAATCTCTTCAGGAGAAGACCCTGATCCACCGTGGAATACAAAATTCACCGGTTTCTCAGCAGCAAGATTGTATTTCTCGCGGATATATTCTTGTGAATTATGCAAGATTACTGGTTGTAATTTCACATTACCCGGTTTGTAAACACCATGTACATTGCCAAATGCTGCAGCAACGGTAAATTTGTCAGACACTTTAGACAATTCTTCGTATGCGTAAGCAACTTCTTCTGGTTGTGTATATAATTTAGAACTGTCGACATCTGAGTTATCAACACCATCTTCTTCACCACCTGTAACACCCAATTCAATCTCTACAGTCATACCTAGTGGTTTCATACGCGCTAAGTATTTTGCAGAAATTTCGATATTTTCTTCAATTGGTTCTTCAGATAAATCCAACATATGTGAAGAGAATAATGGTTTACCGTGTTGTGCGAAGAATTTCTCACCAGCATCCAACAAACCGTCGATCCAAGGTAAAAGTTTTTTAGCCGCATGATCGGTGTGCAAAATTACCGCCACACCATAGTGCTCTGCCAATAAGTGCACGTGTTGTGCTGCAGATACCGCACCTAATACACAAGCTTGCAAGTTATCATTATTTAATGTTTTACCCGCATAGAATTGTGCACCACCGTTTGACAATTGAATAATTACAGGAGAGTTCACTGCTTTAGCAGTTTCCATTACCGCATTGATAGAATTTGTTCCGATAATGTTTACTGCAGGCAAAGCAAATTTATGCTTCTTCGCAACTTCAAACAATTCTTGTACTTGATCTCCCGTCAATACACCTTTAAAATCTTTTAGGCTCATATTACTGTTATTGATTTATTTTAATCTTTATTTACTCTTAAAGCTACTAAATTATTAAAAATAATTATTACTTCCTAATTTTTACAGTGTACTAAATACACTATCAATTTATTTATTGCCCTAATCAACAAATTTGGGGATAAAGACATACTCCTATCCCTAGTCGCAAATCAAATCAATCTATTTCTCACGTATTTCCTCATATTCAATTAAAAAAAACACACTAGACATCCCGGCAATACATCCAAGATTGATTAAATTTGGGCTTACTAATATTGAAATCATTATGCTACAGGTATACGGTATCAAAAACTGTAACACAGTAAAAAAAGCCCTAACATGGTTAGAAGAAAATCAGATTGACTTTCAATTTCATGACTTTAAAAAAGAAGGCGTCAGTGATGAAAAACTTAAAGAATGGGAGAAGAAAGTGGACTGGCAGTCTTTGGTCAACAAAAAAGGTACGACTTGGAAGAAATTGACAACAGAAGAACAAACACAGGTTGTCGACGCCAAGAGTGCCAATAAAGTGCTAAAAGAGCACACCAGTTTGATCAAACGTCCTGTGATTGAACATGGTAAGGGTGTCTTACTTGGATTCAATGAAGACGACTATAAGAGCAACTTAAAATAGTTGTTGCAAGCTCCTTAAAATGGAGCTTTTTTTTGCCTTATCTACTTTTCATTGTATATTGTGACCAATAAACGTAATTTAATTCGAACAGATATGATGAAAAGACTTGCATTGGCTTCTTTCAGCCTGATTGCACTGAGCTATGCTTTTCCGTCCTTTTCCCAGGAAAAAACGTCCAACTATAGTTATTCTGAAGCCTTTGCGCCCTTGTTTTTCAAAAATAATGGAAATGATTATCGCTCTGCGGCCGGTAAACCAGGTCCCGGATATTGGCAAAATGCTGCGGACTACAAAATACAGGCATCACTAAACGACCAAAACAATGAAGTGACCGGTGCAGTTGAGATTACTTATAGCAATAACAGTCCTGATAATATGGATTACCTTTGGCTGCAATTGGATCAAAACATGTTCTCACAGCAGGGACGCGGCCAATTGATTTCCCCATTGACCAATAGTCGGTATGGTGATGGTAACTCAAAATTTGATGGTGGTTACCAAATCCAGTCTGTTACTGATGTCAATGGTAAAGCCATAGAACATATCATAGATGATACCCGCATGCAACTGCGACTTCCAGCCGCCTTAAAAAGTAAGGGTGGAAAAATCACATTCAAGATTACCTATCAATATACAGTACCACAATATGGTGCCGACCGTACTGGTATCCTTGATACCAAGAATGGAAAAATCTACGCCATTGCACAATGGTTTCCTAGGCTTTGTGTATATGACGATATTAGAGGTTGGAATACACTTCCTTATACAGGGCCTGGAGAATTCTACCGCGAATTTGGAAATTATCAGGTCGAGATTACCGCACCGGCCAATCATATCGTTGTACTAGGAGGTGAACTTTTAAACCCACAGGAAGTATTTACCGCAGACCAGTTCAAAAGATATCAGCTTGCGCTACGTAGTGATGAAACGGTATTGATTCGCTCAGCCGAAGAAGTAACAGCAAAAAGTTCCAGACCGAACAAAAAGACGCTGACCTGGAAATATCAGCTCAACAATGCACAGGATGTTGCCTGGGCTTCTTCTACCGCCTTTATATTGGATGGAGCAAAGATCAATCTACCAAGCGGCAAAAAAGCCCTTGCCCTATCAGCATATCCAGTGGAGAGCAACAGCAATAATGCATGGGAGCGTTCGACAGAATACACAAAGGCCGCTATTGAAATTTATTCCAAAAATTGGTTTGAATACCCTTATCCTGTAGCCGTAAACGTTGCATCCAATGTCGGTGGAATGGAATACCCTGCCTTATCATTCTGTGGTAATCAAGCTAAAGCAGGTTCTCTTTGGGGGGTCACCAACCATGAATTTGGCCACAACTGGTTTCCAATGATTGTCGCATCTAACGAACGTGAGCATGGTTGGATGGATGAGGGATTTAATACTTTTATCAATGAACTGGCAACGCAAGAATTCAATAATGGCGAGTATTATCGCCAGCAGGCTAGTCGTCCATATATCTTTACCTCACAAAATCTCGAGCCAATTATGAGTACGCCTCAAAATATGAAAGAGCGCAACATTGGTGCCCTTGTCTATTATAAACCAGCTTATGGACTTAAACTATTGCGCAACGAAATCATTGGCAAAGAACGCTTTGATTATGCCTTTAAAAAATATATCCAGGATTGGGCATATAAGCACCCTACTCCTGAGGATTTCTTTAAAGCGATCGAAAACGGAACTGGGGAAAGCCTCAACTGGTTCTGGCGTGGTTGGTTTGTCAACAACTGGCAAATGGATCAAGCTATTAAGTCCGTATCCTATGTCAACAATCAACCCCTGCTGGGCGCGTTGGTTACTGTAGAGAATCTGGAACAGTTACCTATGCCCATTATCGTCGAGGCAACTACAGTTTCAGGTAAAAAAATAAGAAAAAAATTACCGGTGGAAGTTTGGGAAAGAAATAATGTATGGCAGTTTAAAATCCCTACAAATGAAACCTTAAAGTCTGTACAGTTGGATCCCGATGACGTCATGCCAGACAAGAATCCGGACAATAACATATGGAAGGCAAATTAGCGCAGTAATTCAAAATCTATTCGTTATTTTTGATAAGAAAATTGGACCATATGAAGCCATTACGAACATATCAAAAAATGTTTATAATGGTTTCATATGCTAGCCGAAATGTAACGAGCTCATTTATGTATATATATTATATCCCCATGAAGGTCATACAAACGATTCTAAGCTGCTTATTGATAACGTTGTTCAGCGGACAACTATTTGCGCAGGAAAAAACCAAAGGCATTATTATGGAGCTTGTCAGCGGAGAGAAGATAGGAGCTGCGCAGATCCAGAATTTACGAAGCAAAACAGAAGTCCATACCGACAAGGATGGATCGTTTACGATCGATGCCAGTATTAACGATCTGCTCTTGATCAAGGCAACGGGATACGAACAAGATACTGTTTTTATCTATGATACGAGCTTGCGAAGAATCTATTTAAACAGGATAAATACCCCTATTGAATTAAATCAGGTTGTTGTCGAACGGATGACCGACAGCAGACTCGCTGCTGAAATCCAACGGGAGAAAATTGCTGGAAAGTATTCGGACGCTAGCCAAAACCGTGGTGGGATCCGAATCTCTCCAAGCCGTATATTCAGCAAGGAAGGGAAACAGGCTCGCTCAAATTACAAACTTCTCGTCGCGGAACTGGAAAAAAGAGCGGTTGACCGCAAGTTTACAGATAACCTTATTAAAGAAGTAACGCCACTTGACGGTTCCGAACTGGCTTTATTTAAAGAAAGATTCAGACCTTCTTATAAGTTTATCCAAAACAGCAGCCAGGAGACATTGCGTGTTTATGTAATGGACAGTTACAAGAAATTTAACGAGAAAAAATAAAATACAAGACTTTTTATCATGTGATTGTCAGAAGGTTTTAAACTGTAATAATTTTTATTTCAGTTTAAAACCTTTTGCATTACTTTTGTGTTATCAAAATTGAAAAATCAGCAACGGGATGTTACACAACTTGAGATTTGCAACTGCTTTACACATTATGGTCTTAGCACAATTGGAGGAATCCGAACATTGGCTTTCCTCCGAATATATTGCTTCAAGCATCCAGGTAAATGCTGTTGTTGTCCGCAAGGAAATTGCCTCCCTGAAAGCAGCTGCCTTATTAATCAGTAAGGAGGGCAAAGGCGGGGGGATTCGCATAAATAATGAGAAAGAGCGTATTACCCTTGCGGATATTTATCAAAGTACAAAACAAAATGAACTATCGGGTAAATTCAACAACCCCAATCCAGCTTGTATTGTCGGTAAAAACATCAATTCCAAATTGCAGGAACTTTATCAGGAAGTCGACACTGATATTGTAGTGCGTTTGGAAAAAATGACGTTGGCTGATTTTAGTAAAGCATTTAATTAAAAAACACATGAAAGTAGCAGTAATTGGATCCACAGGATATGTAGGAGCACATCTTGTCAAAGAATTGGTTGACCGAAATTACGACGTCGTTGCACTCGCTCGCCATACAGAAAGCATTCCATCGAATGACAACATAACAAAAGTAGCTGTTGACATCAACAACCATGGTCAATTGGTAAGCGCTTTAACGGGCGCAGATGTAGTTATTTCGGCCTTTAATGCAGGTTGGACCAACCCCAACCTTTACGAAGATTTTACAAAAGGTGCGTTAGCCATCCAGCAGGCTGTCAAAGAGGCCGGCGTAAAACGTTTTATTGTTGTAGGTGGAGCAGGAAGTTTGTTGATTGATGGCAACCGTCTGGTCGATTCACCTGAATTTCCGCAAGAAATCAAACCCGGCGCATTAGCAGCGGCTGATTATCTGGATATTATTCGTAAGGAAGATCAACTTAACTGGACAATGATCAGTCCTGCTATAGAGATGAACCCACATGCAGGTGGTGCTCGAACCGGTAAGTACCGCACTGGATTGGATTCCCCCGTATTTGACCAAGAAGGCCGCTCAAGGCTATCTGTTGAGGATCTTGCCGTTGCCATCGTTGACGAGATCGCGAATAAACAGTTTATCAACAGACGTTTTACAGCAGCTTACTAATAGCTATACACTGTTTGATTTATATTTAATACAAAATTTTATTACAAAAGGGAAGCTCAATCTTCCCTTTTGTCGTTGATATCATTTATATTTGACATTAATTAAACAATTGAAAAGCTAAATAATCGAAAAAGAATTAATCCTATGCTATTTAAAAAATCGATTCCTAAACTGATTGCTGAGGCAAATGAAAATGGTGAGCATACACTGAAACGAACATTAACGAGTGGCGGATTAATTGCGCTAGGCGTTGGAGCTATCATTGGAGCAGGGCTATTTTCCCTAACCGGAATTGCCGCTGCAGAGAATGCTGGTCCCGCTGTTATCCTTTCTTTCATAATCGCTGCCGTTGGTTGTGCTTTTGCGGGCCTCTGTTACGCCGAATTTGCATCCATGATTCCGGTTGCTGGAAGTGCCTACACCTATTCTTACGCAACTATGGGTGAGTTCGTTGCCTGGATCATCGGATGGGACCTCGTATTGGAGTACGCACTAGCGGGTGCTACTGTAGCCGTCAGTTGGTCGCAATACTTTAATCAACTCCTGATGATTTTCCATATCCATTTACCGGACGCGCTGCTTAAAGGCCCGTGGGAGGGTGGCATGGTTAATTTACCAGCCATCATTATTGTATGTTTGCTTTCTCTGCTATTAATGCGTGGAACACAGGAATCATCGCGCGTAAATAATATCCTAGTGATCTTAAAGGTAGGAGTCGTATTGATTTTTATTGCGTTGGGATGGAGCTTTATCAATCCTGCAAATCACGATCCTTTTATCCCGGCAAATGCTGGCGAGGAAATGGTCAAAAGTGGACAGCAAAGCTTTTGGACGTTTCTAAAGAGCGATGACTTCGGTCATTTTGGAATCAGCGGTGTATTGCGTGCAGCAGGTGTTGTGTTCTTTGCTTTCATTGGTTTCGATGCTGTGAGTACGGCTGCACAAGAGGCGAAAAATCCAAAAAAAGGAATGCCAATTGGTATCATCGGATCATTAATTATCTGTACCCTTCTTTATGTATTGTTCTCTTATGTAATGACAGGTATTGAAAATTACACCATGTTTAAAGGCGACGCCAAACCAGTAGCGACGGCGTTTGCGAAAACAGGATATCATTTTCTGAATACAGCATTAATTATTACAATTATTGCAGGTTATACATCTGTTATTCTTGTTATGTTACTCGGACAAAGCCGGGTATTCTACTCGATGAGTAAAGATGGCTTGCTTCCAAAAATATTTTCTGATCTTTCCAAAAGACAGACCCCTTGGAAAACAAATGCAATCTTTATGGTATTCGTAAGTATCTTCGCTGGATTTGTTCCTGTATCCGATCTTGGTCATATGGTGAGTATAGGTACCTTATTTGCCTTTACATTGGTTTGTGTGGGTATATTGGTACTCCGCAAAACCGATCCCAATCTAGAACGTCCATTCAAAACACCTTTAGTTCCTTTTGTTCCAGTGATGGGTATTATTGTCTGTGTACTAATGATGGCCTCACTACCTATCGAAAGCTGGGAACGTCTGGCAATCTGGTTAGCCCTAGGTCTATTGATTTACTTCGTTTATGGTAAGAAGCACAGCGTCATCCGTAAACAACACCGGGATCAACAAGGTATAGAATAATAGAGACAAACACAATCTATTGATACCTATCTTGGTATAAAAATAGCGGGCTTCCTACAAAGAAGCCCGCTATTTTTTTATCGAAAGTATGTCTTTTAAAATTATGTCCTTCCAAATTGTTTATAATGCGCTCAGCTTAAAATAGCCATTTGCGACGACATCCTCTTTCAACCCGATTTTGGGCACAATCTGAATATGGTATTTTTCTTTATCTACATCAAGCAAGAGATCTTCTATCTCATAAATATCATCTACATCCAAGCCATACTTATCATCAATATGGGCTGTGGTATGGTGCTTCCAAAAAACAGTACGCTTGGCCTTTTCTGTTGCCTTGGCCAAATTGGGTGCAACAATCAGTTCCTTATAATGAAATTCATCAAACTCATTCGGCTTATAGCCCCCCAGGTTGACAAAAAACAACTTCAATTCTGTATCTGAAGTTGTCGAATCATTTTTTTCAATGACCGTAATTTCATACTCACCGATCTTATTAACGATCCGATAAGCATCAATATGAATTTTACCATCGGCATCAGGCCAGAAATCTTTAATTGGCTCTATAAAATCCCTCAGTTCATTTCCGATTCCGAAAAAAATATCATGCTGTTCCGTACGTCTATTTTTCGGTTTACAACCGATCAAAATCATAAATAATTTCATACGCAAAATCTGTTTTGAAATCGCAATATGGAATATCCAGGCTATTTTCATTTGATATTTGTGCACTCCAATCACGGATATTTCATAACTTAAACCCATTGAAAAATAAAAATAACGAATATTCACCACATTTAATGCAGATAAAGTCCCGACTATGAGTAAAATTTTCCTATCATTTACGTTACTGATACTTTCGCTATGTTCTTTTGGACAAAAACGAAGCACCGATAAAAAACTCGAAAAGCAAATTAAACAGCTTATTCAAGGTTTTCAGGGAGAAGTAGGCATCTATGTGCATGATCTTGAGAAACATAAAGAAGTTAACATCGGAGCCGATAGTATCTTTCCTACAGCAAGCGTTGTCAAGATTCCAATTTTAGTGGGCGTCTTTGATAAAATTGAAAAAGGACAGCTGCAATTGGACCAAGAATATGTCTATCGTGAAAGTCAAAAGTATGGTGGCTCGGGTCTGATGCAATTTTTTAAGGACAGCAGCAAGGTTGATCTCAAAACCCTGATCGCTCTTATGCTCTCCTATAGTGACAATGTCACGAGCATCTGGAACCAAAAACTTGCCGGCGGAGGAATAGCTATCAATACATTGATGGCTGATCTTCAATTGCAACATACGCGTGTCAATTCCCAAACAGAAGGAAGAAAAGCAGACTGGGAAAAATATGGCTGGGGACAGACTACGCCAAAAGAGATGGCTGATCTCCTCACTTTGATCCGTCAGGGAAAAGTAATCTCAGAAAAATCCTCGGCTCGCATGTATCGCTTTCTAGGTAATATGTTCTATGATGAACGCGGACTTTCTCAAATTCCAGCAACCGTAAAGGCTGCCTCCAAAACAGGATCATTGGATGATGTACGTAATGAAGTTATGTTGGTTAATGCGCCCAACGGCGATTATGTCTTTAGTATATTCACCAAAAACAACCAGGATCAGAGCTGGGGCAAAACCAATGCAGCAGAAGTACTGACACGCAATCTCTCCAAATTACTGTGGGATTACTACAACAAATAACTTATTAAGCCCGGTTGAGTTAATCTGTCTGTCACACAAAGACCTCCCATGTCGGTACATCATGGTGATATCCGTTCTAAAAGCTGATCACTAATGACTGTCAATGCAAAAAAACATAAAAAAACGGAGACTGAATCAGTCTCCGTTTTTTTATGTTTTTAAATAAGCGATTAATTTTCACTACTTCACCAACATCTTGGCGTTGCAGCGCATATTGTCATCTACTTTTTAAAAGCGTCTTTCACATCTTTAGCAGCTTCTTTTGTGCCAGAGGCAACATCTTTAGCCACCTTTTTAGTACCATCAGCAACATCACCGGCTACTTTTTTGGTGCCATCCGCTACATCTTTCGCCACATCTTTGGTTTTATCAGCTGCTGTATTCGCAGCATCTACCGTAGCATCTTTTGCGTCTATCAACCCTTCCTTAACATCCTGACCCGCGTCACGCAAAGCAGTTTTAGTTTTTTCCCAAGCGGTATTAGCCTCCTCAGAAGCAGCACGCGCTTTCTCTTCAGCAGCTTTATCACCTTTGGCAATTGCCTCATCTAAAGCCTTTTTTGCTTCTTCAGCTTTCAAACGCGCGCTTTCTTCGGCGTTCCTTAAGTCAGCAATTGCAGCATCCACATGCTCACCTACTGTTTGTGCAGTATCAGTTGAATCTGACGCTTTTTTCTCTGAATTGTTGCAAGAAGACACTACCAATGCTCCTGCGACTACCGCTAAAAGTGCAATTTTTTTCATTAGAATATTTGTTTTTTAATGGCAAGAAGTCATCAGGAGGTTATATTCATCTATTTATGAGTCATAACAACCACATGATATCTCCATGTAAGTTTGTAATTATATGATTAATTAGTCTTTAATTTACAACTTCTATGCCAAATAGACAAACTTACTGTTTCGGATAAATTGTTCCCTTGGCAGCTTCCAATGTATTTTTCAATAATCCAACAATTGTCATCAGCCCTACACCACCCGGAACCGGAGTGATCCAAGAAGCTTTAGGGGCAACATGCTCAAAGTCCACGTCACCATATAATTTAAATCCAGACTTTGTTTCAGTGGATGTTTCTCTATTTATACCCACGTCAATCACTACAGCTCCCTCTTTAACCATATCCGCAGTAACGAAATTCTTTCTACCGATCGCTGCCACGACGATATCCCCGCGCAATACTTCGGTCTTAAGATCTTTAGTACGGCTATGCGTTAAGGTCACAGTACAGTTTCCGGGGTTGGCATTACGTGCCAGTAAAATACTCATGGGAGAACCAACGATATTACTTCTACCAACGACTACGGCATGTTTACCTGCAGTCTCGATCTTGTAGTAATCCAACATCAACATAATACCATAGGGTGTCGCTGGGATAAAACACGGAAGATTGCGTTGCATACGACCCAAATTGATCGGGTGAAATCCATCCACATCCTTGCGATAATCAATGGCTTCGGTAATTTTGTCCGGGTCAATATGTTTTGGTAAAGGCAATTGAACGATCAGACCATCGATGGAATCATCTTTATTGATTTCTTTGACCTTAGCGATCAATTCCTCTTCAGAGATCGTCTCATCATAACGGATGTTTGTCGACTCAAAGCCTACCAATTGACAATTACGCATTTTGCTGGCCACATAAGTTTCGCTACCACCGTCGTTACCAACAAGGATAGCTACTAAATGCGGTTTCCGACCTGTTTGAGTTGTAAATTCGGCTGCGTCCAAAGCAATCTGCTCTTTAATTTTTTCGGAAACTAATTTACCATCTAATAGATTCATGTTTAGGAGATTTGATTGTATTTAAAAGGAGCCCAAGAGCTCCTTTATTTTGTATAATTAAAATGTTATTAATCCAATTTTAATACCGCCATAAATGCAGATTGCGGAATTTCTACGTTCCCAACCTGACGCATGCGTTTTTTACCTTTTTTCTGTTTTTCCAACAATTTACGTTTACGGGAGATATCACCACCATAACATTTTGCTGTTACATCTTTACGCAATGCGGAGATCGTTTCACGGGCGATGATCTTTGCGCCAATAGACGCCTGGATCCGGATCTCAAATTGTTGACGTGGCAGTAGTTCCTTCAATTTCTCACAGATTTTCTTACCGAAATCGTAAGCATTGCTTCGGTGGATCAAAGAAGACAAGGCATCGACAGGTTCATCGTTCAATCGGATATCCAATTTAACCAGATCCGAAGTACGGTAACCGATCTGGTGATAGTCAAATGAAGCATAACCTTTGGAAATGGTTTTCAACTTATCATAGAAGTCAAATACGATCTCCCCCATTGGCATTTCAAAAACCAATTCTACACGATCCGAAGTCAGGTAATGCTGATTCATGATTGTACCACGTTTTTGAATACACAGCGACATAATCGGCCCTACAAAGTCCGATTTGGTAATGATATTCGCCTTGATATAAGGTTCTTCAATCGAATCCAATTTACTTGGATCAGGCAAGTCCGAAGGGTTGTGTACGATCACTTCTTCCTTATCCTTTGTCATATAGGCTTTATAAGATACGTTGGGAACGGTAGTGATTACCGTCATATCAAACTCTCTTTCCAAGCGCTCCTGAATAATCTCCATGTGGAGCATACCCAAGAAACCACAACGGAAACCAAAACCTAAAGCTGCTGAAGACTCCGGTTCGAATACCAAAGAAGCGTCGTTCAACTGCAGACGGTGCATCGATTCACGCAATTCCTCGTAATCCTCCGTATCTACAGGATAGATACCCGCAAAAACCATTGGTTTTACTTCCTCAAATCCCTGGATCGCTTGACCGCAAGGGCGGTCTTTATGGGTAATGGTATCCCCTACTTTCACTTCACGAGCTTCCTTGATACCAGAAATAATATACCCTACATCCCCGGTTTTAATGACTTCTTTTGGAACCTGATTAAGCTTCAACGTACCGATCTCATCCGCAAAATATTCTTTGCCTGTCGCCACGAACTTTACTCTATCCCCTTTACGGATCTCGCCATTTTCAACTTTGAAATAAGCCATGATCCCACGGAATGAATTAAATACCGAGTCAAAAATCAAGGCCTGTAACGGTGCATCAGCATCCCCCACAGGATGTGGTATACGTTCAACAATGGCTTCCAGGATATCTGGTACCCCAAGGCCTGTCTTTCCGGAAGCAGGAATAATTGCCTCACGTTCACCTCCGATCAGATCAACAATTTGATCTTTCACCTCTTCGGGCATCGCCCCTGGAAGATCCATCTTGTTTAAGATCGGGATGATTTCCAAGTCATGCTCCAAAGCCAAATATAAGTTTGAAATTGTCTGTGCCTGAATACCTTGTGAGGCATCCACAATCAACAATGCCCCTTCACAGGCGGCAATAGAACGGGATACTTCATAAGAAAAGTCAACGTGTCCAGGAGTATCAATCAGGTTCAAAATATATTCCTGACCATCTTTTTTATAATTCATTTGGATGGCGTGACTCTTGATCGTAATACCACGTTCACGTTCCAAATCCATATTATCAAGTAATTGTGCCTGTGCCTCGCGCTGACTAATGGTATTGGTATACTCTAAAAGGCGATCTGCCAAAGTACTTTTGCCATGGTCAATATGCGCAATAATACAGAAATTACGAATGTGCTTCATATAGGAT
>JAQZAZ010000211.1 GCA_029239355.1 Sphingobacterium sp.
AATTCAGACATCTTCAAAGGAATATCTGTTTTTATCGGGGTGCTATTTTCCCTTGGATCATCCTCAGCCATTTCAAATATTATTGCAGGTCTTGTCATTACCTATATGCGACCTTTCCGCATTGGTGACCGAATTACAATTGCGGATAAGACAGGTGTAGTTATTGAAAAATCACCCTTGGTAACCCGTCTAAGAACAATTAAAAATGAGGAAATCACCATTCCAAATTCGTCCATTCTATCGGGCAATACTGTTAATTATTCTACCTTTTCAGAAGAAGGAATATGTTTTCAGGTTGAACTCACAGTAGGCTATGAAGAACCTTGGCAACGTATACACGAATTGCTCTTAAATATTCCACCACGTATAGCACGTGTCAATCAACTCCCAGCACCATTTGTATTGCAAAAAAAACTAGACGACTTTTATGTCCTCTATGAGCTGAATGTTTATATTTCCAAATCTGGGGAAATTGAGCTGGCCAAATCCGAAATTTATCAACATATTCTCAATGACTTTCTGGCTGCAGGTATTGAAATGAATGGCCCGCATCTATTCGCAAAATTGGATCATGTACCACAATACCAACCTAAAAACACAGATAAATAGTATTAAGGTCTGTGCTCTATTTCTGGATCAGTTTTATTGGCATGTAGCATCATTTTGGTTAGATTTCCCAACTGCACCAGCGCAAAACGTAGTTCATCCGTCCAGGGTAGTCCCAAGCAGAGGCGCATACAATTTTGAAATTGATTTTGCAGGGTGAACATTCTCCCTGGAGCAATACTCATTTTCTTTTTTAATCCGTAGTTGTAAAGCTTTGTCGTGTCTATGCTTTTTGGCAACTCGACCCAGAGTGCTAGCCCTCCTTGAGGTCTGCTGATCCGGGTTCCTTCCGGAAAAGATTCCGCGATCACATTGGCAAACCGTTGATAGTTTTCTTGCAATGTTTTCCGAAGATGATAGAGATGATGATCATATCTTCCAGTCATTAAAAAATTACCCACTGCCTCGTGAATTAATGTTGTGGACGACAGGGCATGGATTAATTTCAAGCGGAGAATCTGATCCTTGTATTTCCCAGCAGCGACCCAGCCCACCCGGTAGCCAGGGGCCAATGTTTTTGATACCGAGCCACACCATAATACATTGCCCTCTTCGTCAAAGGTTTTACAACATTTGGGTCTTTCGCTCCCAAAATAGATATCGCCATAAGTATCATCCTCAATCAGTGGAACAGCGTGCTTAGCAAGTAACCTGACCACTTCCATTTTATTTTTATCGGGCATACAATAGCCCAATGGGGTATTGAAATTGGGCACAAGCAGACAAACATTGATCTCGGGCAGTAAGCGTTCAAGCGAATAGATATCAATCCCCGACATTGGATCGCAGGTCAATTCAATAACCTTTAATCCTAAACTCAGAACCAACTGCAAAATACCGGGGTAGCAGGGACTCTCCAACGCAATGGTATCCCCCGGCTTGGTCAATGCCATCAGACAGAGCGACAGAGCATGCATACAACCATTCGTTGTGATGACATCATCCGCTGTCAATCGACCATCCCAGCCCAGGGAACGGGCCGCTACCATCCTACGCAATTTCAAATTCCCCTGTAAAGGTTCATATTCAGCGCCGCCAGCATCTAATTCCCGGGTTGCAAGTACGATTTCCTTTTTTAATTTAGCCAAAGGCAGTAAATCCCCTGAGGGAACACCGATGGAAAACAAGGTTAGGTCTTTACGGCCCATATTCGCGTAGACGCTACTGATCAGCTCATTGGGTTCAACACTATCCGCTATAAGCTGTATTTGACCTGTTTCCGGAAGCTGTAACTTATGCTGATTCCATGCGTTAACAAAATATCCCGATTGCGGTATCGAATAAATTAGTGATTGCGCCTCCAATGCGAGGAATACCCGCTTAGCTGTATTCATACTGATACCATGTTCTTTACTCAACACGCGCACCGATGGTAGCCGTTCATTGGGTCTGAGAACACCATTTTTTATTTTACTCGCTATATTTTGAGCCAAAACACTGTATAGAAAGTCTTTTCCCATTTTGTAAATATAACTGTATCCATCAATTAAACAAAAACTGTAACTGTACTCAATCTTAACTATTCGCGAGATTTGTATCAAAATTTAGATAATCTGACAATGAGCATCAATACAGAAGCAACGGAATCATCAAATGGCTGGCTAAACGGTTTACTTGGCGTCATTATATTTAGTGGATCATTGCCTGCAACACGGATAGCAGTCTTAGATTTAGATCCATTCTTTGTGACTGTAGCCCGCGCTACTTTCGCTGGTATACTCGCCCTTATCGTATTAGTGATCAACAAGGAAAAATTCCCTCAAAAAACACAGTTTTTATCCCTTGGTATTGTGGCGTTGGGTGTAGTCATTGGTTTTCCCTTATTGAGTGCCTTGGCTCTAGGCTATGTGACTTCCGCGCATTCCATTGTCTTTGTAGGTATACTTCCCGTATCAACTGCTGTTTTTGGTATCATTCGTGGTGGCGAGCGCCCCAAGCCAGTATTCTGGATCTTTTCGATATTGGGCAGTCTTTTGGTTGTTGGGTACGCCCTCAGGCAAGGTATATCTTCCTCCCCTGTTGGTGATATACTCATGCTATTTTCTGTTATTCTTTGTGGACTGGGCTATGCCGAAGGGGGCAAGCTTTCAAAGACATTAGGGGGCTGGCAGGTAATTTCCTGGGCACTGGTATTTTCATTACCAGTAGCTCTGCCCCTTACTTTTATTTTTCTTCCCCCCACGGTGGCACATGTAGGCATTGGTGCCTGGGCAAGTCTCGCTTACGTCTCCCTCTTTAGCATGTTTATCGGTTTCATCTTTTGGTATAAAGGATTAGCGCAGGGTGGAATCGCCTCTATTGGACAGCTACAGCTTCTTCAACCCTTCTTTGGTCTAATCTTAGCTGCTGGCCTACTTCACGAAGAAGTGAGTGTCGGAATGTTATTTGTCACTATCGGTATCATAGTATGTGTAGGTGGTGCTAAAAAGTTCGCCAAGTAACAAAGAATGAAGGCTTGCAGAACCTGTTAAAAGTAAAATAGGCAACAATATCTAGTAAAACCGTGAAAATAGTTACTGGACTACCTGCTTTATTAAAGTTGGCCCATTTAGTTGCTTCATTTTAGCCTTATTTTTGTAGTGAACAAAAAATATCGTTTGTATGTACGTACCCAAACATTTTCAGTTTGAAGACTATAAGGAACAAGTTGCATTTATGAAACAATATAGTTTTGCGACGATCGTATCCATTAAAGACAATCTTCCAATAGCTACTCAACTGCCCTTTGAGATAAACGAACAGGCAAATAAACTTTTTTTAACTTCTCATTTTGCCATTGCAAATGAACAGGCCAATTACATCGAAGCAAATACTTCACTGGTTATTTTTTCGGAACCACATGCGTACATATCCCCTATACATTACGACAAAGCGGAAAGCGTTCCGACCTGGGACTACATCGCCGTACATGCCTACGGAACAGCAAAGATTATAACCGAAGAGGAAGCAAAACTTAACGCACTTGAACAAATGATCAGAACTTATGACGATGATTATTTAACACAATGGCGAGGACTCTCCGATCGTTTTAAAAAAGGGATGGTACGAGGGATCGTCGCCTTCGAATTGGAGGTAACCAATATTCAGGGGCAAAAAAAGATTAGCCAGAACAAAACTGCTTCAGAAAGGGATCGTATTGCGGCCTATTTGGAAAACGGCGGCAACCAGATCGAAAAAAGCATTGCCGAATCGATTAGAAATCTATAATCTCAATGTAAAAGACACGTAAAATGAACACAAATTCAACAGACATAAAAATCCTTAAAGTCAAAATGACAGATATTGATCTATTGCAAAGCATAGGTCAGAAGACTTTCGCAGAAACATTTTCTGAGGGCAATACAGCAGCCAATATGGCAAAATATTTGGCAGAAAAGTTTTCAAAGGAAACACTACTTGCCGAATTGAGCAATCAAGAGTCGGAATTTTATTTTGCACAACAAAATGATAGCATTATTGGTTACCTCAAAGTAAATAGCGAACAAGCACAAACCGAGTTACAGCATGAACATGCACTGGAAATAGAACGTATTTATGTACTACAAGAATTTCATGGAAAAAAAGCAGGGCAGCTCCTCTATGAAAAAGCATTGGAGGTGGCTAAGTTAAAAAACGTACAGTTTATTTGGTTGGGCGTTTGGGAGGAAAACCTTCGTGCAATTAACTTCTATAAAAAAAATGGTTTCATCCCCTTCGATAAACATATTTTTAGATTAGGTGACGATGAGCAAACCGATATTATGATGAAAAAAAACATAGTTAATCAGTAATTCCAAAGAATGAACGCGACTATTATCGACAATATAAATGCGATGCTGCGGCGTATTGAAAAGGCCTGCGAAATAAGCGGCCGGGATCCACAGGAAGTAAAATTACTGCTCGCAACAAAAACCGTAACATCGGAACGTATTAAAATCGCTTTACAAGCTGGACAGACCTTAATTGCCGAAAACAAAGTGCAGGAATTAAAGGAGAAATATGAAGATCTGCAGGAAATTCCTCACTGCAGTCATTTTATCGGACACCTACAAACCAATAAAATCAAAGAAATTCTTAAGTATAATATCTCGTGCGTGCAATCTGTGGACCGACTGGATTTGGCCCAAAAGCTACATCAAAGACTCAATTCTGAAAATAAATCCTTAGATATACTCATTCAGGTAAACACATCTTACGAAAAAAGTAAATATGGTGCTGCCCCAGATCAGGTCATTGACCTTGTCAGACAGATTGCGACTTTCAGCACCTTGCGCATAAAAGGGTTGATGACGATCGGTCTCCTGAGTACCCAGGCTGAACAAGTACGCAAGTGTTTCCAGTTGCTCAAACAGATTCAACAAGAAATTGTTGAACTCGATATCCCAAACGTGGCCATGCAAGAACTATCCATGGGAATGAGCGGTGACTTGGATATCGCGATCGCTGAAGGCGCAACTATTGTACGGGTGGGTACCGCAATATTCGGTCAGCGAAATACTCCTGATAGTTATTATTGGAATGAAAATAAACAGTTGATTTAAAATATAGTTTATGCATGTTCATTTTATTCAACATGAAGATTTTGAGGCCCCAGGGGCCTATTTGGATTGGGCAGTCGAGCGGCAACATACAATAACTTTCTCTAGGGTATATCGCTATGATGTGCTACCGCTAGACTGCACTGCAATAGATTTACTCGTAATTATGGGTGGGCCCCAGAGCCCAGATTCGCCTCAACAAACATATAGCTATTATAATGCCTCTGATGAAATCGCATTGATCACACAATGCATTCATGCTGGTAAAGCCGTTGTTGGAGTTTGTCTCGGAGCACAGTTAATTGGTCAAGCTATGGGGGCAACTTACGAACCGAGTCCAGAAAAAGAAATAGGCGTCTTCGCTATCCAACTGACTGAAGATGGTTTACAGGATAGGAAAATACGGCATTTTGGTAAATTCCTACCTGTCGGCCATTGGCACAATGATATGCCCGGGCTCAGTCCAGCCAGTCAAGTTCTTGCGGTCAGTGCAGGTTGCCCAAGACAGATCGTAAGGTACACCGACCTGGTTTATGGTTTTCAATGCCATATGGAGCTCAATTCGGAAGTTGTCGAATTGTTGATTCAGGCAGAGAAAGATCTTTTGCGCAAAAGCAAACTACATAGATTTGTACAGACCCCAGATCAAATCCGCAGTTATGACTATACCGAGATGAACAATAAGCTATTTCAGTTTCTCGATCACCTGGAAGCTGCCTATCAACATACAAAAAACAATTTTTAAAACGGATCACAGCAATCCAAACCTGGTTCATCATCCATACACTGCAATCCAACATTACAGCGCGTGTACAACGGCTTTGAAAATGACCGACAGTACAGCATCTGTATTAGATTTAGCAGATTTTAGGAACGAGGTATGAAAAAAAACTGTAGATTTAATTATCAAACAAAACGTTGATGGATTTTACACTTAAGCATTTTTTAAGATCAGCCACGCTACTAATCTTCGGTCTGCTGTTATTTTCATGTTCGGTCAAAAAGAACGATGAAAATCTAATTTGGTATGAAAACCAGGTTATTGAACAGGCAGTACCCGAACAAGACTCGGTTTACAGGATACAGATTGGTATGATGGCTTCTTCTTTTTGGTTGGATAACAAAGGTGACGAGCGGAAAGATCAGTTATCTCTTTTACAAGAGAGTCTGAAGCAACGGAATCCCCTTACTATTGGCGTTGAAAAAGGAACCAATAAAATCATTCGTGTCACTAAATAGCAATAAACGGCTAGTACTCCTTAACTATAACACGAATGATTTCAACAGTTTTTAATATAAAAACGCGTCTGATCCCAGTTTAAATTATAAATTTTGTCCCCCCTCTCAAAATGGAATCAAGCTATTTTTTCCATTAAATAAATCTGTGCTTTCTCTTGTAGCTTCTCCGCAGCCATTCGTCCAAATGCTAGGATATAAGGTTGCTGATTATGCGCATCTAGCCCCGAGCGGCTTTCCCAAATTTCATAAAAGATAAACTGATTCTCATCTTCAGCCAGCTGATGCAGATCATACTGTATACAAGCAGCTTCCTTTCGGCTCTCTTCGACCATATGCTGCAATGTATGCATGACCTCGTTTCGAAATGCTGGATTTGCCTTTAAAATAGCCGTTATATAGATCTTCATGATAACTGAGTTTCAAAATAAAATACCTCTTCCAAATATGCTTTATATTCCTTTTCGTAGTTATCCACACGCTCCTGTGTTGCGCCTTTCTCCATATCATGGAAATGAAAACTTCCAATACTTTCCAATCCAGCAAATTGATTCATCTTATGGAAACCAAACAGAACACCCTCATCAACAGAATGTTGATCAAAAAACTCACCTTCCATCGTAAATGCTGTATCTGGCGCGTTCCAACTTGAGGTTACAAAATACTTTTTCCCATGCATCAATCCACCGGTACCGTAATTGATTGCCGGGTTCTTACGT
>JAQZAZ010000212.1 GCA_029239355.1 Sphingobacterium sp.
TACGACCCTAATAATAAAACAACAACTACTGTCGTGTTTTGTTACTGAATAAATTAAAATAATGGATTCAAAACCATCGGACAATCATGGTCTTGTTTGAAAAGATTCACTACCTCAAATCAAGCCCGAGGTAGTATGGGTCGTCGGAAGCGTAAAACAGGTATTTCTACGAAAATGAACGCACAGAATACCTTTCTCATAAACTTCTCAAAAGTTTGAGTATAAGAATAGTCGTTCTTTTTGCGCTGTTTCATTTTATTTCTCTGTCAATTGTTTCTGACGTTGCAAATGTATAAAAATATTTTTTTCTTTTCTACAATATTATCATTGATTTTTTGCAAAAGTCAAAAAATTACAATCAGGTCTCAAATTTCGCTTGTAACCTTCATTTTCAAGCACTTACTTCTTGCCAAACCAATCATATCCACACACTATATCCGATATTAATTTGACAATAAAACTGATAAAGGTTTAAAGCTTTGTCAATTTAAAAATTTAGTTTGTCTTCCCGCTGTAATGTCTGTCAATATAATCAATAGCTTGCTGTTGTGTCAGCACCGAGAAGTCTTTGTACCGATCATGAACGTCAACAATTTCATTTAATGCCCGTAATACTAGCTCTTTGTTATCCCAGGATTTCAGATGTTGAACGACAGTTCCTATGCAACCTTTTTTATAAGCAATTTGCCCTAAAACATGCACCAAAGTATCCCTGACCCTTGCTGTTTTGTCATACTGGAGTTCTTTGAGTAATGGTAAAATATCCTGAGGGTAGGTACGTCCACGGAGCTCGATGCCATGACAAATTTCCCTACGCACTTCCTTATCGGAATGATGCAAATATTTTACAGCCCACTTCAAGACTGGTTCGGGATTTTTATCGCCCATTTTTTTTATCGAACCGATCACGGCATTTCTAACGATGTGGTGTCCATCAAAAAGCCCGCTGTCGAAAAAATGCTCCACAATTTCAAATTCCTTCATCCCGATCTCACCGGCTGCATTCACAGCTGTTTGTCTGACTTTTTCTTGTTCTGATTGGAAAAGTTTATCGAGCATGCTACATATACTTATGTGTAAGTTTGGATGTTGTTTCCATATCTTCCCTATCGCCAGGTAGGCCGTCTTTCTAATGTATGTGTCCTCGTCCGAAAAATAACTTATCATGCTGCTCTCCTTCCCTTGCTGGAGGCAGAAAAGAATATCTTTGTTGATGGTGTCAGCAAGTTGAAGGCGTTGTTCCTTGTTAAGATCGTAAAATCCCATGGTTTATTTTTTCGACGTTGTCAATATATCAGCATAAAGATACATGAAAAATCCATGAAATAGGGATCGAAACATCAGAGCTGGTTCACCAGTTTTACTTATCTTTGATTCTTATGATTCTTTTTCTTAGAGAAAAACAATACTTTTGTAGATATCATTAGAAAAAAATAGCATGTCACCGAGTTTAATTTTCTATATTATTTTTGCTGTACCTTATATTATCTTTATGTATTGGCTTGTAAAACAGGACAAGCATAAGTATGCCTGGGGACTTGCAATTATCACTGTAGTTGCCATACTAGCGGTCTATGTATCGCAGAAGGCCAGCAAAGTTGCGATGGACAATTACCAACAACATCAAATCGATTCCAGAGAAATTGAACGTGAAGAACGTTTACAAAAACAACAGGATAGCATCAATCATGTACAACAATAAAAAAGCGGCAATGCCGCTTTTTTATTGTTGTAATAATAGCCGATTTTAACGGCCAATCCCTTCCAGTTTAAACAAGAAAGCATATTCCAATGCAATTTCCTTTAGATAGTCAAACCTTCCGGATGCACCACCATGTCCATAATCCATATCTGTTTTCAATAGCAGGATGGAATTTCCAGTTTTGACGGACCGTAATTTTGCTACCCATTTCGCTGGTTCAAAATATTGCACCTGACTATCGTGCAGTCCGGTTGTGACCAACAGATTCGGATATTCTTTCGGCTCAATATTCTCGTAAGGAGAATAGCTTTTCATATAAAAATAGGCGTCAGATTCATTGGGATTTCCCCATTCATCATACTCGTTCGTCGTCAACGGTATTGTCTCATCCAACATGGTATTCACGACATCCACAAAAGGCACCTGTGCTATTATACCATGATATTGCTTAGCTGCAATATTCGCAACAACCCCCATCAATAGGCCGCCCGCGCTTCCCCCCTGTGCGTAAAGATGCCCTGCTGATGTATACCGATGTTCGATAAGATGCTTCCCGCAGTCCACAAAATCATAGAAAGTATTCATTTTACGCATCATTTTTCCATCCTCATACCACTGCCGTCCCATTTCTTCACCTCCACGGATATGCGCCAATGCGTAAATGAAACCACGATCCAACAAACTTAACCTATTACCGGAAAAACTCGGATCCATTGATGCACCGTAGGAACCATATGCATATTGCAACAATGGCGCCGTACCATCTAATTTAGTGCCTTTCTTGTAGACAAGGGAGATAGGCACCTTTACACCGTCCCTCGCCGTGGCATAAATACGTTCCGTTTTATAGGCACTTTGATCATACCCCCCTAAAATTTCCTGTTGTTTCAACAATGTTTTGCTGCGCCCATCCATATCGTAGTCATATACAGAACTGGGGGTGACCAATGAGGTGTATCCATAACGCAGTTTTTCAGTGTTGTATTCGACATTTATCCCGGGATATACCGTATAGGCAACTTCTCCAAAATCCAGATAATGCTGCTCCTGACTGTCCAAATTATATATCGCAAGCTGAGTCAACCCATCTTTTCGTTCGGCTATGGCCAAAAAAGACTTAAACTCTTCAATATCACTCACCAAAACGTCGGGACGATGCCCTATAAACGTAGTCCAATGTTCTCGTCCTGTTTTGTCCAGCGGGCATTGCATAATCCGGAAGTTAATAGCATCATCGTTGGTCAATATCAAAAAACGATCTTCCAAAGGAATTACGGTATAAAGCACATCGTGCCTACGCGGCTGAAAAACGCTAAAGTCTTTATTAGGATGATCAGCATCCAATAACCAAATTTCGGAGGACAAGGTGCCCTCTGAACTGATGATAATATATTTGCCATTTTTTGATTTACCGACGGCAATATAATTTGTATTATCGTGCTCTTCATATACACATAGATCCGCTGAAACCTCCGTGCCCAGTGAATGTCTCATAATTTTCTCACTAAGTAAGGTCACCGGATTTTTCGCCGTATAAAACAGGGTCTGATTATCGTTTCCCCAAATCGCAATGCCTTCGGTATTGACAATACGATCAGGATAGATCTCACCTGTCTCCAGATTCTTGATGTATATGGTATACTCCCTTCTGGAGACTGTATCTACACCAAAGGCCAGCAAACGATTGTCCGGACTAATGGAGAAACCCTTTGCTGTGTAATAGGTATACCCCTGTGCTAGATTATCAATGTCTAATAATAATTCTTCATCAGCGTCCAATGTCCCCTTCTTGCGGCAAAACTTAAAATATTGATAGCCCTCTTCGGTTCTGCTGTAATAATAGTAGCCATTTTTAAAGTAGGGCACAGATTCGTCTTTTTCCTTGATACGGGATTTCATTTCCTGGAACAAATCTTCCTGAAAAGATTCGGTATCTTTTAACATGGTGGCAGTATAGGCGTTTTCGTCATTGAGATAATTGATAACCTCCTCAGATCTTGGCCCTTTTTTAAAAAAGTCAATCATCCAATAATAGTTGTCAATGACAGTATCACCATGAATTTGTCTCTTGTGTGAATACGCTGCAGCTATTGGAGCTGAAACCTCAGGCCAGTGTACATTTTCGTTATGTTGCATATATATGTGAATTCTCTAAATATCGATTTTGATTAAAACAATACTATTACATTTCTAATCTCAGCCCCATAATTCGGAAAGAGAAGTCAATTAACGCATTTCTCCAGAAATATCAAAACGATGTAATCGATACAAACAAATTGACCTAAGACATCTTTATCATCTTGTGATCGTTTTATTTAACTAACTATTCCATCCATTTATCATGTCTAAAAGTCACTTTTAATAAAAATTAACAATTCAACAGGGCCAATAATACTATATTTGCTACTGTGCTAGGAGAAAATTTTATGAATTTAAAGAAATCACTCTATCTGATTGCCTTGGGTGCTTTACCGATGACCTCGTTTGCTCAGGCTGAGGCTGTTCCTCTGAATTGGTATAACTTGGATTACAACACGGATGGTGTAATGGGTATCAGTACGGAGAAAGCGTATAAAACTTTATTAAAGGGAAAAAAATCAACACCTGTTATTGTCGGTGTATTAGATGGTGGTGTGGATGTTTTCCATGAGGATCTGAAGGATGTCGTTTGGATCAATACAAAAGACAGTGTTTCCAATGGGAAAGATGCTGATGGTAACGGTTATATCAATGACAAATATGGCTGGAACTTTATTGGTAACGCCGATGGAAAAGATGTTCAATTTGACAATCTGGAATTAACAAGGCAGTTGCGCATTTTAGACAAAAAATTTGCCCAGGTCACCCCAACCACTGAGCTGAATGAAGCAGACAGAAAGGCTTTTTTGGTGTACCAAGAAATGGTAGCAAAATACAAGAATAAGCTCGAAGAAGCCAAAATGGGCCAATTTTCCTATGATGCTCTTAAACGTAACTTGGACGCCGTCGTTCGTGAAATAGGTAAAAAACCAGAAGAAATCACATTGGCCGATCTGGAGAACTTCAACCCAAAATCGAACAATCAACGTATCGCTCTGGGTTATGCAAAAGACGAAATTCAAACGAATGGTTTTGTCAAATTTTTTGACGATATCACCGAGGGAGCGAAGTATTTCAACAATCAAGTTGACTACCATTTAAATAAAGAATATGACTCCCGTCCCATTATTGGCGACAATTACGAGGATGCCTCCGAACGTCATTACGGAAATGCGGATGTAAAGGGACCTGATGCGCTCCATGGGAGTCATGTCGCGGGTATCATCGGCGCTAAACGCAACAATAACATTGGTATAAACGGTGTTGCAGACAATGTCAAGATACTGACAGTACGCTTAGTTCCGGATGGTGATGAACGTGATAAAGATGTCGCAAATGCGATCCGTTATGCAGTAGATAATGGAGCGAAAGTGCTCAATATGAGCTTCGGAAAAAGCTATGCACACAACAAGCAAACAGTGGATGACGCTGTTAAATACGCTGAATCCAAAGATGTCCTACTGGTACATGCTGCCGGAAATGACAGTGAGGATAATGATGTGGAGCCCAATTTTCCAATGAAATACTATACGAATGCGAAGGGGGATACCACAGGAATAGCAAATAACTGGATCACTGTCGGCGCAAGTGGTCTACATCCGGACAACGAACTTCTAGCAGACTTTTCCAATTATGGCAAAAAAACAGTTGATGTTTTTGCTCCGGGTGTGCGGATTAATTCTACTATTCCAGATTCAAAATATAAAGAAGAACAAGGTACCAGTATGGCTGCCCCTGTCGTTGCGGGACTAGCAGCCATGATACGCTCTTATTACCCCAGCCTCTCTGCTGCAGAAACCAAGCAGATTATTCTGGAATCTGTTGTAAAACCGGAACAAACGGTCCAGGTAAAAATTAGTGAAGAGGCTACAAAAACGGTCAAATTTGCGGATATTTCTGTAACCGGAGGGATTGTCAATGCATATAACGCCATCATAAAGGCCGAAGAATTTAGTAATAAAAAGAAAAAATAAATAATATTCTCATTTTTCGTATACCAAAACTATCTTTTGTCCGTTTAATTAATTAACTTACAGGGACAAAACTTAAGATGCTTATGGTAGAAAACTTTACCCAATCAGAAAACGAAGTTCAAAATTTACTAACCCAAAACGAGAAGGTAATGACTGATGAGGATATAGAAAATGAATTGAAACTTCAATTACCCAAAATGTTGCTTAATCCAAGCAAGAAATGTATTGCGAATATCATGGCATATTCCAAACAAATGGAAAAAAGAAAGGCCTAATCCTGAGATTAGGCCTTATTTATGAAATAACATAAGCTATTTTCCCTTTATCTATAGCAGATAAGTAATCTTATAGTATTTCTAAAATACACGATAAGTCATAACAGCTGCCCACCTATTATTGCTATCTAAGTATCCCAGAATAATCAGTGTGATAAGCAATGTGTAAGGTTAAGTTTTTCTTTTTTGACGGAAATTTTGGCTAGTTTTGAAGTGATGTTAAAACAAGAACGATACAAGGCTTTTGTGGAATATTTTTCCAGAAATAATCCCGATGCGCAAACAGAGCTCAACTATAGTAATCCTTATGAATTACTCGTGGCGGTTATTCTGTCTGCCCAATGTACAGACAAGAGAATTAATCAGGTAACACCGAAGCTATTTGAACGTTATCCGGACGCACATACTTTAGCCGCTTCAAGCGTTGATGAAGTATTTACTTATATCCGCTCGGTAAGCTATCCAAATAACAAAGCCAAGCATCTGGTAGGAATGGCACAAATGCTTATTGAAAAATTTAACAATATCGTGCCTGAGCAGATTGAGGATTTAGTCAAACTCCCAGGCGTTGGTAGAAAAACGGCCAATGTCATTTCCTCTGTTGTCTATCATAACCCAGCAATGGCGGTAGACACGCATGTGTTTCGTGTGGCGAACCGACTTGGGCTCACCTATCGTGCGACGACACCATTGGCCGTAGAGAAACAGTTAGTCAAAAATCTCCCGAAAGAAACCATTGCCGTTGCGCACCATTGGTTGATCTTGCATGGACGATATATATGCTTAGCCAGAAAGCCGCTTTGTGAAAAATGCCCGATTACCTACATGTGTAAATACTTTGAAAAAACCCATCACATAAAGAGTGCTCCAAGCGCGATAGAAATAAAAAACTAATTTTTTTAGTGAAAACATTTGGTTTATTATTTTTTATTTTTAATTTTGATAAATATATACTAAAAATATGAGCAACACAGATAAATTAAAAGCGTTACAGCTGACGTTAGATAAA
>JAQZAZ010000037.1 GCA_029239355.1 Sphingobacterium sp.
GTAACGTCAATTGACCAGCTAATCGACCAAACGGTCCCTTCTCAAATCCGTGCTCCAAAACCTTTAAATCTTCCAAAAGCATTGTCTGAGGTTGCCTATTTAAAGCGGATAGCGGAAATCGCAGAGAAAAATAAAGTTTTTAAATCTTTTATTGGTCAAGGATACTATGACGTGATCCTTCCGGGTGTAATTCAACGTAATGTGTTTGAAAATCCGGGATGGTATACGCAATATACTCCTTACCAGGCGGAAATTGCACAAGGTCGTTTACAGGCACTCTTAAACTTCCAGACAGTTATTTCTGATTTTACGGGATTGGAAATTGCAAACGCTTCATTATTGGATGAAGCCACGGCTGCGGCTGAAGCGATGTTTATGCTTTACTCAGCGCGTAAAAACAAAGATGCCAATGTATTCTTGGTTTCTGAAAATGCGTATCCACAGACGATAGATGTATTGAAAACGCGTGCCCTGTCTTTCGGTATCGAGCTAAAAATCACTGCTATTCAAGAATCGGAATTGACAGATGATGTTTTTGCAGCATTTGTGCAATATCCCGCGGCAGACGGTTCAATCGTTGATTACAAATCATTTGCTGAGGCTGCACACGGTAAAAACATTACGGTATGTGCTGCTGCCGATTTAATGAGCTTGGCGCTGTTGACTCCTCCGGGAGAATGGGGGGCAGATGTTGTTGTCGGTAACTCACAACGTTTTGGTGTACCAATGGGATTCGGAGGACCTCATGCCGCATACTTCGCTACTCGTGATAGCTTCAAACGTAATATTCCCGGACGTATCATTGGTGTAACTTCTGATTCGAATGGAAAGTACGCCCTACGTATGGCTTTACAAACTCGTGAGCAACATATCCGTCGTGATAAAGCATCTTCGAATATCTGTACAGCGCAAGCTTTATTGGCTATTATGGCCTCTTTCTACGCTGTTTACCATGGTCCCGAAGGAATTAAAAATATTGCATCCCGGATCAATGCTTTAGCAAATTTATTGGATCAAGCTTTACAATCATTGGGATATACTCAATTGAATAAAGCGTACTTTGATACCCTACGTGTGGATTTAGGTGCACATGCGGGCGCATTAAAATCTGAAGCGTTGAACAATGAGTTGAACTTCTACTACAACGGTTCACAGGTTTCCCTTGCTATCGATGAAACAACAACTTATGAAGATATCAAAACAATCGTAAAAGTGTTTGCAAAAATTCAGGGCAAAACATTGAACGATGTAGATTTTGATACCTTAGAAGAAAACTTAAGTTCTTCGATCCCTGCTGAATTGGTTCGTACCTCAGCGTACTTAACTCATCCAAACTTTAATAGCTACCATTCTGAACATGAAATGTTACGCTATATTAAATCATTGGAAGCAAAAGATTTATCGCTTTGCCATTCGATGATTCCATTGGGTTCATGTACCATGAAATTAAATGCCACAGCTGAAATGACCCCTGTTACCTGGGCGCGATTTGGTGGATTACATCCATTTGCACCAGCAGACCAAACTTCAGGTTATATGCAGATGATCGGTGAATTGAACGATTGGTTGTCAGAGATCACAGGTTTTGCTAAAATGAGCTTCCAGCCGAATTCAGGAGCACAGGGTGAATACGCGGGGCTAATGGTTATCCGTGCTTATCATGAGAGCCGTGGCGATCATGGTCGTAACATCTGTCTGATCCCAGCTTCTGCACACGGTACTAACCCTGCATCGGCTTCAATGGCTGGCTTGAAAGTGGTCGTTGTAAAATGCGATGAACTTGGAAACATTGATATTCCAGATCTAAGAGCAAAAGCGGAAGAGCATGCTGCTCATCTGAACTCGTTAATGGTGACTTATCCATCTACGCACGGTGTATTTGAGGAATCAATCATTGAAGTTTGTGAAATCATCCATGCTAATGGTGGCCAAGTATATATGGATGGCGCAAATATGAATGCGCAGGTAGGTTTGACAAGCCCGGGCCACATTGGTGCTGACGTTTGTCACTTGAACTTGCATAAAACATTCTGTATTCCTCACGGGGGTGGTGGTCCTGGTATGGGGCCGATCGGTGTTGCTAAACACTTAGTGCCTTTCTTGCCAAATCACCAAGTTGTTTCAACTTCGGGAGAAGAAGGAATCACAGCTGTTTCTGCTGCGCCATTTGGTTCAGCATCAATTTTGATTATCTCTCACGCCTATATTTCCATGATGGGAGGTGAAGGCTTGACCAATGCGACACGGACAGCGATATTAAATGCAAATTATATTAAGGCGCGCTTGGAAAATGCTTATCCAGTACTTTATTCTGGTAGCAATGGCCGTTGTGCACATGAGATGATCTTAGATTGTCGTGGCTTTAAAAATGTAGGTATCGAAGTCGCTGATATTGCAAAACGTTTGATGGACTACGGTTTCCATGCACCAACAGTTTCTTTCCCTGTTGCAGGCACATTGATGGTTGAGCCAACGGAGTCAGAATCTAAAGCTGAATTAGATCGTTTCTGTGATGCGTTGGTCGCTATTCGTCAGGAAATTGCTGCAGTGGAGGCTGGAGAAGCTGAACAGGCAAATAACGTGTTGAAGCATGCTCCGCATACAGCGGCAGTGGTTACCGCAGATGAGTGGGATAGACCTTACAGTCGTCAAACGGCTGCTTATCCTTTGGAGTACGTGAGAGAGCGTAAGTTCTGGCCTTCTGTAGGCCGTGTAAACGATTCTCAGGGTGATCGTACATTGATCTGCTCATGTCCTTCGATTGAAGAATATGCTGAGGCTTAACAGTCTTAAAAACAATATAACAATAAAGCCTCCGTATTACGGGGGCTTTTTATTTAATTCATAAATATTATCGCAATCGATTATATAGTTCTCTAAATTATACTTCACATCTTTTTTTCTGATAATCGGACCATCTTAGGGAGAAATAACCCAAGATTAATTGATGATTCAACTGAAATCAATTCAGAAGAAAGATATTGTATCAATTTAAGCTACGATAGTCCTGATATAGTATTTTGGAAGTATATTTGTGCTGAAACATTTCGATATGAAGATAACATCAATATTTAATCTTTTTATTGTTGCAGCATTAATTACATCTTGCGCCGGCAATAAATATGCTAAGACTGAAAAAATATATAAGAAACAAGCGAAAGAGTTTTCTAATTTATATCGTCAATCTCCTGTAACCGGGCAGTTGGAGAAAGTTAATGTCAAAGATCAGCAGTGGATCGCCTCCACCAATTTTGGGATACGGAAGCCTAATTTTGTGGTCATTCATCATACAGCTCAGGATTCCCTCGGACAGACCATCCGTACGTTTCATTCAGCAAAAGCAGGTGTAAGTTCACATTATGTTGTAGGTAGGGATGGTAAAGTTGTCCAAATGGTAAATGATCTATACCGTGCACATCATGCCGGCCTGGGAAAATGGGGAAATGATACTGACTTGAATTCTTCGTCCATAGGTATAGAATTAGATAATAATGGTACAACTGACCCCTGGACGGATGCTCAGATAAATGCGTTGATACAGCTATTGAGTTATTTAAAAAACACATATAAGATTCCACAGGCAAATTTCATCGGTCATATGGACCTTGCGCCGACACGTAAAAATGACCCGTCGCGATTCCCTTGGAAAAAATTGGCAGATCACGGATTTGGCTATTGGTATGAAGAATTTCTGGAGATTCCTCCGGTTGATTTTAATCCCAAAATGGCTTTGCGTATTATTGGCTATGATGTCAGTAATCTGGATGCAGCGATAAAAGCCTTCAAGATCCATTATATTCAACAAGATGTAAATACCGCATTTTTGGGTGAAAATGAACTAAAAATCATGTATTCGATTTACAAAAAATACTTATAGTGTTTTTTCTAGACATTACATAAAAAAGAGCAATTCTGTCACCAATTGCTCTTTTTTATGTAATGGATAAGCAGATCGGAGGGACTCTTGTTATTGTGCTATCGATTGTGTGTGACGATTATATGATGACCATTTGAATCCTTTCGTCTGCATTATTTTTTGACGGCTTATTTCTCCATTCGACCAATGACGGTATCCTTTGCATCGACTAGTATCACATTTTCTTGCTTCATAAGGACTGGAAATAAATATAGTCCAATTTAACTAAATTGGACTATATAATAAGTTGAATTTTAACGAAGAGTATATTATACGGTTTTTACAAATTTCTCGTCGTAATTTTCAATATCTATAATATATCCGTTTTTGATCAGGAATTCGAAGAGAGGTTGTGCCTCTTCCGAAACCGGCATATTCTGTGTGGTGATGATTTTATTTTCCTTTTTCAATAGATAAGGATAAGCATAAAGCTTTACATTCTTGTTGAACATACCGGATATGTACGATAATAGCTCATTGGTATAGAGTTCTTTATTGTAGTTGTCTGAATTGAAGATGTTCTTTAAGTTATAAACGTTTGTCGCAATTCCGATATTCTTAGGTTTAAAGTTGCTTATAAACTCGGCGAGATGATTATTTCTACGGAAGTTGCTGACGATAATATTATTGCCTGTGGCACATAGCTCATCTGCTCTTGATGCGAATTCTTGTAGATCTTCATCTGTAATTTCATGGGTATCCTCTAGCACATTCCCCATCAAAACCTCGATCAAAACAATGGTGTCTTGATCAGTGGCGCCTGTATTTCTTTTAAACTGCTCAACAGCAAGGTTAAATAAATCAAAGTTAGGAAGTGATTTCTGACGGTATTTTGTGCGAAGTAAGATAATATTCTTTTTATATAAATAATCCTTGATCTGTACCGCTTTACCGTCCGGCTGGAAAATAGCCGCTTTTGCGAACCCTTTGGCAATAAGATATAAGTTGATCAGGCGTTGATTGACATTTTCGAACAAAGGACCGTTTAATTTAACCAGATCAATTTCGACAGATCCTATCGACAAATTATCAACCAAGGACTCAATCATTGTCTGTACATTTTCTGCGTAGTAATATGCGGCAAACAGCAGGTTTACACCAATAATGCCCAATACTTTCTGTTGCAGTTGGTTGTCACTGTCCAAGAGTCTGATATGGACGATAATGTCATTTGTAGGGCCACCGACCTCGTGTTGAAACCGAAGACCGATCCAGCCGTGAGGCTCATTGGTTTTGGTAAAATTCAGCGTGGTAACAGTATCCGCGAAGGCAAAGAATTTTTTGTTGCAATACTTGTCGCCATGTAACCGGTGCGTCAGCAAATTAAATTCATGGGAGAGCATCTTCTGTAAACGGGTTCTGCTGACGTATCTGCCGTCTTCTTCTTCACCGTAAATGGCGTCACTGAATGCCATGTCATAAGCTGACATCGTTTTCGCAATTGTGCCTGAGGCGGCCCCTGCATTGAAAAAGTTACGTGCGACTTCCTGTCCAGCACCGATCTCGGCGAATGTCCCATAAATCTCTGGATTTAGATTTATTTTCAGGGCCTTTCGCTTGGTTTCAAAAATTTCTCTTGCCATGGCACAAAGGTACAAAAATCAAAAGTCTAGTGAAAATTAAAGTATGAAAGGAAAAAACAGAATAAAATTAGGCTTGTTTTAAAACAAGCCTAATTTATTAAAAGCATAGAATAAAGCACTGCTATGTAGGGCCTGGCTAAATTTGTTTTCCAAAAGCATGGTTTTTGCTTCCTTAAGCGGTATAAGGAAAACGTCAATCTCTTCATGTTCATCCAGTTCCTGTTCCTGAACTTTCTGTCCCCCCGTCATGAGATAGGTATACGTAACATTACCACTTGTTGCAGGATTGGCATACAGCGTGGCGATCTCTTCGATTTTTTCAAACTGATACCCTGTTTCTTCGAGCATTTCCCGTACTGCGGCATCTTGGGGATTTTCACCCGGCTCCGTTGTGCCAGCCGGAATTTCCAAAGAAAGGATCCCAGCCCCGTGACGGTATTGCCTGATTACCAATAATTCGTTTTGCGCTGTGATTCCCACCATATTGACCCAATCTGGATATTCCAGTACGTAATAATGGTCGTTGATGCGCCCATCCGGCAGTTCGCATGTATCCCGGCGTAAAGTCGCCCAGGGTTCCTTGCACATATATTCAGATGATAATAGTTTCCACTTTTCCATTTAACCAACAATATCTTTCATCATGCGGTCTACTTTTTCTGCCAATAGGTGTTGAAGACTTGGATAGTCTTTTTTTGCCTCGAGTACTCCTTTAACGGAGCAATAAAATTTGATTTTGGGCTCCGTACCGGATGGTCTTGCCGAAATCACGTCACCATCTGTGGTAATGAATTGCAATACGTCCGACTTTGGAAGAGCAATCCGGTTTGTACTACCGGTCTTCATGTCTGTCGTTTGGGAAAGTTGATAGTCCCGAATTTCTTTAACTTCGATTCCCCCAAGTGTCGTGGGTAGATTCTGGCGCAATCCAGCCATCATGGACTGTATTTCCTCGGCTCCGGCTTTTCCTTTTTTCGTTAAGGAAATCAATTTTTCCTGATAGCAGCCAAATTCTTGATAAATATCCAATAATACGTCATAGACCGTCTTCCCTTTTGACTTAAAATATGCAGTCATTTCTGCCAGGAACGCACAGGAATTAGGCGCATCTTTATCTCTGACCAGGTCACCGACCAGGTAGCCGTAGCTTTCCTCTCCTCCGGCAAGATAGTGTCCTGAATCACCTAATTTTGTGATTAACTCGCCGATATATTTAAAGCCGGTGAGGGTTTCATAGTGCGCTACATGGTAATGTTCGGCAATATCCGCCTGAAGGTTGCTGGTTACAATCGTTTTAACGATGTATGGGTTGTGTCCCAATTGTTTTAGATCACTCTTTGCACTTAAGACATAATAAATCAGCAAACTGCCGATTTGATTACCATTGAGTAACTGAAATTGCCCCTGGCTGTTTTTAACGGCTATTCCGACACGGTCAGCATCGGGGTCAGTCGCTAAAACGAGATCTGCGTCAATCTCTTCACCTTTTTTCTTTGCCAGGGCCATTGCGTCCTCTTCCTCCGGATTCGGGTAGATCACCGTTGGGAAATTTCCATCCGGTGTGGCCTGCTCGGTGACCACTGTAACGTTTTCAAAACCCCATGATGCCAGCATTTTTGGTACGATTGTAATTCCAGTGCCATGGATCGGAGAATAGACTATTTTTAAATCCTTCTGCGCCCGAACAGCTTCGGGATGTATGCTCAGTGACTTATTGGCATCAATATAAATCTGGTCAATTTCTTCACCGACAGAAATAATATTTTGGCTATTTCCTTCAAACTGGATATCCTTTACGGAGGTGATTGCATTGACCTCATCGATGACATTTTTATCATGTGGTTCGGTCAATTGCGACCCATCATTCCAATAAGCTTTATAACCATTGTATTCCTTGGGATTGTGCGAAGCCGTTAACATAACACCGCTCTGGCATCCAAAATGACGGATGGCAAAAGACAGCATTGGTGTAGGACGCAATTCGTTGAAGAGATAGACCCTGATACCATTGGCAGCAAATACCTGGGCCACAAGGTGACCAAAAGATTGGGAATTGTTACGGCTATCGTAAGCTACGGCTACCTTGATTTCCTGATCAGGAAACTGCTTTTTGAGATAATTCGATAATCCCTGTGTCGCTGTTCCAATCGTATATTTATTCATGCGATTGGACCCTACACCCATAATCCCTCTTAAGCCGCCCGTTCCAAACTCAAGATCCTTGTAGAATGAATCGATCAGCTCCGTCTCAGCCTGATCATCTATTAACTTCTGAACGGCACCTCTTGTTTCCTCATCATAACTTGAGGTCAACCAATCGTCGATTTTCTTTTGTATGTCTTTATCTAAATTTCCCATTATCATTAAATATGGCTAAATGTAAAAAAATCTTTTAGGCGTCACAACCCCCATATGCACGATCAATGACTGTGATGTACCATTTTCCTCCTTCTTTTGTAAGGTGAAAAACAAATGGTTCTTCACTTTCATTGGAGGTCATTATCGCGCGATAGCTTCTGACTTCTATGTTTCTTAATCGTTGTAATTCGTTACCTGTAATTTTTGCGTCTAAAATCTCATTCATAAACTTGGCTGTTTGTGACAGTTCATTCGGACGGGATTTCTTGTCATAAAAAAAACCGAGTTTATCCCATTTCATTGTGCCGCAGTCAAAAACGGGAAGCTTTCCTACTTTTAAAGGCCCTTTGTAACTCAGTTTTTCATACGAGTGATACTCTGGGATCGGCTTGGCAAAGCTAAAATTATTTTGGTGTACATACGAGTCCAGCGCCCCAGGGCGATAGATGATATAAATGCCTAATTTGGGGTGTATATAATTATTGATTGTTTTGCTATCTTGATCGGTATACGCTTTGGCTATTTTTTCCAAGACTTGTTCCACGGTTTCAGTATCCTCTTTTTTGACTTCCTTTTCGATTGTGTCGGGTTTGCTTATCGTATCTAAGGGGATAGAATCTTGGGCAATTTTTACCGTCGTGTCTTCCTTTTTATTGTTTCTACAGGAGAGTATACCCATAGAGAGAAAGATAAGAACAAAGAAAAAGAGATTTCTCATGTTGTTTTTGTTTATTTAATACTATTTTTTTGACGTCAAGTTATCGATGATCGACTTTAATATTGATCTTGTTGATGGCAGCCACCATTGCTCGAGAATTCCTTGAATCGTTTCTTCTCTATTTTCGCGCAATTTAAGAATTATTTCTTTTCTGAAGTTCAGTTTGGAGGTCCGCCAGGTTTTTTGATTAAGCTGTGAAATCTGTTTTATTTTCTTTGTCGCGGTATTAAAAAGCATGTTTGCCGGAACAACATCATCTACTAAACCTTGTGCTTTTGCTTCATTAGGAGTGAGCAATTTTCCTTCAAGCAGGTTCTGATACGCGTTTCGTCTCCCAATCCAGAAAGCATAAAGTTGAAAGATACTTTCCGGGACAATGAGCCCAACTGGTATTTCGTTAAGTCCAATGACAAAATTACCTTCCGCCATGATTCTATAATCGCAGCACAAAGCAAATACACAACCTCCAGCTGGGCTATGGCCAGATATAGCCGCTGCGATCGGCTTTGGAAAGGACGCCAAGAGCGAGGTAGCCTCTAAAAATAGATTCCAGAATTCTCTGATTTGATCCACATTGTAATCAAATAAGGTAATGAGGTCAAGTCCGGCACTAAAGAAGTTCTCTTTACCAATAAGAATTGCCCCTTGTACAGCCTCGTTTTCCTGGTTTGACTCCAAGGTCTCTATAAGCTCTTTCAATAACACGGTATCGATGGCGTTTGATTTTCCCCGATCCAAAAAAATGCCTAAGATATGATCTTCTATTGTGGTTTTGATATGCTCCATAACGAGTTTATTTAAATTTATAACGGTTTGTTCGGCTTGCTATTGTGGTTTCACATCTATTAAATATTCAAGATGAGCAATTTTACCCTCCATATCAATCCCTTCAATCGTGATTTTATATGTTCCCGGTTCATCCGAAGTATAGAAATCAAATTTGGCTTCCCCATTCTTCGCTGTTACCAGATTAGGTTCCCAGGCGATTGTCGTTCTCAGATCACGCTTGAGTTCCTGTTTTTGAGTGCTGTTGTATTGTGGTTTAAAAAAGTTACGGTTCACATGGAGGCCTTTAGGTAAAATAGTTACGATTCCTGTCGGTGTGTAGGAAGCCGATAGTGCATCACCGGATTTACTTGTGATAACCAATACACCGTTTCCGCCATACATTCCATAGATAGCGGTATTCCCTCCACTTCGTAAGACTTCGATACTCGCGATATCTGGAACGTTAATCATGCTTATCTGATCAGGTTCAATATACATGCCATCTAAGATCACCTGCATGGGGCTGCCACCATTTAATCCCACCGACCGTGTACTGTAGGGTACTCCGTTTCGAAAAATAACCCCAACGAGTCTTCCTGCAAGGCATTGTTCCAAAGTGGCGCAGGTGGATAGGTCCTCGGCTGTTATCACCTGATCTGCATTGCCGGGACCATTGAGGTTTCTTGAATTTTTGTCCGCTTTATTGACTCTGACCCTATTGATCTGGACTTCTTCCAGTTTGATGCTTTTTTGAATGATGCCGGCAGCTTCAAGTTCCGCCAGAAATTGTTGATTATCCTTGAGCTGGTTGATTAGCTTAGCGTTGATGTCATTCAGCATCAACGGCTTGTCTTTGCTTTCTTTGACTGTAGGAGTGGAAGGATTATCGACAAGTATATCCACTCTATTCTTCTCTTTTTGACCATTTCCGGTTACGATAAATTTGATGCTATCCGCAAAAAATAGATCATCAAAAGCAAATCTACCATTGTTATCTGTTAGCGTATCTAAACTTAGCATCATATTGCTCGTGGGGACTAAGGTAACTTTCGCATTCGGAACAACGGCCTTTCGCCCAGTTTTCTTAACAGTACCGGAGACTGTAAGGCCCTTCTCCGGAAGATACGCATTATTCGTTGTATTAAGGTAATTTTTCCAATCTAGCTTACGCCAGCCTTGGATCAGCATAAGGTTGTCAAGCTCATTGAACTTGATGTTGTTCAGATCTTCAAAGTAATAATTTGGACGTTCTATAAAGCCCCTGAGATCGGATTTTAAGAGCAGCTCGGAGACAATCGAAGAATAATATTGTGCTGCAGCAGTATCGGCTTTATTGAGGTTAATTACCGAAGCTGAGAGCGCGGCTATTTTTGAAGTATCACTACTACCTTCCTTAACCGAAAGATTTGCGATTACCTGATCCCGTGTTGTAAATGTTGGCTTGTTCAACTGTAAGGTTATGGGCAACATTGTTTTTGGAGCATTGTAACTAAATACGAGCCTTTCGATGATCGGAACCAGGTTTTCATTCAGTACTGATAATTGGATTACTCCCGAAGGAAGGTCTTGTTTGGGGATGTTGAATAATATTTCCGGCCCGTTTAACTTTTGTTTAACAGCATGTAAAACAAGTCCATTGTATTGTGCAATGAGATAGACTTCTTTACCCGTTACAAGGTCAGCTGTAGTCGATAATTGCGCGGCGATTTTATCTTTTAAACCTGAGTTGACAGTGAGTACATAGCCTGAAGCAGCTACCGGGGGTAGTGGGGTGCTCACCGAATTCCCGTCCGGGAATACTGCCGTGGCAATATATTTTTTCCCTGTGCTTAAAATAAGCGGCATACTTCCCATGCCGAGCTCATTCGTCTCAAATTCAATGATGGGAGCCTGGTTTTCCTCTCCGATTTTGATTTTTGACTTCAGGCCCAAGCCTGCAGGACTAAGCACTTTTACGCCGGTTTTGCTTAAGATATTTCCTACGAGTTCACCACCTTCAGGGAAAATTTGGATACTGTTCCGTAGGTTTGGATCTGGGATTGTAAAATTCTTTAATACGCGTCTTTTATCTGATGATAAAAATTGTAGGGATAATGTTCCGCCCCTAAAATTATCTTTGAGCTCAAGTGTTATTGTTCCATTTTCATTTGATTTTAAGCGCCCGGTCTTTTCTTTTAGGCCATCCTGTTGGAGGGTATAGTTCACGCTATTGTTTATCAGCGGCGCCCCCTGAATTGTCTTTAAGTTGATCTGGAAGAGGTTTTCAGTTCTATTTTGAAGGAGAGTGCTTTGAGTAATGACATTGTCTGCTCGACCATTGGTAATCGGTACAATCCGCTCATAGAAATTCGCGATTGAATCGTTTTGCATCCAGCGGGTATATGCTCTAATTCGGTATGAGCCCTCTACGAGTGTATCCGATAAACTAAAATCACCGATGCCAAGGCCCAATGTGAGGGGGACTTTAATGCTTTTGATAATGTTATTTGTCGGCGAGATCAATTCTATATTGGCGATCTTGCTGATGTTGCTTAAGTAATTGAAAGGAGCGGTCGTACAATACAGTTTAAACCAGATATTTTCACCCGCCGAATAATCATTTTTGTCCAGGTGGAGGTAAATTTTCTCCGTAAGATGACTTTCATGGTATGTCTCCAGCTTCTGTATAGTCTGATCAATTTGAGCGGAAGCCAGAAAGGGAAGCAGTAGGCAACTGGTTAACAACAATAAGCGAGCATACATATGACTAATGTTTCTTGAAAATTAGAAAATATTTTCCCTTTAATCAACTTATAAATCAAAATTTTATCTCACAAGTGAGATCAAACGATTCTACAGCTGTTATGGACAGCTTTTAAATTAGAAAATAAATATAAAATCCTTTTTTGAACGATCTTATGTCTGAAAATTAGTATAAAAAAAATATCTTTGTGCTATGAATATCCTAATAATCGGTTCAGGAGGTCGTGAATCCGCCTTCGCCTATAAACTGTCGAAAAGTCCACGTTTAGATCAATTGTTTATTGCTCCAGGAAATGCTGGTACAGGAGCGTACGGCCAGAATGTCAACATTAAAGTTACTGATTTTGAAGCTATCGCCGCCTTTGTATTGGAAAATGCTATACAAATGGTACTTGTAGGACCAGAAGAACCTTTGGTAAAAGGTATTCATGATTATTTTTTGAACCGTGAAGATTTAAAGGATATCCCGGTAATCGGGCCGCAACAGGAGGGCGCGCAATTGGAAGGATCGAAAGATTTTTCGAAACAGTTTATGGACCGCCATGGTGTACCTACCGCAGCTTCACGTTCTTTTGATGCGGACTCATTGGCCGAAGGATTGGTTTATCTGGAGAGCCAACAATTACCGATTGTGCTTAAGGCTGATGGTCTTGCGGCCGGAAAAGGCGTATTGATCTGTGAAACACTTGAAGATGCGAAAGCCGAACTGAAGGCAATGATTGCGGATTCCAAATTTGGAGAAGCGAGCCGTGTGGTTGTGGTGGAGGAATTTTTAAAAGGAATTGAACTCTCGGTATTTGTCTTGACGGACGGAAACTCTTATAAGGTACTTCCTTCTGCAAAGGATTACAAACGTATTGGGGAGGGCGACACAGGTCTAAATACAGGTGGAATGGGCTCGATTTCTCCAGTACCTTTTGCTGACGAGACATTTTTGAAGAAAGTAGAAGAGCGTATTATCAAACCGACTGTTGAAGGACTGAGGAAAGATGGTATTCCCTACAAAGGTTTTATTTTCATCGGTTTGATGAACGTTAATGGTGAGCCATATGTGATTGAATATAATGTGCGTATGGGAGACCCGGAAACAGAATCCGTATTGCCTCGCATCGAGTCAGATCTTTTGGATCTGTTGGAAGGTGTCGCGCAAGGAAACTTAGATCAGCGTTCTTATACCGTCTCTCCAAAGACAGCTGTTACGGTTATGTTAGTGGCCGGTGGTTATCCCGGAGCGTATGAATCTGAAAAAGAGATCTCGAATATCGAGAATGTTAAGGAGTCAATTGTATTCCAGGCAGGAACCAAGGAACAGAATGGTAAAGTTGTTACTGCCGGTGGACGTGTGATCGCGGTAACGACATTACAAGATTCACTTTTTGACGCACTTCAACAGGCTACGGCAGACGCAGGGAGGATTTATTTTGAAGGAAAATATTTCCGTCGCGATATCGGTTTTGACCTTATCTAAAAAATATTGAAAATATTTTTGTAATAATGATTTTAAGGTCTATATTTGCAACTCCAAAAACAAGAACGCTTTTGGAGTTGCATTAAAATGGCCCGTTCGTCTAGGGGTTAGGACGCAAGATTTTCATTCTTGAAACAGGGGTTCGATTCCCCTACGGGCTACAGAATTAAAGCTAATACAAAACGCTTGCAAATATCAAATTTGCAGGCGTTTTTGTTTTTCAGTACCTACAAAACCTATACTAATTCCCAATAAAAAAGTAAGTCATTCAGTGAGTCATTTTTTCCGTTTGACTACTCACTGATGTAGGTTTAATCATCTGATTATCAAGTCGTTCAAAATTTAAACATCTTGATTCGTTTTAGTTGCAAGGCTACATTTGCATCCCTGAAATCTGTTTTTCAGTGGCGATGCAGAGCTCACCGCAAAGGCGGCTCGGTTTGTTTCACTTAAATGATATTGTCATGAGTACAAATTATTCCTTGCTCTTCTATCTGAAGAAACCCAAAAATTATGTTAGCGGTCCCAAGCCGATCTACATGCGGATTACCGTAGATGGAATCCCAAAAGAAGTCTCCACAGGACGGGAATGTGATCCTTCAAAATGGAACTCCAAAGCCAACCGTGTAAAGGGGACTACCGAAGCTGTCAAGACCCTGAATAGCTATCTTGAGGAAATCGCTGATCTTTGCGAAATTACCAAAGAACTGACCGAGGGAAGCGAAATAACAACAGCCATTGAAAACAGTTTTTATCCTTCACATAATAGAGCGGGGACCTATCGAGCCGATATACTGCACGGATCTGTGGTGAAAGCACTGGTCATTTCTTTTGATCTCCAATGGACAGCGAAGATCGTCCGTTCCTATAGGGTGCTGTGGGAGGCTATCCGGGAGATTGCTGATTCCGACAGAGAGTTCAGTATTATACCCTGGTGCAGGGTGGACAGGATCGTGGAGAGGGAACTTGCCGAGATACTGGATTTCCATGACGATAATATTGGCATTGTTAAGCTCAAGCTTCCATACCTTTAATAAGGTTCGGAAATTTTCGGTATAAATGGAAAGAATCTATTGTTTCGACTTACTGCCGACCTGATAAGCACGGATGATTTCACGCTTCTGTTTTACACTGAAATAGCGGCTCGGTCGCTGCTTTGATTTAAACCTTTTTTCGTCCATCTTTTGTCTGATTTAGGTGTAAACCTATGCCAAGACAAGACATGCCCCCCCGCACTTACGAAAGTGTGGGGCAGAATTGGGTTTACAGTACAGAAATGATTTTGACAATATAAAGATAGCATAAGTATCTTGTTTAAAAAATAACAAGCTGATTATGAGTTAATTTTGAACATGTCGCCTCAATTAAGATAAACTTTAAATAAATACAAATATATTAGACGAAATTTATTAACCTATACAAGTGAAAATTTTCAAAAGAAAGCTTTTTTATTTTATTGGATCTTTACTCCTGTTCCAATCCTGTAACCAAACAATTTTGGATAAAGAAATTGAAGTCGAGCAAACTTACGAGAAAAACGATGTGTTGATCAAAGCATTGATGGAAGAATTAAAAAACTTTGGAGATTTTAATACAACCGTAAATGAAAGTACTTTAAAAACTCAAAAATTAAACTGGAACGAGTGTATTAAAATTTATAATGTTGGTGGCAAAGCAGAACACATTTACGTGCCATTTACAAAAAATAAACAAAGTCTAGGATTTTTAGATATCAAACTGACAGAAGAAAATAAACCCATTGAAGTACAAATCAAAGGATATTATGATTCACGGAACATACTCTATGATAGTATCGAACATTATTTACAAAAAAAGGGATTCTTATTAAAAGAACTTTCTTTCCCTGAGACACGGCTAAAAGTCTTCGCAAAAAATACTGTGTTAACAGATTATTTGAAAAATCAGCAAGAAAATTTTCGTGAGAAAAAAATGAGTAACGGTTCTGCCCCCTTAGCTTGTGTCTATGAGGTGACAGGTCTTTATCTAGGGAATTTTAACCTGGACCCCATGCAATGTACGCCCGACGTTATTAATAGGATTATTCCTGAAAGTATAGTTGCGCAGCTCAATTCAGAACTAGCTGACGTAGGTGGTCATGCAAATATCAGTTGGGGACAAAATATAAGTATTAATGTTCCACAGGTCAGCATGTCCCATATAGATGTTGCAAATCGCGTTAGGGCGGCAGCTTCGAGAGTTCAGGGAACCGTACAATGTGTAAATTCGTTTAATATCATTGAGCTAAATGTTGGTGGTGGCTGTGCAACTGGAGGAGGAGGATCTACTGGTGGCGGAGGAGGAGATGATGTTGGCAGCAGAGTAAAACATCAGCTTGATGACTACCCATGTGCAGTAGGCTTAATAGATTACTTCACACAGTCAGAAAGTAAACTTTCGCAACTTTTAAACAGTTTATTTGGTGGTAACCAAACCAGAATAAATTTAACGTTTCATGCCAAAGACTATACCAACCCTTTGCAGGACGGAGGTTTAAGGGGCGGGCAGGGGATCCATCCGAATAATGCACATGTAGATCTGTCAAAGTTTATTCTACAAAACTCTACTCAAGAATATCTGTTAACCACCATGTACCATGAGGTGTGGCATGCCTATTTGGAAGCTGAGAAATATCGGCTTGGAGCCAGTCAGTTTAATACAAGATATCCTGAAATTCAATATTACCAATCACCGGATGGAAGTAAGTATCTTTATAGAAATGATGGTATGCATTCCAGGTTTGATGCATTTATGGGATTAATGAAAGCCGAATTAAAAGCATTTAATCCCAATCTGAGCGATGATGTAATCGATGCCCTTACTACTGCAGGAATCATTGAAAACAGGTTGCCGAACGATATTATCCTGAATCAAAATGAACGGGATGTGACAAAAAATAAGAACAAGGGGCAAAAGTGTCCATAATTTACTAAAGCTAAAAATGAAAAATCCATTAAATAAGTTCTGTACTCTTTTTCTATTCCTAATCATTCATTCTATCGGAGCCGAGGCTGCAGATAGAAAATATGTGCTGCTAAATGGAAAGAATGAAATTAGGGAAGATAACAAATCATACTTCTTACTCAATACAAAGAAATTATATAAGGTAGATTATAATATTGAGATCTACAACTTTCTGTTTCCTGAAAATGAGGACCGGAACAAAAGTCTGATTCTGTTTTCGGTACTGCCAGATCTGATAACCGGCCGGGGATGGGAAGAAATCAAAGATCAGGATATAATAAAAAACCTTCTGGATATAGAAACATTGAAAGAAGAACTTTTTCTTCCAAGCTTCGGTTCAAGCGGTTCGGAATATGGGAATCCCCAAAAATTTTTTAGTGAATACCTCGCAGTAAAAAAGAGCGGCGAAAAGTATTTTTATGCCCCCAATACCTTATTGGAGAAATTCACTATTGTCTCATATGAAAACATCTTTCCATCAGTTTATGGTTATTTAAATCTGAAACAACCAAAAGTAGACCTTAAAGAATACTTGGAGTTATTTAAAAAGTCTTTTCCAAACGAACTTTCACCCTTTGAATTTGATAAAAGGGTCGTAGCTCCGAGTTACAGGTTTGGATCGAGACTCTGGAAGGAATATCTTTCAAAGGAAGTTAAAACGTCAGCAGGTACCGCTTATCAATTCTGGACAATCGGATCATCCAATGGAGCAGATTATTACGACTGGACAAAAGGGATCAACCGTTTTCTTTACCATCCTACAAAAGGTATTATTGGAGGCTCTTATGATTTTTATTTCAGAGATTATGTTGGAAACGGTTATGAACTGATTAGGCAGCAAAAACCTTTGAATAAACTATCCGATGCAGAATGGAATCAAAATATACTGGAGGAAAAAATTATGACTGTCGATCTTTCCAAACTTTAAAGGGAGACTAACCGGAATAAGTATGCGTCAGGGATTGCAAGGCAAATCCTTATTGATATGGAAAGATTAAACAGAAAAGTCGGGCCAAAGAAGACGCGCCCTGATTTCGAATATATTTAATACTTTGTGATAATCAACAATAGATGCGGGTCGGTGCAGACCTGCATTTAAAGATAAATAATTATCAATGCTCATTTACAAGAGATTTACAAAAATGGTTTATTTCGAAAGCAGATATTAAACAATTTAGGTGATGAAATAACTCAGAAAATAAGCATTTGAGCAGGGTACTTTTTCCTGAGCCATTGCGTCCTTTAATCCAGTATATTCCTTCATCGAATTCTACAGCTCCTATCTGTAGGTGATTACCATAAAATTTCTTTAAATTATTATTTTAAGCATCTGGTCTTTTTAAGATTTTCGCGTTACGGTTTACATTCAACCTGGAATAATAACACATGATACCGCTCAAACCTTTATCTTACCCAAGTGCATACTGTCTGTATTACCTCCACCATAACTCTCTACAAAAAAGATAAACACTTCATAAGTCGCTTCCTTTCTATGTTCTGGAATGGTGATATCTTGTTTGCCGGATATTAAGCTGTCTTTCGAGTCGTTCATCAAAAGAGGATATTCAACCCCATTATCGGCTGCACTATACAGGATTAAGAAGGAATCGTAAGACCTGGTGTTAAACTTCTTCTCCAGATAGGCATCATATTCCCAAGTAACCCGAAGCACTTGATTTTCTTGATCTAAATCCATCGTGTAGGAAGTGATGGGATTGGGGCTTCCTTTGGCAATCATAAATTTCTGCCAGTCAACCACAAAACCGTCTCCTTTCTGGATAAGTGCTTCATTCAAATTATAAGACATGGCAACATCATATGCCCGCTTAGGATAGCTGTACGCCTTATAACCAATTTTGATGATCGGATTTAATAAGCTAATATGCGACCTCACAATTTTGAAGCGCGTTCTACTGAGCAGTTGTTCAGGTGTAGGCGCCCGTTTTTTAACGCGAGGGAGAGAACGCACATAATTTCCTGTTTTCGTTAACACAAACACAACAGAACCTGCTTTCCCGGAAACAGTCCCATTGACGCCATTTTTGATGATTGCCATAATTTCCTGATTAGTTTATAGATATTTAAGATAAACATTAAAAAGGAAACATCCTAATACCAAATCCCATCTAACCACAAATTTAACTCAATATTTAGACAGTAATTAGTCACTGTTTCTTCAGTTTACACTGAATGATCACTGAATAAACACTGAATAAGCACTGAACAAGTATTGTCAAAAGGTATAATTTGGTCTCCATTTGATCAACCGTTGCCGTACCTAAAAATTAAAAGACGAAAAAGGGAAGAAGCTACGCTTGTGTAACAAAATATTTTGGCTGAAATTCATTGACTTGAGTTCAGAAGCTGCCAAATATTATAGGGCGGCGATTCCCCTACGGGCTACAGAATAAAAGCTAATAGCAATCATTTTCACTTTTTTACTTTCTTAATAAGTTTGTTTAGAGACTGTTGTGTTGTGGATGCTTTGTTTTGATACAAATACGCAGATTATTGAGATAATTCGATAGTCTCAAAAATTTTACGTTCCCTACTTTTGAGTAATCAATTATAAAGCAGAACATCTTAGAGAAATATTAGAAACCAAAATTTAAGAAATATCCAATAATTTTTTTGAACGAAACAGACAGTAGAATGCGAGTGATCAGTAGAATGGTTGAAGTAACCATTAAACGAGGAAGAGGGAGTATCTAATAAAACATCAAGCTGTGCCATGTTCGGGATTTGAAAACGGAAATCAAAAATATTAGAAAAGTAATTTTAAAAAATAAGAAGACTTTGAAGCTATTGCAATAAAGTCTTTTTTAGCAGTTAAATGCTAATACCATTTAGCTTTAATCTAAAATAATCGATTATGTGTGAATTTTTAAAAATAGTTTGCCCTTCAAAAGGGCGGGCATCGATTCGTTCGTCCTAATATTTTGATGTAATTAAAATAAATTAAGTCCCGGACAGGTCTTCTGTTAGATAAACCTAAAAATAAAAAATCCAGAAGCGGTCCAATGGGACACAGGAAGAAAAGTATTTGAAATAAATTCTAACCAATTAGTAACTTATGAGAACAAAACAAGTTGCGAGCAGGGGCTTGTACCTATGCGGTAGGCTCTGGGGCTTTATGATTCTAACCCTTGCTCTTTGGGCCTGCAAAAATGATGCACCGGCAGTTGTTGGTGAAACCATGCCTTTTGATCCCTCCAAACCAGTGGTCGTGTCTGATTTTAGCCCAAAATCGGGTGGTATGGGACAACGTTTAATTATTTATGGACAAAATTTTGGGAACGATCCTAAAAACGTGGCCGTCTATATTGGCGGGCAAAAGGCAGTTGTTATCAATGCTTTGGGCGAGTCCTTATATTGTCTTGTCCCCAGACAGGCTTTTCAAGGGGATATCGAAGTCCGTGTTGGGGGGGCAGAGAAACCTGTCATTGGCCGGGCGGAGGAAAAATTTGACTATAAACGTAAGCTGGTAGTATCCACGCTCGCTGGTTATCGGAATGCGCGCGGCGATGAACCTTGGAAAGACGGAAAATTTAAAGATGCTGACCAAAACAAAATGGCCAGTGGTTTTTGGCTCTCCTCTTTTATGAAATTTGACCCCATGAACTCCAAACATCTCTGGATGACATTTGATAACAATAATGGCCTTTACCTGATTAATTTTGAGGATAGCACGATTACCAAAAAACGTTCAGACTTTGACCGTCCACGTAGTGTAGATTTTTCAGTGGACGGGAAGTATATGATTGTAGCGCAAGATCGAGGCGGAGAGAATGATGAATCTACCTTATTGTTTTCCCGTGCAAAGAGTTTCCTTGATAAAGAAGTATTGACAAGAAGTAGGCAATGTAATGGAGCTTCCATTCACCCGGTTAACGGGGAAATGTACTTTAATAGTTATGCGAAAGGGGAGTTCTACCGTTTTGATCTCAATCAGTATTTCACGGATAAAACGGCAAAAGCTGAGTACCTATATGTGATTCAGGATCCGCAATGGGAGTATCGGGCTTTGATTCATCCAAGTGGAAACTATGCCTATATTTTGGTTATCAATCAAGGTTATATTATGCGTGCGGATTATAATTGGGATAAGAAACGCTTTAATCAGCCTTACCTTGTTTGCGGTAAAGTTCGTGAATCTGGCTATAGAGATGGTGTAGGATCCTCGGCCCGGGTCAATCAGCCCTATCAGGGGGTATTTGTCAAAAATCAAGCTTATGTGGAAGCGGGCAAGCCTGATGTTTATGATTTTTATTTTACAGACCTGCTAAATCATGCCGTCCGTATGCTGACGCCAGAGGGAGCGGTGACAACCTTTGCTGGGCGGGGAAGTTCAAGTCTGAATACTAATCCTTACGGTTACGTCAATGGAGATCTGCGAGCAGACGCTCGTTTTGATCGGCCATCAGGTATCGCTTACAACGAGAAGGAACAAGCTTTTTATATCGGAGACCGGGAAAATAGACGGATTCGTAAGATCGCATTGGAGGAAATGGATGATAATGACCAAGATTAACCTGTGATAAGATGATGAACAAAATATTACTAACATGTATGATGCTCTTCGGTTTCACCTTGAGTGTATTTGCACAAGAAATTGTTGAAGTAACGGGTGTCATTGTTGATACCCAAAAGTCCCCGCTGATCGGTGTAAGCATCTCTGTGAAAGATGCTCCTGGCTTAGGAACGACAACGGATAGTAAGGGTAATTATAAGATCAAAGTAGATCGTTACAAGACACTCGTATTCTCTTCTGTTGGATATGAAAAACAAGAAGTCCTAGTAAAAGACTCGCCTATCATCAATGTGACATTAAAAGAAGCGGAAACCAGCGTATTGGATGAGGTGGTAGTAACGGGTACGGGTACGCAAAAAAAACTGACATTGACGGGAGCCGCGAGTACAGTGGATGTGGAAACAATGAAAGGGAATCCGACTTCTAGCATCACAAATGCACTTGCCGGAAATGTACCAGGTGTAATGGCGATGATGCAGTCTGGTCAGCCAGGTAGAAATATTTCCGAATTTTGGATACGAGGTATTTCTACCTTCGGTGGCGGTAGTGCGGCTTTAGTTTTAGTGGATAATGTCGAACGTGATATTAATGATATTAACATTGAAGATATTGAAACATTTACTGTGCTTAAAGATGCAGCTATGACGGCGATTTATGGTTCCAGGGGAGCAAACGGTGTTATCCTCATTACTACCAAGCGCGGTAAAGAGGGAAAAATCAATATCAATTTTAAGGACGAAACGATTTATAATACCCGTACCATTACGCCTGAATTCGAAGATGGCATTACCTATGCCAATCTGCTGAATGAGGCCAGGATTACGCGGAATTTTGAGCCCATTTATCGTCCGGAAGAATTGGAAATTCTGCGTCTGGGGCTTGATCCAGATCTTTATCCCAATGTCGACTGGAAAGATCTGCTGTTGAAAGATGGCGCAATGACCTACCGGGCAAACCTAAATATGACTGGAGGTGGGGCTACAGCACGTTATTTCGTGTCAGGAAGTTATGTGGATGAAGGCGGTATGTATAAAACGGATGAAACACTGCGGAATGATTACAATACGAATGCTAATTACAAGCGCTGGAATTATCGCTTGAATACGGATATTAACGTGACCAAGAGCACGATTTTGAAAGTGGGGGTAGCGGGTACTTTGGATAAAAGAAATAGTCCAGGTCTAGGCGACCAGGATCTGTGGGGCTCTTTTTTTGGCTATTCACCGATCAGTACGCCGGTACTTTATTCTAATGGGCGTGTACCGACGATAGGGAATGGCAATAAAATCAATCCATGGGTCATGTCAACACAGTCGGGATTCAATGAAAATTGGAAAAACAAAGTACAGACCGATGTCACTATCGAACAGAATTTTGATTTTATTACCAAAGGTTTGCGTCTTAGGGGAATTGTTGGCTTTGATACTTATAATAACAACAATATCACACGTATTAAACAGCCTGAATTATGGCATGCTGAACGTGCGCGTGATGAGAATGGAAATCTGATATTTACTCATATGGCTGATCCCAAGGAAATGATACAGGATGGATATTCCGAAGGAAACAGAAGGGAATTTTATGACGTGATGTTAAATTATGATCGCAAAATTGGCGACCATAATGTAGGCGCAGTAGCACGCTTTACCCGGGATGCTTTTACCAAAACCGTTAACTTGGGCAACGATATCAAAAATGGTGTATCCCGACGTAATCAGGCTTTGGCAGGAAGATTAACTTATAACTGGAAATCCCGTTATGTCGCCGATTTTAATTTTGGTTATACAGGTTCAGAAAACTTCGCCATCGGGCAACAGTATGGTTTCTTTCCTGCTGTCGCTGCCGCATGGAATATCTCCGAAGAACCTTTTGTCAAAAATAATATTCCTTGGTTGAATCTGCTTAAAGTACGTTACTCCTGGGGTAAGGTGGGAAATGACCAGCTTAAAATTGGCGATAACAATGAACGTTTTCCGTACTTGTATACAATAGATGAGATCTGGCGCAGAGATGAGAATGGAAATCTTATTTTGGAAAATGGTCAAAAGATTCCTACAGGTGGTTACCAATGGGCAGACTATGGTCTAGAAAGATCGTACGGTGGTATCCGCTACAGTCAGGTCGCCTCGCCCTATGTGACTTGGGAGATGGCGACCAAAAATAACTTGGGTGTGGATATCGCTTTGTTTAAAGATAAAATTATAGCCAACCTGGACTTCTTCGATGAAAAACGCACGGGCATTTATATGGAAAGAAGATTTCTGCCAGCTATGGTTGGTCTAGAAAGTATTCCAAGAGCTAATGTGGGTGGGGTAAAATCACGTGGTTTCGACGGCCGATTAGAGTATAAGCAGAAGATAGGCGAATTAAATCTTACTGCACGCAGCAATATCACCTATAGCAAAAATGAAATTACGGCAATCGATGAGGAAAATAACGTATATGGTTATCAAAATCAAAAAGGCTATCGGGTGGACCAGTCTATCGGGCTGATTGCTTTAGGCTTGTTTAAAGATTACGACGATATCCGCAATAGTCCGAAACAACAGTTTGATAATAATCCACCAAATTATCAGCCTGGAGATATTAAATATAAAGATGTCAATGGTGACGGTGTTATCAATGATGGTGACCGCGTAGCTATTGGAGCAACTCGCCGTCCCAATCTGATCTATGGCGTGGGAGCGTCAGTGAGCTGGCGTGGATTTGATCTGAGCGTACATTTTCAAGGCTCAGGGAAATCTACTTTCTCGATCTATGGAAAAACAGTGCAGGCATTCCGTGAAGGTGAATGGGGACAGGTAATGAAAGGTGTCATGGGCGAAAATCGCTGGATATCAGCCGAGATTTCAGGTGATCCCGCAACCGAAAATCCAAATGCATCTTATCCGCGTTTAAGTTTTGGAGACAATATCAACAATTTTAGAGAGTCAACATTTTGGTTAAAAAATGGACAATATCTTCGCCTGAAAACGCTGGATATTGGTTATACATTGCCAAAACACTTTACCAATCGAATTAAGACCAATAGTATTCGTATTTTTCTAGTTGGATCAAATTTATTGACCTGGTCAAAATTCAAACTTTGGGACCCAGAATTAGCAACTCCAAGGGGTGAAGATTATCCGTTGCCCAAGTCATTTACATTTGGCATAAATGTCAACCTATAAAATTTTAAAAGATGCAAAGAAAGATATTATATATTGCGCTGGTGCTCATTTTGGGCATCAATATGATTTCGTCCTGCAAAAAGGATTATTTAAAATCCGACCAATATTTTAAAGATCGGATCACATTGGAAAAAACATTTAAAAGCAAGCTGTATTCGGAGAAATGGCTGGCCCATGTGTTTGAGGAATTTAAGGGTGAAAATGCTGATGTAGCTAGTAAGGGGCAGACCCCGCATTGTTTCGCTGATGATATGTATTATGGTGACCGCGATAAAGATTATGATCCCTCGAAAAATGAACTGTCCTATAATATGTTTAAAATGGGATTATATACCGAAATAGACAAACAAGGGACATGGATACAGTGCTATCGCGGTATCCGGAATGCGTCAACATTTATCCATAACATTTACATGAATACCGAAATGTCTGAGGCTGAAATTGTGGATTATCGGGGGCAGGCACGTTTTGCCCGAGCGTACCTCTACTGGTTATTGCTTCGTAAATATGGGCCGATTCCATTATTACCGGACGAGGGGCTGGATTATACAGATAGTTATGAAGAGCTGGCTATTCCCCGTAATACCTATGAGGAATGTGCAGAATATATCAGTGCAGAATTGCTACAGGCGGCCAAAGAAATGGAAGCTCTAGGTATGAGACGTGGACAAGACGGTTCTGCGCGTCCTTCCGTAGGTGCCGCTTTAGCTGCCCGTGCTAAAGTACTCCTTTATGCGGCAAGTCCATTGGCCAATGGAAATAATTCAGGTTATGCTGCGCGCCTAGTAGACAAGCAGATGAAGCGCCTACTATCCGCTGATTACAAAGAAGAAAAATGGGCGAAAGCTGCAGCCGCTGCACGCGATGTCATCGAATTAGGGGTATATCGGCTTTACACCGCCCCATTTCAGGAGACAGGTGATGATGCGACGGTCAGACCTCCCGAAGATCATAATTTTTCGGATAAAAGCTGGCCTTCCGGCTGGTCAGATATAGATCCGGCTAAATCGTATGCACAGGTATTCGACGGTACTTTACAGGCTTCGGGTAATCCGGAGTTAATATTTACACGGGGAAATAACCAGCCAAATGAGGGTATCGACCAAATGGTGATTCACCAATTGCCGCGGTCTGCAACGGGTTGGAATACACATGGGCTGACACAAAAATTGGTTGATGCCTACTACATGAATGATGGTAAAGATGTGCCCGGTAAAGATAAAGAAATAGGCCGTGGTAATGGTTCCAGTCGAGTTACGGGTTTTGTTACCCAGGAGGATTATGACACAAAAAAATATAGGCCATTAAGGCCAGGTGTATCCTTGCAATACGCGAATCGTGAACCTCGTTTTTATGCTTCTGTTTCCTATAGTGGTAGCTTTTGGACGTTGCTCAATGAAACAAAAGAAGAAAATCGCAACAAGCAAATCTTTTATTATAGTGCTGACCCAAAAGGAAACGGCTTTAATTCAGCGAACGGGTATTGGTTGCGCACAGGCTTTGGGGTGAAGAAGTTTGTTCATCCCAGTGATACTTATGAAGGAGGTATTGGCTCACGTATTGTTCCTAAGGCCGAACCGGCCATCCGTTATGCCGATATTTTGCTTATGTATGCAGAAGCGTTAAATGAATTAAGTGGTTCATATACGATTCCATCTTGGCGTGGAGGAAGCTATACTATAAGCCGCGATATCGCTGAAATACAAAAAGGTATACACCCTGTCCGGATCCGTGGGGGGGTACCTGATTATCCGGCAAGCGTATATGGGAATAAGAACGAATTGCGCAAAACATTAAAACGCGAACGTTTTATCGAATTGATGGGTGAAGGGCAGCGCTACTATGACCTGCGCCGTTGGATGGATGCGCCAGTGGAAGAAGCACTGCCGGTTTATGGTTGTAACGTATTGATGAATGAAAAAGAACGTGACCTTTTTTACCAGCCCGTTGCGATCTGGACCTTGAAGACAACCTTTGCCGACAAGATGTGGTTTTGGCCGATTAGCCATACCGAACTCAAACGCAATAAGAACCTGACGCAAAATCCTGGATGGACTTATAATGATTAATCAAATATGCATTTTATGAACAAGTCTTATATACAGTTGTTGTTACTCACTTTACTTGCCATCTGCGGATCTTGTAATGATGAGTGGAAAGAAGAACAATTTGAACATTACGTTTCTTTCAAAGCTCCTTTGGAAAGTGAGGGGGTAGCTAATATCTATGTTCGGTACAAGGATGGGCAAAAGACTACCTTTATGCAACCGTTGGAAGTGAGCGGATCGACCACGAATGAACAAAATCTTTCGGTCAAGGTTGCGGTGGATGCTGACACATTGGGTGTACTAAATTACGAACGTTTTCAGACGCGGGAGGATTTTTATTACAAACAGCTCAGTGCGAACTATTTTTCTATTCCACCGACGGTGGCCATCAAGTCCGGAGAAAATACGGGATTAATGGCCATTGATTTTGCGTTGAAAGGTATTGATATGACCGAGAAATGGGTGCTCCCATTGACCATTCTGGATGATCCTGCCGCGCAATACAAAGCAAATCCGAGGAAACATTACAAAAAAGCACTATTACGCATCAACCCATTTAACGATTACTCCGGAACCTATAGCGGCACAGCATTGAAAGTTGTTATGGATGGGCATGAAAACGAAACACCGATCGTAAAAAGCCAAATCAAGAGCTATGTTGTCGATCAGAATACAATTTTCTTCTATGCGGGTAATATAGACGAAGAGCGTAAAGACCGTAAGAACTATCAGGTTTTTGCAACATTCAACGACAAGGGCGGTGTATCCTTTCGGGCCTCAAATCCAAATATGAAGTTTGTTGTCAATAAAGATGCAAGTTATACAGTTTCGGAACAGATGGATGCCGTACGACCTTACTTACTGCATCGTTATATCACCATCAATAATGTGGATTACGAATTTACCGATTATACGCTTGTTTCTACTACGGCGATCAAATTCAAGGTCTCGGGCTCATTGATCCTGGAACGTCAGCTCAATACACAGATTCCAGACGAGGATCAGTCCATTGAATGGTAAACTTTATCAAACCATTCGGCGAGCTATTGGTTATATCTAAAGTATAAAAAATAGCTTTATGATTGGTATAGTAGGTGGACTTGGTCCTTATGCGGGCTTGGATATAGCCAAGAAAATTATAGATGAGACAGTGGCAAGTTCCGATCAGGAACACTTGCCACTGTTGTTGTTCTCTTGCCCCAATTTGATTCCGGATCGTTCCGCATATTTATTGGATAAATCGAAGGAAAATCCCGGAAAGGCAATAGCAATGATTTTAAAACAATTGGAACAAGCGGGAGCAACTATTGCTGCGATTCCATCGAATACAGCGTATGCCGCGCCAATTTTTTCAGTTATTCAAGATGAAATGACCCGCTTAGGGAATGAACTTAGATTGCTTCATATTGTCCATGAGACGGTGCGCTTTGTTCATGAAAATTATCCAGAGAGCACCATTGGTGTGCTATCAACGGCAGGCGAACAGGCTTATAGCCAGTATCGGGAAGCTTTTATGAAGACGGGTTTCCCTATTGTAGAGCCTGAAGGCGCACAAAAAGAAAAGGTTAATAATGCTATATACGATAAAGATTATGGTATCAAGGCACAACCAGCACCAATTGCCAATAAGGCGAGAGAAGACTTGTTGATGGCGATGGATGATTTGAAAAAACAAGGCGCGCAAGTGATTATCTTGGGGTGTGCCGAATTGCCATTGGCCATTCCCGAAAAAGATCACAACGGAATGGTCGTGGTCGATCCCAATCGAATCCTTGCACGAGCACTTATTCACGCAGTGGCTCCCGATAAACTCAGAGCACTCTAGTGGTGTTTTTTGTCAAATTGGCAGTTTTTTTCTCAAAAAGCTTGTTGGTATGAGTTTTGTCCTCTGATTAATAGTTATTTATGTAACAGGGAGGAACAGATGCAAAAGATCATACACCGAGAAAACGATCGTGGCCATATTGACTTTGGTTGGTTGAAAAGCGCACACTCATTTAGCTTTGGGCAGTATTTTGATCCTGAAAAAGTAAACTTTGGCGCCTTGCGCGTGTTAAACGATGATCAGGTAGAAGGCGGTCAGGGATTTGGTCGACATGGGCATGACAATATGGAGATCGTGAGCATACCCCTGGAAGGAATACTTTCCCATCAAGACAGTATGGGCAATGTCCGCAATATTGAAACAGGAGAAGTACAAATTATGTCGGCGGGTAAGGGGGTGGAACACGCGGAATTTAATGGCGATCAAAAAGCCGTGGTTAAGTTTCTACAAATCTGGATAATACCCAATGAGATGAATATAACACCGGGTTATGATCAAAAATCTTATCTTCATTTAGATCGCCATAATAGATTTGCAACTATTGTATCTCCAGATGTTTCGGATCCTAACACTGTTCATATTCATCAGGATGCGTATTTCAATCTTGCAGATCTGGATGAAGGGCGTACAATATCGTACACTGTTCATTCAGAACGAAACGGGATTTATCTTTTTATACTCGATGGAAAGGTACAAGTGGCAAACGAAACATTAACCCGGAGAGATGGTATCGGTATTTACGATTCGGATAATATTGAGATTGCCGCGGACTATAAATCAAAATTGTTACTGATTGAAGTGCCTATGTTTTAGTGTAGACAGTCAGAGCGAAACAATGAAATTCGTTTACAAATTCGCTATTCTTCAGGGGCAGAATCCTGTGCCGGAGCGATCCTTTGCAACAATTGATTCACCTCGTCTTCGGTCGCGGTCAATTTCGCGCGACATACCTCAATCAAGTCAGATGCACGTTTGATTTTCGCAGCAAGCTCATCAATATTTGTTGTACCATTTTCAATTTCTTTTACAATCGTCTGTAGTTCGTTGAAGGCATCCGTATAGGTATATTTTTGCTCCATTTTTATTTTTATCTCTTTAAAGTTTTTCTATTCATATTGCTCCGTTAGCTATTTTCGGGCCCGTCGCTAGGCGATTTCTTATCAATCACGGTACTTGTAATTTCGCCATCTTCCACGATCGTTTGGATCAGGTCTCCAGGGGATAGCTGATCAATGGATTGAAGCAACTTACCATTGACTTTTGTGATGGAAAATCCCTGTTTAAACAGTCGCCGTGGATCAGAAAGCTGGATAATCCGCTCGTTGTGCGCTAATGCAGTTTTGTGTTCATAAAAACGTAGTTTGACTAATGCTTTCAGCTCGTGCTGGATATGCTGAATATTGCTGCGCGCAGTCTGTAGTTCTCTTTTTCCGACCCATTGGATATGCGTTGCCATTTGAGTCAAGAAGTTCCGTTCCTCCCTAAACCGCGTAAAGGCCAACTGTTGGATTCCTTCAGCGGCTTTTTCAATTGGTACTGAAAAATTATGAAATTTTTGAATGAGAAAATCAGCCAGCTCACTCGGTGTGATCGCATTTTTGTAGGCCACCATCTCACTCACGGTATAGTTGGTAGAATGGCCAATTCCGGTCAAGACCGGAATGGGGAAGATTGCAATCGCTCTTGCCAGCAAATAATTGTTATAACTCGATAGGCCAACCTCACCACCGCCGCCACGAATAATGGCGACCACGTCAAATTCCGATACTTTGTCAGCGATGACCGCCAGTTGATTGATAATCGATGGAATAGATTTATCACCCTGTAAAAGCGCTGGAAATAACGTGTATTCCAACCGGTAATCCCAGGGATTTTGATTGATAATCTTATAAAAATCAGAAAGGCCTTTGCTCGTCTCTACCGAGATAATCGCCATTCTTTTCGGAAGCATGGGAAACGGAACTGATTTATTGGCCTCGTAAATGCCCTCCTCTTTGAGTTTTCTAATGCTGTCCAGTTTTTCTTTCTCCAACTCCCCTAAAGTAAAAGTTGGATCGATATCAACAATCCTTAAGCTTAAGCCATACATCGGATCATAGGAAATACTCGCCTGGAATAACATTGTAATGCCTTCCCTTAAGGGCTCCTGTGCAATCTTCAGAAAATTGCTATTGATCCGGGTGTAATCTGCTTTCCATAGCGTTGATCTAATCTCAGCCACGATTTTACCATCTTGTTTCTCAACGAGCTCGGGATAACAATGCCCCGAATGTGTATAGCGGTTGAGCTTATTCATCTCCGCCTTGATCCAATATAAGCTCTTGTAACGCTCAGCAAGTGTCTTTTGGATACTTTTGCTCACCTCCAATAGGGAAAATATTGTTTTATCTTGAATCAATTCCGGCATTAATCAAACTTACAGAAAAAAAAAGATTTATACCGGACCATCCGGAAAATCCCCAATGAGATGCTGTAAAAAAAACAAGCGTAACAAAATTGATTTTTTTGACGGAATGGACTTCGCTTTTTTATTTTATTCGTATTTTTATTTGATAGAACCTAAAAAACGAGAAAAGCAGAATGAAAAAAGGATTTTTTGGGGTGTTATTTGCAGGTTTGTTCTGTATTGGCCCCTTGTTCGCTCAGTATAAATCGACCATAAAGAATGAAACCTTGCTCTATAATAATATAGATCAGCTATTGCCACTTACTGGGTTGGATCAACGGCGCATCGCTGTCGTTGTACCAAATGCCGAAAAATATACGGCATTTACAAGTCAGCTGGCGCGTTATACAAACACAACCTTATTTGATTTCAGCAAATTCGACGAAGATATCAAGTACTATAACACGATTATCGTCGCAGGCAAGGAGGACGATTTAGATGCAGATTGTTTGGCGCAGCTCAAGCAGGCAGTCCTGAATAATAAGAAAGTTGTGCTTTGCCATTTCTTTGAACATGAGCGCAGCAAAAAGGTCGTTTCCGAGCATCCGCAATCTGATTTGATCGAGCTGCTGGCACCTTTTACTGAGCTTGGGCAACGAAATGCTGCGATGTCTATTTTCGGCGGAGTGGCTATAACTGATGGCAACGTTAAAACAGCTCAAACGCGACTGCAATACAGTTCTGGTGAAAACTCTGACCTAAACCTGGGTAAATTGACAAAAAAAATTGATGCCATCGCCCAAGAAGCCATTGAGAAACAGGCAACTCCAGGAGTGGTCGTGATGGTCATCAAAGATGGACAGGTGCTTCTGGAAAAATCTTACGGTTATCATACCTATACGAAAGCTGTTCCAACAAAAACAAGTGATATTTTTGATCTGGCCTCAATCAGTAAAATCGCGGGCACTACGCCTGTGATTATGCGTCTTACCGAGCGTAATATCATTAACCTGGATAGTACCATGGGGCACTACCTTTGGCAAGCGAAGTATACAAATAAGAAAGATATCAAATTGCGCTCTGTGATGCTGCATGAGGCTGGGTTTACCCCATTTATCCCATTTTATAAATATTTGAAAGCAGGAGATGTTATTGCCAATCCAGACCAACAGCATCAGGTTAAGATGGCCGACAATAGTTACATCCTCAATCATTATTACAGGGATGTGATGTGGACCGAAATGCTAAAGTCACCGGTAAAACCAACAGGCAACTATGTGTATAGCGATATAAGCATGTATGTGATGAAGGAAATCGCCGAACATCAGACGGCAGAACCATTGCAAGATTATGTTCAGGAAAATTTTTATAGGCCGTTAGGGATGACACATGCTGGATATCTCCCAAGGGAACGATTTGCAAAGGAACAGATTGTGCCTACTGAACAGGATACATCGTTTCGTAAGATCTTGTTGGAAGGATATGTTCACGATCAGGGGGCAGCCATGGCTGGTGGCATTGCCGGCCATGCCGGATTGTTTGCTACCGCAAATGATCTGGCAATATATGGACAACTTTTGCTGAACCGGGGTGAATATGGCGGAGAACGGTATTTTAAGGCAGAAACGATCGATCAGTTTACTAGTAAACAGTCTGCATCAAGTCGGAGAGGGCTGGGATTTGACCGCTGGGATCCAAATCCGAAAAATGAATACCCATCCAAACTGGCAAATAGTACGGTCTTCGGACATACAGGATACACGGGAACCTGTATCTGGGTAGATCCACAAAATCAGCTGGTTTATATCTTCCTATCTAATAGGGTACATCCACAGGTCAGTACCAAATTGTATGATCTCAATATCCGAAGCCGTATTCAGGATACGATTTATGAAATAATTAATGAAGCGAAAAAATGATAAAAAATCTATTGCTCATGGGACTATCCATGTTATCCTTGAATCGCCTTGCCTATAGTCAGGATTATAAGCAAGTTCATGCAGATATGATTGTTGTTGATGGGCATAACGATGTTATCTACGAATCTATTTTCCAGGGGAAAGACATTGGCCAGCGTTTAAACTCAGGCGCCACAGATATCCCACGGTTAAAAGAAGGTGGAGTAGACGTACAGGTATTTGCTGTTTGGTCGGATGACGCAAAATGGAAGGCTGGTGCATTTGCACATGCTAATGCCCAAATAGATGCGCTGGAAAAGATGATCGCTACCAATGCTGCGGAAATCGCCTTAGCAAAATCAACAGCAGATATTGAAGCAATTCTAAAAACAGGAAAAATTGCTGCGGTAATCGGTGTGGAGGGTGGTAATATGATTGAAGGAAGCATTGACAATCTGGTTCAGCTTCACGAGCGTGGAGCGAAATATTTAACCTTGACATGGAATTATAATGTGCCCTGGGCAAGTTGCGCGGCGATGGAGTCCAAAAAGATGGATTCAAAAGCAAAGGGATTAACTGATCACGGTAAAGCAATCATTAGAAAGATGAACCAACTTGGTATGCTCGTCGATCTATCCCACGGTGGCGAACAGACTTTTTACGATGTCCTCGCAGTTTCGAATAAACCGATATTGGTATCGCATAGCAATGCCTATCGTTTATGCCCGCATTTTCGTAACCTGAAAGACGAACAGTTGGAAGCGTTGAAGAAGAATGGCGGTGTGATCGGTGTTAACTTTTACTCTGGTTTTTTGGACCCGGCCTATGAGAAGAGGTTAAAGAAAATCTACAAAAAACAATTTGGGAAGAATGCCGATATAACACCGAGCACCTGGAGCATGTATGAACAGTTATCCAAGGAAGCAAAGTACGAAGCTGACGCGCCACTATCCAAACTCATGGATCATATTGATTATCTTGTTGGGAAAGTAGGGATTGATCATGTTGCGGTTGGATCAGATTTTGATGGCATCGAATCGGCCCCTCAAGGGCTAGAAGATGTGGCAAAATTTCCTTTGTTGACAAAGGCGCTTTTAAAAAGAGGGTACAACAAAGCCGATATCGCGAAGATTATGGGACTGAATTTTCTACGGATTTTAAAAGAAAATGAGGAATAGGGTAATGGATAGAAATTTGTAATTTCGTAGAATGGCAAAAACAAAATCAGCATATTTCTGTCAAAACTGTGGCTATGAGTCGCCGAAATGGATGGGGCAGTGTCCTTCCTGCAAGCAATGGAATAGTTTTGTAGAGGAAGTTGTCGAAAAGTCAAGTTCAAAAGTTCCTGAATGGCGCAGTACCACAACAGTCGGAAATACAAAGCGGGCAAACAAAGCTGCTATTATCCATGAAATTGTTTATCAGGATGAGTCACGTATTCTGACTCCCGATCAGGAGTTCAACCGCGTATTGGGAGGCGGTATTGTTCCGGGTTCCCTGGTGTTGATTGGTGGTGAACCCGGAATTGGAAAATCCACATTGATGCTCCAACTGGCTTTATCCATTCCACAGGTCAAAACGCTCTATATTTCCGGAGAGGAAAGTGAACAGCAGATCAAAATGCGTGCAGAAAGGTTGTCGCAGTCCTCTAAAGCCAATTGTTATATTCTGACCGAGACATCCACACAAAATATTTTCAAGCAGATTGAGACCGTACAGCCCAATGTTATTGTCATTGATTCTATCCAAACCTTGCATTCCTCACAGATTGAATCAGCACCGGGATCAGTTTCCCAGGTACGGGAATGCACAGCTGAACTATTGCGCTTTGCCAAAGAAACGAGTACGCCTGTATTTATTGTTGGGCATATCACAAAGGATGGTTCTATAGCAGGGCCGAAAGTATTGGAACATATGGTCGACACGGTACTTCAATTTGAAGGCGACCGTCATCATGTCTACCGTATATTGCGCGCTGTCAAAAATAGGTTTGGATCCGCTTCAGAATTGGGGATCTATGAAATGCAGGGTTCGGGATTGCGCGAGGTATCAAATCCATCCGAAATAATGATTTCGCAGCGGGACGAACCTGTGAGTGGTGTGTCCATAGCCGCCATGCTTGAAGGGATGCGGCCCATGATGATTGAGGTTCAGGCTTTGGTGAGCAATTCTGCATTTGGTATAGCCCAGCGCTCATCCACGGGCTATGACACCAAACGATTGAACATGCTGCTAGCCGTATTGGAGAAGCGCTTTGGCTTTCGTTTAAGTGCACAGGATGTATTTTTGAATATCGCCGGCGGGTTGCGGGTCGAAGACCCTGCTATTGATCTGGCCGTTGTCGTGGCCATTATCTCGTCGCAGCAAGATATTGCGATCCGGAGTAACCTGACCTTTGCCGGAGAGGTGGGTTTATCTGGGGAAATCAGAGCCGTCAACCGGATTGAACAGCGTATCCAAGAGGCCGAGAAGTTGGGTTTTGATGGAATCTTTATTTCTAAGTTCAATACCAAAGGACTGGATGCCAAGAAATATAATATTGCGATTAGGCCGGTCGCTAAATTGGAGGATATTTTTAGCGCTTTATTTGGATAATAATGTTTACAAAAGATAAAAAAAATAGGTGTCCAACATTGGCACCTATTTTAAACTTTAATAATGTATTCATTCGCCTGCGTCATTATGCAATATATGAAGGCGATCGTTTTCATGTGTACCGAATTTTACGCTGTCAGATATCGATTTGACCTCGTGCTGATATTCGGACGATACTAGGTAAATCAGGTCTTTAAATTTACTTTAATACTTCTTTTAATTTGGCACGTAAGGCATCCCCATGCAAATTCTTTGCGATGATTTTTCCATTCGGGTCAATCAGTACATTTTGGGGGATAGACTTCACCGCATATAATGTACCTACATCATTCTGCCAGCGTTTTAAGTCAGAAACGTGTCTCCAGTGGAGTTTGTCAGCATGAATAGCTTTGATCCAGGAGTTGCGGTCTTTGTCAAAGGATATGCCCAGGATTTCAAAATTGTCTCCTTTAAACTGTTGGTAAGTTTTTACGAGATCCGGGCTTTCAACGCGGCAGTCAGGGCACCAGGAAGCCCAAAAATCAAGCAGTACATATTTACCTTTGAAATCAGAAAGCTGCACAGGGTTACCTGTTGTATCGTTTTGTGTAAAGGCAGGTGCAACTTTTCCGATCTGAACAGTCTCCAATGCATTTAAATACTCCTGAAATTCCTTTCCTTCATTCGAATTTTTGACGTTTCCGCTTAAAGTATTATAAAGTTCTTGTAACTCTGTATAGACAGGATCGTAGCCGCCTACACGGCGTAAATCAACTAAGGTTGAGATGGAATCCGGCGCCGCTTTTACACGGGCGATATATTCCTGTTTGGTCAATTCCTTTTTCTGCGCTGATCCAAAGAAAGGGAGGACCAAAAAAAGTAGTGTGATGTATTTTATCATGTTGCTATTCTTGTATATATTTACAAATATAAGAAAATCCACTAATTTGGTAGATTAATAAAATGTCAAAAAATGAACTTCGACCTAATTGCTAAACTTCCACATGTCGGTACATCTATCTTTACCAAGATGACCATGCTTGCCAATGCAGAGCAGGCCTTGAACCTGTCGCAGGGCTTCCCAGATTTTGAAACAGATCCCAAGCTTGTTCAATTGGTTTCTGCGGCGATGGAAAAAGGACATAACCAATATGCACCGATGATTGGTGTACAAAGCTTGCGTGAGACGATCGTCAAAAAATACAGCGCAGTGTATGCTGTGGATATTGATCCGACCGAAGAAATCACGATAACAGCCGGCGGAACCCAGGCCATATTTACTGCGATAGCGACAGTAGTCAGGCCCGACGATGAAGTGATTATATTCGAGCCGGCCTATGACAGTTATGCACCCAGCATTGAATTATTCGGTGGTAAAGTTGTTCCCGTTCGATTGTTGGCGCCAGATTTTCAAATTGATTGGGATTATGTAGCTTCCCTGATCAACGAAAAGACACGCTTGGTAATAATCAATAACCCCAATAATCCGACAGGGAAAGTTCTAGGGAAAGATGAGTTGAATAAACTTAGCAAGCTCCTGCAAGGAACGAACACCCTATTGCTAAGCGACGAAGTTTATGAGCATCTCGTCTTTGACGGAATAGCTCCACAATCGGTTTTAAGCATACCGGGCTTGCGTGATCGGAGTTTTGTTGTTGCTTCTTTTGGAAAGTTGTTGCATACTACAGGGTGGAAGATTGGATATTGTGTGGCACCGACCGTACTGATGCATGAATTCCGAAAAGTCCATCAGTTTAACGTGTTCAGCGTCAATACACCAATGCAAATAGCGATAGCAGAATACCTGAAAGATGTTGCCTATGTTGAAAGTCTCGCTGGGTTTTTCGAGAAAAAGCGCAATTTACTCAAAAATGGGTTGGCACAATCACGCTTCAAAATTCTACCCTGTGAAGGGACTTATTTCCTGAATCTGGATTATAGCGCCATTAGCAAAGAGAAAGAATTTGATTTTGCCTGCTTTTTGACAAAGCATTATAAAATAGCTACGATCCCACTCTCCGCGTTTTATAAACAAGCTACAGATCAGCAGGTTTTGCGTGTTTGTTTTGCGAAACAAGATGCCACTTTGTTGAAAGCAGTGACTATTTTAAACGAAATATAGCCTGATTTCGGTGCTAAAATTCGGGCTAAAAGGTTTTATTTAAAATATTGTTAAGAACAGACCACTTTATTAAAATTTTACTTCAACTTAACTCACTAATTTCATAAATTTGTAATTCACGTTTATCAATATATCCATAAAATGGCTAGATTAAATTTAT
>JAQZAZ010000213.1 GCA_029239355.1 Sphingobacterium sp.
ATTACAGCTTCTGAGGCTTGTTGAAATACTTCCTTTGGCAGAATACATGGACCTGCTCCAAAATTATGTTTCATTGATGTTATAGTTTGTTTGATTGCTTGTTCTGAACCCTAGTGAAGCAATCTGTTGTTTAAAAACCAAAGGTAAAATAAAATTATATATTTTTCAACTATTCTGTTTTTTTATTGAAAATTTACAAAATTCTGAATCATTTCAATAAAAATATCACACATCTATATACCGATTGGTTATTAAAATAATCAAAGAAGGAGCACTTTCCAGGCCATATCTAATTGATTATCTTGCAAATACTCCCTTGCTTTAAGCTGAAGATGAATATTGCGGGAGGTTCGATCGCCGATGAACGCATTTAACAATTCGTAAATTTCGGGTAAGGGAGTAATTTCATCTACTTCCTGTGGTGTAGGCAAACGATCTACCTTTGCGAGTTTAATTTTATCATCCTTACTAAAAACAGTGGATTCTTTTACAAAAAGGGGAAGTTGGTCAAAGTCCATAAAAAAGCAGAAATTTTAACCAAATTTCTGCTTAATATTTTAAAAAAGAAAATCCTCCTTATAATTTTTCGATGATCCGATCGGCAAACTCGCTGGTTTTAACCAATGTCGCATCATCCATCAGATTGTAAAAATCCACAGTCACTGTTTTTGCGATAATGGTCTCTGCCAGCGCCTTTACAATTTCCGCCGCAGCTTCTGTCCAACCCAGATACTCAAACATCATGACACCGCTAAGGATCACTGATGAAGGATTCATGGTATTGGTATTTGCAAATCGCGGCGCTGTACCATGAGTAGCTTCAAAAACGGCATGACCGGTCTTAAAATTGATATTGGCTCCTGGTGCTATTCCAATCCCTCCAACCATGGCAGCGAGCGCATCGGAGATATAATCGCCATTTAAATTCAAGGTTGCCACGACCGAAAAATCACGTGGATTGAGCAAGATTTGTTGCAGGAAGTTATCTGCTATGATATCTTTAATCAAGATCTTGCCCGAATCCAAAGCATCCTTTTGTTCCTGGTTGGCAGCGGTCTCGCCTTTCTCGACTTTTGTTCGCTCCCATTGCCCCCAGGTATATGTTTTATCCGCAAATTCAGACTCCGCAACTTCAAAACCCCAGATTTTGAAAGCTCCCTCGGTATATTTCATAATATTCCCTTTGTGCACAATTGTAACTGAAGGTAATGCATAATGAATAGCATGTTCGATCGCCGCACGAACTAAACGCTTGGATCCCTGCTCAGAAACCAACTTCACCCCCACTCCTGTGGTACTCGAAAAACGATAGTCAATATCAAGTTCGTCATGCAGAAAATCTTGTAGTTTATTGGATTCAGCACTCCCTGCCTGAAACTCTATACCGGCATAGATATCTTCGGTATTTTCCCTAAATATCACCATATCGACATATTCAGGATGTTTAACTGGAGACGGCACACCTTTAAACCATTTTGTCGGTCGTTGACAGACGTAAAGATCCAAATCCTTACGCAAGGCAACATTCAATGAGCGAATACCCCCACCTACTGGAGTAGTCAATGGACCTTTTATACCAACAAGATATTCCCGCAATATATCTAATGTCGCTTTTGGCAACCATTCACCGGTTGAATTAAAAGCTTTCTCACCTGCCAACACCTCCTTCCAGATGACTTTTCGCTGTCCCTGATAGGCCTTCTCCACAGCTTTATCAAAAACACGCACTGCGGCATGCCATAGATCTGGGCCTATACCATCGCCTATGATAAATGGAATCGTTGGGGAATCTGGAACATGTAACGTTCCGTCACTGGACATTGTAATCTTATTTGACATAAATCTGTGTTTTTAGCGGATAGCAATTACCCTTTATTAAACATATTTCCAATCTCTTTACTAATCTTTCGGAATATCGGAGCAGCCTCAACGTCTTCATATTCGTCTATATGCGCATTCTCTATCCTACTAGGAAACACCAAAACAAGGTTTTCGTTTGCATAGATGCGATCTAATTTTTTTGCCACCCCATCAAGCGAATCACGGTAGGAAACTTCACCATTTCGAGCAGATACAAAAATGAACATGGAATCTTCTTCCTTAAAAGCTTTCAGCCCTTGTAAATTATCCCAATCATCGTATTGTCTAAAGGCAACAGGAACAGAGTTTTTTATTTCCTCAAGATGGGCCTTAATGGCAGATTCAGACCGTGAATCAACGACAAAAGAAATTGGTACAGATAACTCCTGTGCAAGCTTAATCACTTTCTCCAACCAATATTCAAAACCAAACTCTGCCTCACACATTGGCGGAGCAAACACAACAATAGATTTATTGGAGATAAATGGTTTTTTAAAATGACAGATCATCACGTTGGCAGATGTCCTGTTAAGAATGCTTTCTGTTTTTTCGCCAACAAATTTATCCATAAAATTGGCTGCACTTGGCCATCCCAGCACGATACAATTTGCAGAAACCTCTTTTGCTGACCTGGCCACTCCACTGGCAATATTCAAGTCTATTGTTGCGCTGATATTGACGTTCGTCTCTGAACCAGAAGCATAACGCACCATATTGTCCAAATTCTTGCGTGCTCGGTTCATATTCAATTGCGCTTGTTCATTATCCTTTACTACCGAAACAATATTCACTGGATAGGTACATTTTTTACTCTTTATATAGGTTGAGAAATCAAGTATTGGCTCCATGTTATCCATATTTGCAATAGAGATCAAAATGTTTTCATCTTGATCTTTTACAACATCGGTATGCTCTTCATCCTGTTCGCCATCCATAACCACTTTTTTGGATGCATTTCCTGTAACGATGGTAGCGACAATGCAAGTGACCAGAATAAGCAAAATTGTACCATTGAGAACATTTTCATCGATAATCCCATTCTTGTGACCAACCATAATAACAGCTAATGTAGCTGCAGCATGCGCACTGCTCAAGCCAAAGATCAGGTTACGCTGTCCACGACTATAATTGAATATTTTCTGGGTAAGCCAAGCAGCCACATATTTTCCTACAATGGCGACAATCGTGAGTGTACCGGCTATAATTAATGCCTGAGGTCCCTTCAAAATAACACTTACATCCACAATCATACCTACAGATATAAGGAAAAAAGGAATGAAAATGGCATTACCAATGAATTCAATTCGATTCATCAGTGCGGAAGAATGTGGAATCAATTTATTCAAGGCCAAACCCGCCACAAACGCTCCTATAATAGGTTCCAAACCTGCTATTTCTGCCAGAAAGGCAGCAAAAAATACAACGGAAAGTACAAAAATATAGTTTGCTGTCTTTTCGCTGCCTAGCCGCTCAAAAAACCATTTTGCAATCCTTGGGATAATACCAAACATAATAAAGAGGAAAATCGCAAAGGAAATCCCCAGAGTAACCCAAAACTCATTTCCTATATTCCCTTGTGAGACACCTGTAATGACAGCTAAGATAATCAGCACCGCCGTATCAGTCAGGATCGTTCCACCAATTGTAATTGCCACCGCTTCCATCTTGGATATCCCGTAACTATTCACTATAGGATAAGACACCAAGGTATGGGTCGCAAACATACTCGATATTAGCAAACTCGCCAGCACATCATAACCCAACAGAAAATGGCAAACAGGATAACCAATGCTTATGGGAACGATAAATGTAAAAAAACCAAACAATAAGCTTTTATTTTTGGTCTTTTTAAATTCATTCATATCCAATTCCAGACCGGCAATAAACATTATGTACAAAAGACCTATTGTTGAAAACAGATTAATGGCTGAATTTTTCTCCAGCCAATTTAATCCGTGGGGGCCAATAATAACGCCGGAGATAATTAGTCCAATAATACCCGGCACCTTAATTGGCCGAAGGATAATGGGGGAAAGAAGGATAATAAAAAGTACCAGTGAAAAAATAAGTACGGGATTTTGTAAAGGCGCTTCAAAAGCGTGGGAAATATGCTCGAAAGTTTTATTCATATGTGCTCGTATGCTATCGGTAAAATATATCTAGTTATTTCCTTACTAGCCGAAAATAGCTAACAGCTCTAAAAATACGATTTTTCCAGTAAAACGAGTCCTAAAAAAGGGCCTACTTAAAAGAAATTGCTTTTATCGGACTAATCTTGGTGATTAACATCGAAGGAATGAACAAGGAAACCATTCCAATGAAGACTACGGCAAGATTGACTAGAATCACATCCGACCAATAGAGTTTTACGGCAACATAAGAAATATAGTAAGTCTGCTCATCCAGCTTGAAAAAGTGGGTGTAATCCTGTAGAAAATAAAAGCCCAGTCCGATAACATTCCCGATCAGTAAGCCTAGGCCAATCAGATATAAAGCACTATACATAAATACCCGTCGAATACCTGCATTACGATAGCCCAATGCCTTTAAAATACCGATCATAGATGTACGTTCTAGAATCGTAATCAATAATGCAGAAATCATATTGATAATAGCCACCACAGTCATCAATATAAAGATGATCTTGGTATTCATATCCAATAGATCCAGCCATTGGAAAATATCAGGTACCTGATCTTTAATATTGATTGCCTGCATATCAATCGGCAGCAAATCCTCTATTTTGCTTGTTGCCTGTTCAAGTTGACTGAAATCCTTTATCCGAATTTCATAACCACCCACTTCGTTGTCATCAAGATTGCTCAACTTCCTAATAACCTTCAAGGATCCGATCACATAAACCTTGTCTAGCTCCTCTGAACCAGTATTAAATATTCCCTTAATAACAAACTTCCGCTTACGGATAGGCTCTTGAACAAAATACATAATAAAGTCATCACCTACTTTTAAGAGGAGTCGGTCGGCCAGATATTTAGAGATTAAAATCTGATTGTCGACATTCTCAGATTTAAAGTCTATCGTATTCCCCTCGAGCAACATGTTTTTTATTGGTTGCTGATCATATAGCGAATCTATTCCTTTCAAAACAACCCCTTCGACCTCGTCGTTCACATTGATGATGCCAGCTTTTGTCGCAAAAGGATTGATGGAATACACCTCTGGATTCGCTAATATAGACTTATGTAGTTGGGGCGTAAGTGAAATGGGTGAATTTTCGTAGGATTTATTGAGGTCATAGCGCAAAACCAATATATCTGCAAAAAATCCACGCTGTTTGCTAATGATCTCTCCCTTAAATCCTCGCAAAACAGCAATAGAGATAATAATGGCAGCAATGGCTAGCGCAATTGCACCAATTGTAACCCGAACGATCAATTTTGAGAACGTCCGTTTACCGGAAAATGCTATTCGATTTGCTAAAAAATAAGGAAAATTCAAGCTTTCAATATATTTATGTAACTTCGCAAAGTTATAAAAATTTGTTATTTACAAAACTGTAATAACAAATAATTAGCGCTTTTCACGGCGGATTGAAAATCCGCCAGACTATTGATTGATTTTAAAAAAAATATAAAAAAACACCTGTACTATGCGTATCATTTTCATGGGGACACCTGACTTTGCTGTTGCTTCACTTGAAGCACTCATTCAATCCGGCGAACAAGTCGTTGCAGTCGTTACAGTACCAGACAAGCCTGCAGGCCGTGGGCAGAAAATACAGGAATCAGCCATTAAAATATACGCTACACAACATCATATCCCCGTTCTTCAACCGGTCAAACTTCGGGACGAGGGTTTTCTCGCCGAACTAAAAAATTATCAGGCTGACCTTCAGGTCGTAGTCGCGTTCCGCATGTTGCCCGAAGTGGTTTGGAATATGCCAAAATACGGTACGATTAACGTCCACGCCTCTTTACTTCCACAGTACAGAGGTGCCGCACCGATCAATCATGTCATTATGAACGGTGAAAAAGAATCCGGGGTGACCACATTCTTGTTGCAGCATGAAATTGACACGGGAAATATACTTTTGGCCGAAAAAGTTGCCATCCGTGAAACAGATACTGCCGGAGATCTTCACGACAACCTGATGCATGCAGGAGCCCGAACATTGCTTCAAACAATCAAGGAGTTAAAAGCAGGAACTTTGCAACCTAAAAGCCAAGAAGACATGGTCCCAACAACCGCATTGAAGCATGCACCAAAAATCTTCAAAGACGATTGTAAAATCAACTGGGATCAATCTACCGATGTTGTTTACAACTTTATACGCGGGCTTAGCCCCTACCCAACTGCATTCACGACTCTGAATGACAAAGTATTAAAAATATATAAAACCGAAAAAGAGAAAATGGCTACCGTTACCGTCCCTGGCACAGTCGAGACAGACCAAAAAAACTATTTAAAATTTGCGACGCGAGATGGCTATATCAGCGTATCTGAACTCCAGCTGGAAGGCAAGAAGAAAATGAACGTGGTAGACTTTTTAAAAGGCTATAGATTCTAGTTCTTCTCGTCACCACCATCATAATATTGCAACAGGTCACCAGGCTGGCAGTCTAGTGCTCGGCATATTGCTTCGAGTGTATCCAGACGTAAGGCCTTAGCCTTTTGATTTTTTATGATCGAAAGATTAGAAAGTGTAATCCCTACACTGTCACTCAATTGGTTAAGTGACATTTTTTTGTCTTTCATTATTTTATCCAAATGAATTAAAATTGGCATAGTATAATTTTTATTCTTCTAAATTTATTTAATGTCTCTAGTAAAACAAAACATATATCTTTTTGTTTTATCATAAAATTATCATTTTAAAATAAATTGATAGAATACAATTTATGTAACACATCTGATATCATTAGATAAATTACTTAAGGATAGAAAAAAATAAAAACTGTTAGGGCTTTAAATATCAATCAGTTGAATATTTAAGCAGCAATATAGAAAGAAAAACAATATTAAATGGAATAGTTTTTGATAGTGTAAAATGAAGGTTCACAAAATCATAACTCATTATAGATGAGCGGATAGATAATCCATTTTCCATTAATAATTCAAAAATTTTTCGTATTTTCGCAAACATTTCTTAGAGAGGAGAATTAATAAAAATTAATGAGACAGCTCAAA
>JAQZAZ010000038.1 GCA_029239355.1 Sphingobacterium sp.
ATAAAAGTGCCACCTGCTGTGATAGTGGGTGGATCAAATAAAATAAATATGGCAAATATTGTTGCAATTGTTGGTCGTCCAAATGTTGGTAAATCTACCCTATTCAATCGTCTTACCGAAAGTAGAAAAGCGATTGTTGATGACTTTAGCGGAGTGACGCGCGACCGTCATTATGAGACAGCCGAGTGGATCGGAAAGAAATTTACAGTCATCGATACAGGGGGCTTTGTACATGGCTCGGATGACGTCTTCGAAGAAGCAATCCGTGATCAGGTGTATATCGCTATTGAAGAAGCATCCGTTGTGATATTTATGGTGGATGTTACAACCGGAATAACTGATTTGGATGATGAAATTGCTGATATCCTCAGAAGAAGTTCAAAACCTGTATATGTGGTGGCCAATAAAGTCGATCACGCAAAATTGCATCATGATTCGGCCGAATTTTATGCCTTTGGTTTAGGCGAAGTGTTTAATATTTCTTCTGCTACGGGTTCTGGTACTGGAGAATTATTGGATGCTGTTGTATCCCATTTTGAAGAAGAGCAGGAAGAAGATGAAGCCCTGCCTAAATATACCATTGTTGGCCGCCCAAATGTGGGTAAATCCTCGCTTACAAATGCATTGATCGGTAAAGACCGTAATATTGTAACGCCTATGGCGGGTACGACAAGGGATTCTATTCGTATTCATTATAATCAATATGGACACAATTTCCTTTTGATCGATACCGCCGGCCTTCGTCGTAAATCAAAAGTAAATGAAGATATTGAATTCTATTCGGTCATGCGGACCATTAAGGCCCTGGAAGATTCTGATGTAACGATTTTGATGTTGGATGCCCAAGACGGCTTGGAAGCACAGGATGTGAATATCTTCAATCTGGCGGAGAAGAACCGTAAAGGTATTGTGATCGTGGTCAACAAATGGGATTTGATCGAAAAGGATAATAAGACCATGAAAGCCTTCGAAGATCGTATCAGGGAGAAAATTGCCCCATTCACGGATGTGCCGATTATTTTTACCTCTGTAACCGAAAAGCAGCGTGTCCTCAAAGTATTGGAAACGGCTGATAAGGTTTACGCCAACAGAACAAAAAAGATCCCGACATCAAAGTTGAACGAAGTGATGTTGAATATTATCGAGAGTTATCCACCACCATCCTTAAAAGGAAAGTATATCAAAATCAAATATGTGACGCAATTACCGGGAAGAACACCAATGTTTGCCTTCTTCTGTAATTTGCCACAATACATCAAAGATCCTTATAAACGCTTTATTGAAAATAAACTGCGTGAGCACTTTGACTTTACAGGTGTGCCTATTCAAATATATTTCAGACAAAAATAGATTTCCAAGCAAGAGAACAAACATGGACCATAATCTCTTTTTATACAATACGCTTTCGCGAACAAAGGAAAAATTCGACCCTATACATCCCAATCTTGTTGGGATGTATGTATGTGGGCCTACTGTCTACAGTGACGTGCACTTGGGCAATTGCCGAACTTTCGTTTCTTTTGATTTGATTTTTAGATATCTACGCCATTTGGGGTATAAAGTACGTTACGTACGGAATATTACCGATGCCGGGCATTTGGAAGGCGACCGTGATGAAGGAGATGATAAATTTGCAAAAAAGGCTAAATTAGAACAGCTGGAACCGATGGAAATTGTACAGAAATATACCATTGGTTTTCATGATGTGTTGCGCCTTTTCAATACCTTACCCCCGAGCATCGAACCTACGGCAACAGGTCATATTTCTGAACAAATCGAGATGATCGAACAGATCATCAACAATGGTTATGCTTATGAAAAAAATGGTACTGTATATTTTGATGTTGAAAAATATGTGCAGCAGTATGATTACACTGTATTGACCAATCGCAAATTGGAAGATATGTTGAATAATACCCGTGAGTTGAGCGGTCAGGATGAGAAAAAAGGACGTTTGGATTTTGCACTGTGGATCAAAGCCAAACCCGAAACGATTATGCGCTGGCCAGCTCCTTGGAGTGTAGGTTTTCCAGGATGGCATATCGAATGTTCGGCAATGAGCAGAAAATATTTAGGAGATCAGTTTGATATCCACGGCGGTGGGATGGATTTGGCGGCTACACACCATACCAACGAAATTGCACAGTCCGAGGCATGTAACCATACCGCACCGGCCAAATATTGGATGCATACTAATATGTTGACCGTAAATGGTGCTCGTATGTCAAAATCTGCTGGCAATGGCTTTTTGCCCGGCGAACTGTTCACAGGTAACCATCCCTTACTAAATAGAGGGTATTCACCAATGGCTGTTCGTTTCTTTATGTTGCAGGCACATTATCGAAGCACATTGGATTTTTCCAATGAAGCCCTTGATGCTGCGGATAAAGGATATAAACGCTTGATGAGCGCTATTGGACTATTGGATAAACTAAAGGTTTCAAAGGCTGCTGATTCATTCAATCTTGCGGAGATACGTAATAAATGTTATGCCGCCATGGATGATGATTTCAATAGCCCTGTGCTTATTGCTGAACTGTTTGAGCTGGTTCGGATCATTAATTCCATTTACGATGGTAAAGCAAAGGTGTCCGAAGAAGGACTAGAAAATCTAAAAGTTTTCATGAAAGAGTTTGTCGAAGACATCCTTGGATTGCGAAATGATCAGGCTTCCGGAACAGATGATATTGATGATGTCATGAATTTAGTGATCAGATTACGTAACGAAGCTAAGGCAAATAAAGATTTTGTCACTTCGGATCGTATCCGCGATGAGCTCAATGCAATTGGTATCCAATTGAAAGATAGTAAAGAAGGAACACTTTGGAATAAGATTTGATAGATAAAAAATCAAATTAAAAAAAGAGGAAATAAAATGGAGTATTCATCGTTTATAAAGTCTAAATACTGGTAAAATCAAAGAATATTTCCTATTGCCTTAAAAAAAAACCGAGTGTAGTAAGTTCATTTGAAACGATAAAAATGAACTTTGATAAATAATCATTTGCATATGAATTTTTGGAACAGGTTATCCGTTGTTGCATTGGTGAGTACAATGGGTACGACATTGTACGCACAGATACCCGAAAAAGTAGGAAGCTTACTACAGGCAGATAAAGACGCGGCTGCATTAGCGAAAGCTTCTACTCCGCATCAGGCGTTTTTATCTATTATCGACAAAGAATCCACATTTTATGTTCCTTCGCCGGTAAATGCATACAATTACCTCAATAATAGACCCAATATCCCAGATGTTCTAAATTGGCAGCCTACTTTTGCTCTTGTAGCCAAAAGCCTCGAGTTCGGTGTAACTTCTGGTTCTATGGACTTTCAGAAAGTCGGCGCCAGATTGCGTCACGGTGAATACCTGACCGTTTGGAAACGCAATAAGAAGGGGAAATGGCTGGTCGATATCCGTGCCGAAGTGGAAAACAACGGTAATGACGGTGTGTTTGATCTGGAATATATCGAGCCCACTGATTCCTGGTATCTGAAGCACCGCTCCAAGGTGCGGCTAAATCAGCGTGAAGATATTGTCTTTGAAACAGACAAACTGATGTCTACTGTCCTAAAAGCGGACAATCCAACGGCATATAAGGAGTTTCTGAGTGAAGACGTACGTTTTCTATTTCCCTGGACCAGTCCATTAGAAGGAAAGGACAAAATGATGGCCTATTTGAAGAAACAACGTATGACTATTGAAACTGTCCCAGAAGAAGTAAAACGTTCGTATAGCGGAGATTTTGCCTATACAAAAGGAACCGCAACCGTACGGCAAAAGGATAAAGTCGTTAAATATAATTATATCCGCGTATGGCAATTAAGCGAGTTGGCAAAAGATGATGTGAAGAAGGCCAATTGGAACATCCTAATAGAAATGATGTTTGAGAAATAGGTTATAGCATTTATCATAAACAAAAAAAGACTTGAATATATTCAAGTCTTTTTTTGTTTATGATAAGAAGAAGTTCTTATTGCTTTTTCCATTTCTGTAATTCCTCACAAGCACCAAAGTCATCGCTGATATCAATGAAGGTGTTCTTGGCTTTATCGTCAAACCATTTGCTTAGATTACGGCGTACTTTATCTTCTTTTGCAGCATCTTTGATCTTGGTGAAATCCTGATCAAGATTTGCTTTATGCGGCGGGATACGTGTTTTAAGGTAGTTAAAACGGTAACCTACGTCTCCAGTTTTATCTGTGAATTGCTCCGGTTTGGAGTATTCTCCAGGTTTTAAAGGGTCAATGGCCGTAAATACCGCCTTTTCCAGTCCATCCATAGGGATTAAAGTTGTACGGCTAGATCCTTGTGGATTTAAAACCATACCACCATTAAATTTAGTTTCTTCGGCATCCGAATTATTGGTCGCAGCATGGTAAAAATCTAACTTCTTCTCGACAACCAATTTGTAGATACTATCCAACTTGTTTTTAGTCCGCTCCAAAGCAGCAGCTCCGGGATTCATTTTCATCAGAATATGGCGGGTGTGTACCTCTTCACCGCGTCTTTCCAGGACCTGAATAATGTGAAAACCGTATTTTGATTCAACAATAGGTGATATTTCTCCTGGTTTTAACTTAAATGCCATAGCTGAGAACTCTTTTACATAATTATCGCGGGTGCCGAAACCAAGGTCACCACCATATGGGGCAGAGCCCGGATCTTGTGAGTAAAGACGCGCCATTGTTCCGAAATCAGACCCATCGACGATCTGCTTGCGGATACCTTCGATCTTCTCGCGTTGTTCTTTTTTCTCTTCGTCTGTCAATTGAGGTAGCATAACAATTTCGCCGATCTCAACCTCTGTATTGAAATAAGGAAGGCTATCTTGATCCAATCCTTCAAAATAACGTTTTACTTCAAGTGGCGTTACATCCACTTTTTGAACGATATTCTGTTGCATTTTATTTGCTTTTAACTGCTCGAAAACACTTGCCCGCATTTCTTCTTTATATTGTAACAAAGAACGGTTCAGGAATTTTTCCAGCCGTTCCTGGCCACCAGCCTGTTGGGACATATGGCGCAAGCGAGAATTTAAGTTGTCGTCCACTTCTGTTTCTGTCACATCGATGGAGTCAATTACTGCCTGTTGGGAAAGGAGTTTCTGAATGATCAGTTGCTCAAGTACACCGCATTTAAACTTCTCATTTGGTTTATTCCCTTGGGCAAGCCATTGTGAATATTGCATGTCCAGATCGGATTGTAGGATAATTCCCGAACCAACAGTAGCTACTACACGGTCAATAATTTGATTTTGTGCAAAGCTGGCATGAATGGATACAAACAGCAACAAAAACAATATATATATGTTTTTTTTCATCTTTTTAAATTATTTATCAGTGTCGATCTCATCGGTATAAATGAGCTCGTTTCACTCGGTTTGTTTTCATTTGTGATGAAGCTATCATGAACAGCCTAAATCATGTATTATGCATACTGACCAGTATCACCATGGATTCATCTAAATCACTAATTGTGAATGTGTATCGTCAGGATTGCACGTGACTTTACAGCACTCAGTTGTTTATTAAATTCTAAAATCGAAATAATCTTTCAATTCTGACGTTCAATAGATACTATTTTGAACAACAGCACAAAATTATCAGATTATATGAATTATTCGTATTTTTATTTAACAATATTTTTATAATCCCAATATTTCAAAAGGAGATTTTCGACTTGTTAAAATTGATTCGCTAAAAATACGGATTTGACTATTAGAAAGGGCGGTTTTAACCTAATTTAACAAGTTTATCTTTGATCGTAATGGCATCGGAAAGTATCTTGTTTTTTTGCATCAAATGGCGGTAAATGGGAGATCCGATCATTTTATTTTTTATAAATTGTATACACATGAAAAAAGTTTTTATTTATCTGATTACACTTCTGCCTATGGTAAGTTTTGCACAGCAAATTCCGATGTTTGTGGGCACCTACACCAACAACACCGAGAGCAAGGGTATCTATATCTATAATTTCGACACAAAGACCGGTGAAGCCGCCTTGGTTAGCACCCAAGAAAGTAAGGATCCTTCCTTTCTGGCTCGGAACGAAAATTTTATCTATGCGGTCAATGAACTTCCAAATCAGGAGGGAACTGTGTCTGCCTATTCCTTTAAAGATGGACAGTTGACCTTTTTGAATTCGCTCCCTAGCGGTGGCGAGTCGCCTTGCTTTGTCGAAGTACATCCAAAAGGTAATTTGCTCGCTGTTGCAAATTATACTGGCGGATCGGCAGCGCTATTTGATCTTGAATCAAATGGTGTCTTAAGTAAAAGAAGCCAGTTAATCCAGCATGAAGGCAAGGGTGTTGATCCCGTCCGCCAGGAGAAACCGCACGTACATTCCACCTTTTTTTCAAGTAAAGGCGATCGATTATACGTACAAGATCTCGGGATGGATCAAATTTCTGTATTTCCGGTTAATAAAAATGGGAATAGCTATAATCTCGCCGAAGAATCAGAAGATTTCTTCACACCAGCGGGTGGAGGACCTCGTCATATTGCTTTTGATAAAAAGGAAAAATTTCTGTATGCCGTATTGGAAATGACAGGACAAATTGCTGCCTATAAAAAAGAGGGAAATGACTGGATGTATCAAAGTACTTACGAAATCAATCCGGAGGGTTTTAATGGAAAAAATGGCGGGGCAGATATTAAGGTTTCTGCCGATGGAAAATTTTTATATGCAACCAATCGGGGGGATGCAAATACAATAGCAACTTTTTCCGTGGAGAAAGACGGCGCATTAAATAAACTGGCCAATACTTCGGTAAAGGGGAAGGGACCACGGAATTTTAATCTTTCTCCCGACGGGAAATACCTTCTCGTTGCAAATCAATATACCAATAATATTGTTTTATTTAGTCGTGATCCAAAGACTGGTTTACTGACGGATACAGAGAAAGAAATCAAAGTACCAGCCCCAGTCTGTATTGTATTTTAGCCTTCGGACGTACAGGGGAGGATCATTCGTGAATAAGATTCATACAATTAAGGCATCAAAACTAAATTTTGATGCCTTAATCTTAAAAAACACTTGCAGATCCTTATGCACAGTCGCGTCTAGCTAACAACGACTAGAAATCTTCTTTTCTGCAATCCAATTGTCCCTCTTTTTCCAGATCGTTTAAGGTTGTCCCTTTCCAGGTTTTTACACGTTGTATATAAGCAGCCCGTCCGATCATATGTGCTGCGACCGGTGCGGTCAAAATTAGAAAAAAGCCAATGGCGATTGCTTTGGTTGTTACAGATACCTCGGGGAAAGTCATCGCAGCGCAGATCAATAAAAGACCCACCCCTAAGGTTGCTGCTTTTACAGTCACTGAAAGGCGTAAATAGAAATCAGGCATTCTTAATATGCCGATTGAGGCGAATAATATGGCAAGCGCCCCGATAGTGCTTAAAATGGCTAAAGTAATATCAGTCATCATGGTTTTGTTTTTCTAAATAAAATGAAAAAGCTATAGTTCCTAAGAAGGCGATTAGTGCCAAAATCATGGCAATATCTAAAAATACTTCCTGGGAAGTACGTATACTATAGACTGTAATAATTCCAATTCCAATTGTGATAATGAGATCCAGGGCAATGACCCGGTCAAAGATCTGTGGACCTTTGTACAAACGGATAAAAGCCAGTATGACCGATAAGGTTAATATCGGCAGGATAACATAATCGAAGTAGCTGTTTAAAGTCATCGTAAGAGTTCTAAAAGTCTTCGTTCAACATTGTTTTTAAGTGTGGAGACAAATTGCTCCTTGCTCTTCATGTACATCACATGGATAAAAAGCGTTTTCTTATCTTCGCTTACATCCAGAATAAGTGTGCCTGGTGTGAGTGATATAAACGTTGAAAGCAAATTGATCTCCAGATCAGTTTTGGCATCCATAGGATACTTGACGATGGCCGGTTTAATAAAAAACTTGGGTGTAATGACATCGTAAGCAACCTGAACGTTGGCGACGATCATCTCCCAGAGAAAAAAAAGAATAAAACTGACTGTTTTTGGAACGCGATAGAAATAACGTTGATCCGCCTCATTCTTATTCATGATCCAAAGAATGGCAAAGCCAAGTAAAAAACCGAACAGGAAATTTGAATAATACATTGATCCTGTCAGTGCCACCCAAATAAAGGAGAGCATGAGGTTCATTAAAAACTGCTTTATCATATTAATTCTGTCCTCCCAATACAGCATTTATATAAGGTGAAGTATCCAATAGTTGCGTAGCGATCCGATCTGCAACGTGTATAATAGCCTCTGCGTTAAATCCGATATAAAGCGATGCAGATGCCAATATAATCACAGGCAAGAGCAGCATTGTTTTTCTGTAGCCGATCATTCTGGCAAATTTGTCTTCGATGATCTCTGGCTGTGGGGCATCCTTCCAAAAGACCTGAGCCCACATTTTGGCAATTACATAGAGCGTAATAAAACTTCCGATGATCAGTGCTCCAGCAAAAGTATATTTCTCCAATTGAAAAGCATCTTTAAAAAGATAGATTTTGGGCCAGAATCCGGATAAAGGGGGGATACCTACCAAGGAGAAGAGGACGATAGCGAAAAGTAAGGAAATCTTTGGGTATTGTGCATAAAGACCTCCCAATTTATTCATATCCATGGTACCCCGGAGCTGCCGAATGACACCTGCCATTAAGAACAAGTTCGTTTTTACCATGATATCGTGAATAAGATAAAAAATAGCACCCAACAGCGCCCATTTGCTGTATAAACCTAAACCGCCTATCATAAAACCAATATGGCAAACAATCAGGTAGGAGAATAACCTTCGGATATTTGTCTTGATCAAAGCACCAAAAGCGCCGGTTAAAATCGTCAGTACAGCCAATATGACCAACAATTCTTTGGTGAAATGGTTTGGGATAAACAATAAAGAAAATACCCTGAATAAGGCATAGATTCCCACTTTGGTCAATAATCCGCCGAAGGTCGCGGCGACAGCTGAAGGCGGTGTATGATAGGAAGAGGGAAGCCAAAAATAAAGCGGAAAAACAGCAGATTTGATACCAAAACCAATCAGAAAAAAAGTAGCTGTAATTTCGACGAGTGCCTGATTTTGTATCTTGGGTATACGCATGGCCAAGTCAGCCATATTGAGCGAGCCAGAGATCCCGTATAAGATACCGATACCTGTCAAGAAGAATGTAGAAGCCAATATATTCATGGCCATATATTTTACTGCACCTTCCAATTGTGATTTACGTCCACCTAGTGTCATCAGCACAAAGGAAGAGATGATAATAACCTCAAACCAGACGTAGAGATTAAAAATATCACCTGTTAAAAAGGCCCCATTTAACCCCATCATGAGGAAATGGAAAATAGGGAAATAGCCATATAAAATACGTTGCCTGCCGACGCCGACACAGGAAAAGATAGAGACGGCAAGACCTGCGATAGAAGTCAGGAGAACAAGTGTACTACTGAATAGATCCGCAACAAAGACGATTCCAAAAGGAGCCTTCCAATTGGCCGCATTCATAGTTAGGATTTCGCCGTCATAGACCTTTAAAAAAAGCTTAAACGCAAGAATAAGTGCTAAAATACTTCCACCTACGCTCAAAAAACGCTGCGCAGTCGATTTCCGCCAGAACATCAGTTGTACAATGGCAATAAAAAGGTGCACGATCACCGTGGCAATAATCTGGTTGTCTATCATATATCTTCTTCCTCAGGCGTGTTTAAATCATCCAGATCATCCGTGCCCAGCAATGCGTAAACACGTTTAAGCAGTACAATAGCAAACGAAGTCAAGCCAAAACTGATCACGATTGCAGTTAAAATAAGCGCTTGCGGAATAGGATCCGCATAGATGTCCGTAAATACTTTTAAATCAGGATCTATAATGGGCGGCTTACCCTTGATAATATTACCCAGCAAAAAGATCAAAATATTGGTACCATTGCCCAATAACATGATCCCCAATAGTAGTTTCACCATGCTGCGTCGCAAGATGAGGTATATTCCGGCGGCATATAGAATACCGATCAATAAAACGAGAATCAGTTCCATTATTCCTCTTCCGTATTTAAAGCAATTGTAAATAAAATAGTTAATACTACACCGATGACCACAAAGTATACACCGAGATCAAAAAATAATGCGGTGCCGATCATACCGATGACGGGGATCTTTTCCTCCAGCCACAGTCCGGTCATGACAGGGTAACCAAAAAAAGTGGGTAAAAACATGCTCACCGCAGCGATTCCCAAACCGATGGGAATTAAGGACAAGGGCTTATATTGAATGAGCTTCATGGTGTTTTGCGGGCCAAAGGCAAAACTATGCAATACAAAAGCGATTGATGCCACCAAGCCGCCCACAAATCCCCCTCCGGGATAATAATGCCCCCGGAGCAGGAGAAATACCGAAAATAATAAAAGTATCGGTAAGAGATATCGCGTTGCTGTCTGTAATATTGTGCTATTCATTGTTCTAGTATTTAGATATTAGTATTGAGATCCGTGTGCTGCAAGTTCAGGACATCCATCTTACAGCTAAATCCAATTATCATTACTTTGCTAACTTATTATAAACTATCATTCTTTATCAGATGATTTCAAACGTAATTTCAATAAGCTGTAGACTCCCAGTGCGGCGATGCTCAGTACCACAATTTCAAACATGGTATCAAAGCCTCTAAAATCCACAAGGAGTACATTGACAACATTCTTTCCTTTAGCTAATACATAAGCATAGTCGCCATAGAAGTCACTGATATCGGTGGTGGTGGGCTCATGTAATACCCGTAAAGCTACCATAGAGAGTAGAATACCAAATATGATGGCGACAGCTGCATCCCGAATGATGGTACGTCTGTTTGCCAAATTTAAGAAAGACGGTAATTTGAAAAGAACCAGTACAAAAAGAACCACAGTTAGCGTATCAATCGTAAACTGGGTCATTGCTAAATCTGGTGCACTATAGAATACAAAGATTAGACAGATCGCATAGCCCACAACACTTGTTGCTACCACTGCGGTCAACCTTGATGAAGTTCTGATCGTAAGTACAATGGCACCGACTAAGATACATACTGTGGTTACCTCATAAAAACTCACTGGAGACAAGGTGTCCCATTTGATATGTAATGGGCCGCCCAAGTAGAGCTGATAGCCAATCAATAGCTCTGCAAATAGAATGATCTTTAATAAATAGGAGCGCAGGTAGCCGTTGTGCATCTTTGCGGTAAAAAAGGCCGAAAATAATTCAATTTCACGGGCACACGCGTTGAGGATATTCGCTGGCGAAATTTTCTCAAACGTAGCGATCCAGGCCAGTTTCTTGTGACTAGGAGTGTTGGAAATAAATACAAGCGTTCCAACAACAATGGTTATGGTGCTCAGTAAAAGTATCAGGTTAAAACCATGCCATATTTTTAGGTGGAATACCTCCTGTTGCGCAAGGATACTGTTTGCAGTTGGACCAGCAATCCAGTTGCCCACGAAACCAGGAATGCAACCAAAGATCACTCCCAGTATTGCCAACAGCAACGGTGGGATCCACATAGATTTATAAGGTAAATGGATATGGTCAAACTGTTCAGGTAATTTGCCCATAAACGGTTTGATTCCAGCCATAAATCCAGCCGATACCAGCAGTATGTTTGTTGCTACGGCAGCTATTGTCAAGTAGAGGAATACGTTAGGGGCAGCATGTAAAGTAGCCTCATAGATCAGGTCCTTTCCAATAAATCCAAAGGTCAAGGGCACGCCTGCACTGGAGAGAGCCGCAAGGAAGCCAGCAATAGCTACAGGTAGTAGAACTTTGCGTAAGCCCTGTAGAACCGTGAGGTCCCTTGTCCCGGTTTCATGGTCTATAATACCAGTAATTAAGAATAGAGCTGCCTTATATAGCGCATGTACTAGAATAAAAACACTTGCAGCGATGACAGCTTCCTTAGACCCAAGCCCAAGTAAGAAAACCAAGATTCCCAGTGCGGATATTGTCGAATAGGCCAGCACCCCCTTAAGATCAGTTCTGAAAAGCGAGTGAAATGCAGCGTAGAGCATGGTAATACCACCGATGATCATAAGCGAATACATCCAGATCGGATTTCCGCCCAAGATTGGCGAGAAGCGGGCCAGCAAATATATCCCTGCTTTCACCATGGTTGCAGAGTGAAGGTAAGCTGATACCGGTGTTGGGGCCTTCATTGCCCCCGGCAGCCAAAAATGGAAGGGAAACTGTGCCGATTTTGTAATGGCACCGAGCGCGACCAGTCCAAAAATAAGCGGGAAAAGTGGATGCTGTTGAATCAAAGAAACCTTGTCGACAAGTTCGCTGATATTATACGTGCCGGCGATATTGCCCATTAATACAAAACCGGCAAGCAGAAAGAACCCGCCAAGACCTGTAATGGATAGTGCAGTCATTGCACTTTTTCTGGAATCCTCCTGATCGTTGTTGAAGCCGATCAGAAAAAACGAACTAATGGATGTTAATTCCCAGAAGATAAAGAGCAAGAGCATGTTGTCCGAAAGCACCAGACCCAACATGGCGGACATAAACAAACAGAGGTAGCCGAAAAATCGATCGATGTATTTATGTCCCTTCAGATAGGCATTCGCGTAGAAGAATATACACGCTCCTATTCCAGTTATTAGCAAGGCGAAAAGCAGGGAGAGCCCGTCCAATTTAAAATCCAGATTGATCCCTAGTGACGGAACCCACGCTGTGGATTGGACAAAATAAGATCCCTGGCCGATGGGTATCACAAATTTTGTAAAATACAGAAATAGGAGTACCGGTAAGAATGCGAGAATAAAACCCCATTTGGTTTTTAGGAATCGACCAAATGGAACAATAAGGCTCGATGTTATTAATCCTGATAGAACAGTAAATAGCATTTAGTCTTTGTTTTAATTTTTATTGGAGTATTTGTTTTTCAATAAGAACCTTCGAAATTTTATTGCTGTTGATACTTATCTGGCTATGAAGGTTTTTTATGAAAGTCTACAATATAGTGAAAAAAGACGGAAATTTGGAATTTTTGTGATGTTTTATTGCTTGTACAGTACAAAAAGGGATGATTTTGCTCGAATTGGATAATCAAAATTACAATTTGTTTAGTTTATATGAAGCGCTGTTTTGTGACTGCTAAAATATTTTTGCTATTCACAAAATAAATAAGCATTTTTACAATACAATTATTAAACATCCTGCAATTGGATGTGTTTATTTACCCTAAATAACAATCTCATCTATAGTTATTACAATAGAAAAGTGAGAGCGAAAGTGATCTAACTATGCAAAAAGAAGAAGTATTGTTCAAGACGCACTATAATGGCCTGTGTCATTTTGCCTGGAAAATAGTTGGCGATCTTGCTGTTGCTGAAGATCTGGTACAGGACTCTTTTATAGCATACTTCAAAAACACTTGTCAAGTGAGTGATAATGAGATTGCGATAAAGAATTATCTCTATAGTTCGGTGCGTTTTGCTTGTTATAATCACATTCGCCATGAAAAGGTTCGCCAAAAATACTGGAATGTTGTGGGTTTTAACGAAGAGGACAATACCGCATTGGAATTAAATATGATTCACAGTGAAGTTATACAGGAGATATATCGAATAATTGAAGAAATGCCCTTTGCCTGTCAGCAAGTTTTTCGATTAGGCTATCTGGAAGGATTATCTAATTTGGAAATCACCAAAGAGCTGCAAATTAGTATCAATACTGTAAAAACACAAAAACAGCGTGGCATGAAAATGCTTTTGAAGCGCTTAAATCCAGAATTTATCCCTCTTATTATTTTTTTGTTAAAAAATATTTAAATTCTTGTCACCCTTTATGCAGACTTGGGTTTCTTTATTGTAATCAATGAAAGATAACACAGGACATATTGCTGGTTTAATCCAAAAATTCCTTTATGGTCAACTGACTCAGGAAGAACAAGAGCAACTTGATGCGTGGCTCAACAGTAATTCACAGAATAAAAAATTTTTAGAATCATTCCGAGAAGCTAAACATATAGAAGACGATTTGGCGATCTTTCGTCAATTGGATGCCAACAAGGCCTGGGAGAAGCTGAACGAGAAAAAAACTAAAGGATCTAGATCATTTAAAAGATGGTCTATGGGAATAGCAGCGTCTATTGTGTTTTTGATGGGAGCCTTTCTGTTGTGGCGAACTAAATTCACCTCTGATAATCCCAAAGAAAAACATGTTGTTGCCGCACAAAAACAAGATATCGCGCCAGCCACGAGCGGAGCAGTATTAGTATTGGCAGACGGTACAAAGGTTTCCTTAAATGATGATTCTACAAAAACCCTGACTAAAAATAACAACCTGATTGGTAATAGCAACGAATTGGTGGTCAAGGAATCAGACCAGCCCATTCCATTGCAGTATAACTCATTGATTGTCCCCAAAGCAAGTTTCTATAAGATGACCTTAGCTGACGGAACAAAAGTATGGGTGAATGCTTTATCTCAATTGAAATTTCCTGCGCAGTTTCCGGCAAAGGAACGCCGGGTAATTTTGGAAGGAGAAGCCTACTTTGAAGTCACCCCCAAAAGAGATCAACCTTTTATCGTAGAGTCAAAGGGAAATGAGATCGAGGTACTGGGGACACATTTTAATATCAACGCTTATTCAGATCATGTTCGTACAACCTTGGCCGAGGGAAGAGTTATGGTTAGGCAGAATGATCAGCGCGTGGAATTACTCCCGGGAGAATATGCGGCGTCCTATAAAGATAATCTGATTAAAGGAAAATCGGACTTAACACATGATCTTGCATGGCATAACAATGAGTTCTATTTCAAAAAAGAAACCATTACGGATATTGCCCATCAATTGGCGCGGTGGTATGATCTGGATGTCACGTTTCGAGGAAATGTCCAACTGGATAAAGAATATACGGGGAGCATTGAGCGTGATGTCAAATTATCGCAGGTACTCGAAATGTTGTCCTTTGTAAGTGATCTTAGGTTTGAGGTTGAGGGCAAGAAGCTAATTATTGCAACAAGAACTTAAAAATAATTTTAAAAAACAACCGAATGCCTATGAAAGAATGATACCTAAACACAATGACCTAAAAAGAGAGAACAGGAATGTTGCAGCATCCCTGTTCAGAAAAAGATGTGATCATCAGGTCCTAAATTTTGAAATTGAACAATTAAACCCCAATTAACCACAAAGTGTAAATGTATGAATAACTTACCATTTAGCAAAAGGTGGTCCTTGATCCCTCAAGATCCGCGGTTTTGCAAACCATTACGTATTATGAAAATTAGTACATGTCTTCTATTCGCATTTGTGACGGGTGTGCATGCTAAGGGTACAGCACAAAAGGTCACCCTAAACATGCGAAATGCCCGCATTGAGGAAGCGCTCTCTGCAATCTCCAAGCAGTCCCATCTCCGTGTGTTGTATAGTGAAAATCTGAATTCCAAAGCACGAATTTCAGTTAATGTCAAAAATGCATCCGTCGAAGAAGCCCTAAATGCCGTATTGAAAGTCAATAATATTGAATATAAGATTATTGCCAATACGATTTCGGTCAACAGTAATGTAAAGAACAGCCGTGTAACAGCTCCATCGGTAATACAACAACAGTCCATTTCGGGAACGGTCAGAGATAAAGACGGAAAAGGATTAAGTGGCGCTACAGTTACGGTTAAAGGTACTTCAGTTTCTACCCAGACGGATGAACAGGGGCGTTTTAAGATCAATGCATCTTCATCTGCTGTTTTAGTGGTTCGTTACGTCGGATTTGGTACCCGAGAAATCTCCATGGACGGCAAGTCAACGATAAACATCGTGCTTACAGCCAATGACCTAAAGTTAGAAGAAGTAAATGTCGTTGCTACTGGTTATCAAAACCTGGATCGTAAATTATTCACTGGAGCCTCTTCAAAAATTGATGCGAAAGAAGCAGAACGTGCGGGTGTACCTGATATTTCTAGAATGTTGGAAGGTCAAGCAGCGGGTGTTTCCGTTCAAAACGTATCAGGTACGTTTGGTGCAGCTCCCAAAATTCGGGTCCGTGGAGCCACTTCATTAACTGGCGATAATAAACCATTATGGGTAATTGATGGTGTTATCTTGGACGAAGCAGTAAATATTTCGAACGAAGCGCTCTCAACGGGTGATGCTAATACTTTGTTAGGTTCTTCTGTAGCGGGATTAAATCCTGACGATATTGAGTCAATTACAGTATTAAAGGACGCTGCAGCAACCGCGATGTATGGCGCTGCAGCGATGAATGGTGTGGTAGTGGTAAACACCAAAAGGGGACGCAATACAGATGGTGTTGTCAACTTCAATTATTCTGGTAATTTTACGACCTACATTAAACCTAATTATAACCAATTCGATATCATGAATTCTGCCGAGCAGATGCAATTGATAATTGATATGGAAAATAAAGGGTATTTGAATCATTCACAAGTTTCTCGTTCAGCTACTGGCGGGGTATTTAATAAGATGTATAATCTGATGTACGATTATGACCCCAGTACAGATTCTTATGCTTTACGGAATGACGCCCCTTCTCGCTATCAGTTTTTGCAACGTTACACGAATGCCAACACGGATTGGTTTGATTTACTTTTTAGGCAATCGCTAGTGCATGATCATTCCTTGAGCATGTCTACAGGGACCAGCAAGAGTCAGACTTATGCTTCTACGAGCTTTATGAATGATTCTGGTTTTACTTTGGGAAATTCAGCGAAGCGTTTTACGGCCAATGTCAGAAACAATTATAAAATCAACGATAAACTGAGCACTGAGTTTATTTTTCAAAGTAATATTCGTGATCAACGGACACCAGGAACGCTGAATCGAGTTTCAGATGCTGTATATGGAAGTTATTCTCGCGATTTTGATATCAATCCATATTCTTATTCGTTAAATACCAGTCGGATTATAACAGCATACGATGAAAAAGGTGATTTGGAATATTTTAACAGAGATTATGCACCATTCAATATCTTAAATGAGCTTGATAATAATTATATCAATTTAAAGCTAATGGATATTAAGGTACAGGCGGGCATTACCTATAAAATTTTACCTTCCTTGACCTATTCTGCTAACGGGATGTATCGATATTATAATTCTGAAAGACAGCATACCATTACAGAGAACGCAAATTTATCAAAAGCATACCGCGCGAATGGTGATCAGACAATCAACGGCGGTAACAGATTTTTATATGCAGACCCCGATTTTCCAAATACCGACAAATATGTGATTTTACCCAATGGTGGTTTTTTCAACGTTGCTAATAATAATATGATCAGTTATTACATGCGACATAATTTAGAATATAATCAAAAGTGGAACGATCATACGTTGAATTTGTTTGGGACTTATGAGCTTCAATATGCTGACAAGCAGAATCACGATTTTAATGGACCTGGAATTGAATATGGAAATGGTAATTTGGTAATGCCTACTTATCGTTACTATAAGTATGCAATCGAAAGTGGTAATGTTCCTTTTTCAATGGCTTACAATTATGACCGAAAATTAGCCTATGCACTTCGAGGCGCTTATAATTATAAAGACAAGTATTCATTCAACTTTACGACGCGATATGACGGTTCCAATAAAATGGGACATTCTACTGTAGCGCGGTGGTTGCCTACATGGAACTTATCGGGAGCATGGGATATTGACCAAGAAAATTTTTTCGATCGCGATAATAAAATTCTTTCTTCTGCACGCTTAAGGGCTACCTATGGTTTAGTCGCAAATATGGGGAATGCATCTAATTCCTCTGCTGTCTTTTATAACGCAGTTGCCTATAGACCTTATGAATCTGAAAAAGAAGGAAAGATTAATATAGATGGATTGGAAAACTCAGAGTTAACTTGGGAAAAGATGTACGAACTGAACATCGGTACTGATTTGAGCTTTTTAAATCGTCGAATCGATTTGAACGTAGATTATTACAGAAGAAATATATTCGATTTAATTGGACCTATTAGAACCTCTGGTATTGGAGGGCAATTCGAGAAGCTGGGTAATTACGCGGATATGAAAGGTCATGGCGTTGATATTCAACTTGGCGGATATCCATTCAAGGATCCGCAAGGCTTTACTTGGCGGACGCAGTTCACTTTAGGGTTTAATAAAACAGAAATTACAAAACTTGACGTAACACGTAATATTTGGAATCTAGTTTCTGCTGAAGGAGGAGCCAAATTAGGAAATCCACATCGCGGATTGTATTCTATTGATTTCGATAAACTGAACGCAAGAGGTGGATATCCAATGTTTATTGGTACTGATGGAACTCCAGGCGCCACGTATTTTTGGTTGCAGGACAATGAAACAGATTTCTTGAAATATGAGGGACCAGTGGATCCAACAATCGCAGGAGGATATTATAACCGGCTAGAATACAAAAACTTCAGCTTGTCCTTTTTGATGAAATTTGCTTTTGGAAATAAAGTTCGCTTACAACCGAGTTATTCTTCCTCTTATTTAGATATGTACAACGTTTCGAAAGATCTTATAAACCGTTTCATTTACCGCGGCGATGAATACCTTACGGTAATTCCTTCAGCTTTGGATCCTTTGTCAGCGGAATTTGATGTTAAAAATGCGCTTGGGGTAAGAAATGCCGCTAACTATACGTACAATGCTTATAACTATTCATCCGAACGTGTAGCGAAAGGAGACTATATTCGTCTGTCACAAATTTCGATAGGATATAATGTACCGAAGGAGTTAGTTTCACGTATAAAATTTAGAACAGCTCAGTTCAACCTCGTGGGAAATAACTTATGGTTATTATACTCAGATAAAAAATTAAATGGAGTGGACCCCGAATTTTATAGTAATGGAGGGGTAGCTCTTCCGGTTCCAAAACAAATTACCTTATCTGTGAAGTTAGGATTCTAAAAAATTAAGTTATGAAATTAAATACCATCAAATATATCCTATTATCATCTGCATTTTTATTTAGCGGATGTAGTAAATATCTTGATCATGAGCCAGATATGCGTGCTCAGATCAATACTGTGGATAAAGTTAAACGACTGATTGCTTCGGCCTATCCTGGACGAAATTCCTTGGCAATGGCAGAAACGTATTCGGATAATGTGGAAGATAAAGCTGTGGGAGATTTATATCAGCCTGTTCCGGCACTTTATGAGTGGAAAGATGTTATTGGGGACGACACTGATTCTCCTACTGCCTACTGGAATGCTTGTTACGAGGCTATTGCTGCGGCCAACCATGCTTTGGATGCCATAGAAAAAAGCGATTTTGGTGACGAAGTTTTGCCTTACAAAGGAGAAGCACTCGTTGCTCGTGCTTATTGTCATTTTATGCTTGCAAACTATTTTGCCAAGGTATTTGACCCGAAATCAGGTGCATCTAATGATTCACCAGGAATACCTTACGTAAAGGAACCGGAAACGGTACTCATAAAAAATTATGATAGAGGAACAGTTAAATCCACCTATGATAATATTCGTCAGGACTTGGAAGAGGGATTAGCATTATTAGACAAAGGAAAGGGCCTTTGGGATGTCCCTAAATATCATTTTACTCCTGAAGCGGCGCATGCTTTTGCAACACGTTTTTACCTATTTACGGGTGAATGGCAGAAGGTGGTGGATAATGCCAATAAGATCTTTGGCGGAAATTTCGCAGGTAAATTGATTCCTTACAATTCTACTTTCAAGACATTGGGATTTGAATCCGTCCGGACAGAATTTGCTAAGGCTGAGCAACCTTATAATCTTTTGATTAATGAAACGTATAGTGGCTATCAAAGATGGTGGAATAATCGTTATGCAATGGGAATAAATGTATTCCAGAATATCTACAATGGAATGACCGCAGCGGGAGCAAAGCTATATAACTTTGGTGTAAGCTATGGTGCACCTCATTATACAACTTATCTTTGGAAAGAGTTTTGGTATGTGACCAATCCAACAGCAAATACAGGTTTCCCTATGTTAATGGTGCCAGTATTGATTACTGACGAAGCCTTGCTGAATCGTGCGGAAGCCTATACTGAATTGGGAAATGCCAATGGTGCTCTGGCTGATCTTAATCTGTTTGCCAGCAACAGAATTAATAACTATAATCCTAGTACGCACGCAGTAACAGTTGCAAAGTCCAAGGAGTTTTTTGGTGTTGCAAATGAAAAAGATGCATTGATTGAAACAACGTTACAGTTTAAGCAGATTGGATTTATGTCTATGGGTCTCCGTTGGTTTGATATTATTCGGAAAGGAATAACGGTAAGGCATAATATGATTGGCAATGATGAACGTGAAACATTTTTAGAACTTAAGCCTGAAGACCCAAGACGTGTGTTTCAGATTCCTCAAGAGGCAAAATTGGCAGGTGTCGAACTAAACCCAAGATAAATTATGAAAACTATCGTTAAAATTTTTACAGGAGTTAGTCTGATCGGATTAATCTTTTCCTGCAATAAAGAAGACAAACTAAATTATACCTTACAAAACTACGATACATTTGTACCGGGGGCAATCGATGAATGGATTACTAAAAATCTCACAGATCCCTATAATATTGAAGTGGTCTACCGTTATCAGCGGAATATGCACGATATAAATAAAAATATATCACCTGCAGATGAGTCGAAAGTTATTCCACAAATGGATATTGTCAAAAAAGGTTTTTTGGAAGTCTATAATAAGATTGGCGGAGCTACATTTATTAAAACCTATACCCCGAAACAATTTGCATTGTTCGGTTCTGGAGATTATGATCCGGATGGTTCGGTGAAAGGCGGTACTGCCGATGGTGGACGTCGGATTACGTTATATGGGCTAAACGGCTTAAACGAGACTAATCCCAACTCAGTTATCGGAAATTTACAAGTGATCCATCACGAATTCACCCACATATTAAATCAAAATCGGTTTATACCGGTCGATTTTGAAAAAGTCTGTGTTGGTGATTATTATTCCAATTGGACTGCACAGGAAAACACACAAGCTGCAGCTAGGGCACTAGGATTTATTACACCCTATGCTCGAAAGTCTGTAGGCGAAGATTTTGCAGAAACCCTGTCACATCTTATTGTGAAAGGACAGCTGTTTTACGATAGCTATGCATATGCTTCTGGTGCCACTGCCTATTCTAAATTCAAGCAAAAAGAAATCATTGTCCGTGATTACATGATCAAGTATTTTAATATTGATGTAACGCAATTGCAGATGGAATTTCAACGAGTAATGGAGGAAGAATACAAGAGTACGGAATTTAAACTCCCTACTTTAATGACCAATAATTATGTTGGATGGTTGGATTGGGATTATCGGAATAGTTGGGCGATCAATAAACAGGTCTCTGCCAAGCAAAAAGACATATTGAATCCGATTCTTGACGAACTAGGCGGCTGGACGACTAAATCTCTACAGTTTAGAATAACCTCATCCACTAAGGCTATACTAAACATTACTTTTGGGGATAATTCAAATACATATTCGGCAGCGTACGACTTCACCATCACCAAGCAAGCAGATAATACCTTTAAATTTGTCATCTCTGCAACTCAAGGTACAGGAGGCGCATATGACAATGCAAAAATAGATTGGGTGGTTGAAGATGTAACTCCTTTAATAAACTATTTAGGGAATACAGCATTTGTTCTTGATTGGCACATACCATTGAAGAATGTAACACAACAAGAATATTTGAAATTTGTAGATTTTAAAGATAGTAGAGATCCAAATGCAATAATCTTAGGTCAAATAATCGAAAGAAAATTTTAATATGGGACTATAAGGATTTAATCTCTCATAGAGGATAGATAAATCTGATAGCTTCGTAACCTTTAAAATCAAATTTTATAGATGAAAAAGATATTTTATTTTATATGCTTGGTGCTGCTTGCTGTAAGCTGTAGCAAACCGAAAGAAGTTGAGTTGGAGTTGGGATCCGATCCTGACTCGCGTATCGCAGATACCCTGGCGTATGTGAGAAAAACACTAGTAGATGCACCCTTTGGTTGGAAAGCGGCTTTGACAACAGAGTACTCAGGAGGATATGGGTTCTTTATGCAATTTGGGGACAATGATCGGGTGAAAATGGTTGCCGATCTAACGGATCAGACCTCCTCGGATGTAAAAGAGTCAACTTACCGAATTCGCCAGATTATGGCTGCGACCTTGTCATTTGATACGTATACCTATTTAACTATGTTACAGGATCCTACTCCAAGTACATTTGGTGGACAAGCGGGAAAAGGGATGGGGAGTGATGTTGAATTTGACTATCTAAAAACACGTGGTGACACTTTGTTCTTTGAAGGTCGAAAGTTTCAGAGACCACTCATTTTCGTGAAAGCAACTAAGGCAGAACAAGAGTCTTATATTAGTGGTGGTTATGAACAATCAGTAAATAAATTTAAAGATTATTTTGCGAATAATCCTTTTTCGAAGCTTAGCATCGGTGATACACAATTCGAATTTGGATTCGATTATAAAGGTAAATCGATCACTTTGGAAGCTAGAAATTCTGATGGTAGCTTTTCAAACTTAGATGCTGCTGTTTTTGCTTTTACTTTGAATGGAATTGAATTCATTAATGGTATTCCTTATAAGGACGTAATTTTGAAAGAACTTGTTTGGGAAGGTGGCAGCCTAATAGCAGTTGATAAAAATGAGAAGAAATATCCGGTCAATAAAAGCAATGCTCCCTTCAGGCAGTTATACGAAGTAATAGGTGCCAAATACTCTGAATTGGTAAGTGATTACAAAAACTATCTTCCAGGGACATCGGCGGATGGTTTGACGATTTTAAAACGTTTTCATGATGGATTGGGAAATGGGGCTGCTGGATTTTATTTTAATTACGGCTATATGGATTTGAATTGGGAGACTGATAAAGGTATTGTAACCTTAATTGGATTTTCTAGTCAAAACGGTGGCGCTAGTGGGTGGGAAACTAAAATTGTCTATGATTATACTTTTAATGAATCTACTAAAGCATTTACCTTTAAACTAAAACAAGGTGCTTCAGGGGGATATGTAGGCGGAATTATGGATAAAATGGATAGCTTTCTAAAGACCAATAGTTTTACGCTTGAATATTATGTCGCCAATGGAGTCATTTGCGGTTTGTTAAAATCTGTAGAAAACCCATCTATTACGATGACGTTTGATTTATATTAATTGATAAGCAGTGATTGCTATTAACAATCACTGCTTTCTAGTTAGACGTTACTATATGACCTAATAATTTGTAAAATGGATAATCCCTTTTAACTTAAAATCATGACTAGAAATTGGCATATCCCTATATTTTTTATGATATTTTTCTTATCGACCTGTAACATCGATAGATCAGATACCATTACTGGCAGTATACCAATATCAACTCACTTCTATATAGATTTATACAACTTAAATAGTGGCAAGAAGGTTTTGTCAGATACCCTACACGAGCAAAATTTTGATATAAATATTGGGCAACTTCCAAAAGGAATTTATCAAATGGTTTTTTCCTGGGATAGAGATGTGATGAAGAAACAAGAAATTGAAAGATTTGCACGTCAACCTGAACTTGGTGCTCCAAAATATTATATGGCAACCACTTTTTGGTTAGACCCTTTGGAGGCAAATACCTATACACTATTACTTGATAGTGCATATAATCAAGCGGATCTAGAGGAGATGTTGTTGGGTGAAAATGAGATAGACTCACCTAAAATTAATATTGTGTCAGACGGCACAAATAACAAAATCTACACTGAATACTTAAAATTAATAGAACGTTACAGGCTCAAAAATCAATTTCAAAAAGATAGCCTTCAACAAATGATGGCATACTATAATGAACTTAAATTAGATAAAGAAGCTGATCGTTTGAATGTTCTCTTAGCAAATGATTGGTTGACTAAAATTAAGGCCGAATTGTTGGAAGAGGAAATAACTTTTATGAAGAAGAATTTAAATAGTGATGTTATTCCCCATATTTATCAGATCCAGGCAAATAGTAAAGAGAATTTTGATCATTATAATGAGATTTACAAATTATTTCCGATGAATATTAAACGAGAATTGAGACAAAATGCCAAGAATGTTGATTGAATTAATCCATCAATATGGCGAATGTAATATATTATGACCATTTTTTTATTTATATTTAAAGTTATATAAACTTAATTTTTTATGAATTCCAACCAAAAAATTATATTAACAGGATCCTTATTTTGTTTGGTTTATTTAATACTGTTGGTTGTCCATTTATATGTATATAATTCTATCCCCCAAGGGATAGAAGTCTTCATTGGAATCGTTGTTGAGTTATTTTCAATACCTACTGTTTTATTGGTCTTTTTTCTTACTGCTGTTTCGTTATATCAGATTATATTAAAAAAGCAATTCAATAAATTTTGGTATGGGATTTTACTTTGCAATCTGACGTCTTGTATAATCATTTTTTTTGCACCGTAATAATTTAAACACTCATGATTTATCAAATTATATTTATCGTATTAAAAGTGATGGTAATCTTACTTCCATTAGCTTTAATCGTTTTTAGTTTAACAGATCTTTACAGAAGGGATTTTGAAAATAAAAGTGATCGAACCATGTATTTAGTTTTGATCTTAGCTTTGCCTCTTGTCGGATCTTCCATCTATTTGAGTAATAGGCATAATTTTCCGTTAAAAATAGTGAGCTAATAATAGCTTGGAAACTATAGTTGAGCGATTTACAATTTCATTTTTTTAGTGGCGATAATTTTGAGAATTAAAAAGCATTTTTCATTTATGAAAAGACACGGTAAATTATTCTTCCTTTATTGCTTTATCATGTTAGTAACAATAGTAAGTCAGCAACTTATTGACGTTTACTTTCGAGATGAAGCAGTGGAGTTCACCACAGGTCGGATAATCAAAACCTTTATTTATCTAATCGTGGGAGCATTGACGCTCACATTTGTGGAAATAAAGACTAATAAAGTCAAATAGATAAACAATGAAGAATACCTAGCTATAGATAAAACTGACATGGTAGCAAAACATAGCATTGGGTAAAAGCTTGCGATAAGATTAGAAAACCTACTGAATTTATTGGCGAATTACAACTGATTAATCTTTCAATTGAGATTATAAAGAGAGGTAGTTACCTGCTACTTCTCGTCTATAATTTTTAAGCTTTTCTTTAAGAAAATATGACCACTTAATTTTGATAGAATATAGGTTAATGCAATCCAAATGGTTAAATGGTGTCTATCCTTTATACCTATAACCAATATAATTAAAGCAATAATTATTTTGACCCATTCACCTACTGCAACTCCAGCTATAGTTGTTGTTGTAAAAAATTGATAGATCTTTAATAAAATTGTATTCATATTTTAATTTAATAATTGAGTTACGCGGTTTTTTATAAAATTGCTCGGTTTTCTAAATTTTTATCCGATTAAAGATAAGTCTATATAGTGAATAAATAAGAATTACAATCGCACAGATATCAACTACTATTACTGATATAATTTTCAGTATTTCAGCATCTTGATATAATAGGATATGCTGGGGCATTTGGCTGAGTAAGAATGATGCGGTAACGATATTCAATACCAATGTTAATGGAGATTTCTTGTTTAAGTATGCTTTCATAATGTTAATTATTGTATTACAGATTCATATTTGGCTTACTTAAAGATAGTTGTTTTTTTTTGAATTTATTCTTGTTACGCCCGTAACAGTTACCGCCGTAACAAAGATAATGAAAAATTATATTTGGATGTGAGATCTGTATCATCAATTCTGTTTAATAAATTAGATTTTCAGCCAACTTACCTTATATGTCTTGGTAGAGTGGATCATGCAGACGACGCAATATTTCGATCAAAAGCAACCTTGGAAAGACGAATTTTTGATGAGATTATTTGTCCAAATAATATTTGCTTATTTGCCTACCCTTTTTTATCTCGAATGTATAGATCGTCTCTACCTTCAAATAAGTGGACGGAGCCTTTTTCGGATTCCGCAAAATATACTTCAATTACCTTTCTCCATGGGAATTTCACTGATATATACATTATTCTATAGTTTGGCTTCCCTTTACAGAGAATACATGGCTGGAATCGAAAGCAAAGTAACCCCCGTAACTGAGGTGCAGCGAGAAAAGACTTCAGACTGCAGACCGGGCAACTTAAAGGATAATCCGGTCATCACCATCCGTGAGGGCAAAGATATCCGTCTATTGGACTTGGACATCGTTTTAATATGCAATAGCAATGGAATGAATACCATTTACGAACGCAACCCATCGAATCCACCTATCCAGGATGGTCATCCTCTAAAATACCTTGTCGAAAGGTTAGATGAGAAGGAATATTATCAGATAACACGTTGGGAATTGGTACATAGGAGCATTGTAAAAGGATATGAGGTAAATGGTGATAAAAATTTTAGACTAGCATTGGATTTTCCCCTTGAACAGCAGCTAGTGATTAATAAAGATAAGATCGATGATTTCGCTAAATGGTTATTGGGGGGGCACTAGATGTAATTAAGTTTTTCACACGATGTTAAAAACCATGTGGAAAACGTATAAGGCACCTTATTGAAAAAAAATGGTGTGACCGAGGCCACATTAAACGTACAAAGTATCGGTGGCCAATTCGGGCCAAAACGATCAGCATTCCATGCAACGAATTTGTTGGTACACCCATCCTGGTTGGATTTACGATCCTATATCTCCATAAAAGTGCCCGACGATGTAATGTGCTCAATGAAGTTGACTTTAGCCCTTCATCCATTTTAGCCGCTTTTCAGCTGTGAGTAATTCGGTGTCCCATGTAAGGAAATTGGATTACATATTTGATTTACTTATTTTTGATAAATGAAAGCATTTCGTTTAGATAGATCAGCGTTCAAAGCACAAACTGCCGAGGAGGCTGCAAATCATTCACCTTATTATGCGCGTTTGAGTTGGCAACAGCGGCTCGAAATAGCACTATATTTAAATAGTGTGGCCTATAATTTTCCATTAGAGAATCCTCCAAAAATGGATAGGAGCAAATTTAAAGTTTCTTCAAGAGGATAATTACAACTTATTATGGCAAATATTTTTAATGAAGATTTTAGAGATTTTGTTGCAGCGTTAAATAAGAACGAGGTAAGATATATATTGGTTTTGCGGTAATTTTACATGGTTACTCGCGTACAACCGGTGATATGGATATCTGGGTGGACAGAACTTCGGAAAATTATTTGAAATTGCAAGCAGCATTCTCAGACTTTGGAATGCCCGTGTTTGATATGACTGAGGATAATTTTCTAAACCATCCAATATGGGATGTTTTTACATTTGGAATTCCTCCTGTCGCGATTGACATTATGTTAAAAGTAAAAGGCTTAGATTTTGAGGAGAATTTTAATCAGGCTGTGCTTTTTGAAGATGATAACCTTAAAATACGTACCCTGCATAAAAACAGGCTATTAGAGGCAAAGAAGTCTAGTAATAGACCTAAAGATCTCGATGATATTCAAAATTTAACCGATCCTAATCTTTTATAGAATTTAATCAATTTTTGACCAACTGATTGGGAGATAATCTTTTACAGTTGAGTTGCTCTATACGCTCAGTTATTTCCAATTTACCGTCCCAATTGCCCCTTTCACCGACTTTTTCCGAACGTTAGTCTAAATGTAATAAAATCGCATGCTGCGTTGTCTTACTTTTGAATCAGAAACTTAAAGGAAATGATGCAACAAAATCAAAATCCTTGCGACAATTAGAAAAGAGACAAAAAAACTAACAATATAAAGTAAAAGAATTATGAACATTTTAGTAAAGACATTCGCAGCAACAGCATTGATCGCAGTATCTACTTTTTCAATGGCAGCAACTGATCCAGGAAAAGCATTGAACCTATCCACAGCAGACTTGGCTATAGATAGCTATGTATCTGTGATGACCGAAGGAGTATCTGGTGGAGTGGAGCAATTATTTACCGCCGACTTTAGCCAAAAGATCCAGGGCCAGAATGGACGCACCAATAAACGTTCGGAAGTGATTTCCTTTTTGAAAAAACAGAAAGGAGAGAAACTCAACTGTAACACAAATACAGAGATCTTAGAGGAATCCGAAAATTATATGGTGGCACGCATTACAATGAAATTCAACGATTTTACCAAAACTGACCTCGTTACTTTGGTCAATGAAGCTGGAAGCTGGAAAATCGCAAGTTCGGTCAACTCATACAAATAGAAACTGTTTAATTAAATTCATATGTTTATTTTAAGCCACGTCGGGATGATGTGGCTTTTTTGTTTGCTTATTAGCATTAGTGACTGGATATACTGATTTCATTAGGAAGATTATCAGATAATTACGGTTATGATCCGTCAATGTTTGCGGATTTCAGTACCATAACGAAAAAATATTTTACAATGAACTAATGTATCAACTATCTGATATTTAGTCAATTGTGATTGTTTTTTGTTGTGGATAGTGAATGCGCTGTTGATGTTTTTTCAAATTAAATATCAATAATGGATAACAAATTAGATTTGATGACGTTTTATTATCTATAAGTATATGTAACAAAATTGATATAAATGAACGGACATTAACGCATGGATGTTTCAAACTTGTTACAAGTATTTCCATTTTTGCTTGGAACGTAATTATTTCAATTAGATTCTCATAATAAATATTTAACGTATGATGCACCACCTAAACCACTCTCTTCTCTTAGCCTGCGGTTTTACTTTATTCTGCCATTTGGGGCAAGCTCACTCAATCGAAACCAAGTATCGCACTAATGTAGTTGGACGTACTAAACCGCTTTCTTTCCTTGCGGTTGACACGATCGGAATTAGCGGTAAAGTCACAGATTCATTGGGAACAGCACTTGCAGGAGTGGTCGTTACCGAAAAGAAAACGGGCAATAGCGGACTGTCAGATCAAACTGGAGCGTTCAGGCTTTCAGCAGATCCAAATGGAGTTTTAATCTTTATAAAAACTGGATTCGCAATTAAAGAAGTTCCTGTAAACAATCAAAAACTTATCGAAGTCGTCCTGTCGCCTGGTACCGCGGAGGTTCAAACGGATTCGACAGCCAATGCCAGGGATTCTTCGTCCACTGTTGCAGCAGGACGGGATAGCACGACAAAGGTTGCTGCCGGCCGGGATAGTAGTAAAACTGTTTCTGGTAAAGATAGCACTAAAAACGTTATCGGTAGTCAGGATAGCACTGGAACAGTTTCCGTGGGGAAGGGGACAGTGAAAGGAACTGTCACGGGACCTAAAGGGCCGTTGCCGGGAGTTACTGTAGCGGTAGTCGGCACGAATGTGTCTGCAAGTACGGATGAAGCCGGTAAATTTCAAATTGCCGCTGGTCCGAAGAACGAACTCAGGTTTTCTTCGCTCGGCTTCGAAGCCATCACCCAGCTCGTTGGTGATCGAAAGGATGTACAGGTCGTGCTGAGTGGTGAAACGAAGGTGCTCGATTCTGTGCAGGTTGTGGCGGTTGGATATGGTACCATGAATCGCGCAACACTACCGAGTGCGGTATCGAGTATTGGTGCTAATGAGATCAAAGATGAAGTATTGCCAAGTATTACCCAGGCAATACAAGGTAAGGCGGGGGGCGTTCAGGTCACACAGAAGTCCGGTTCACCGGGTGGTGGGATCAGTATCCGGGTAAGGGGTACCACATCGATCAATGCAAGTTCGGATCCACTATACGTTGTCGATGGCATTCCAGTCAACAGTACGACCAACTTCACAGGAGGCTCTACATTTGATTTTGGCGGTGGTACCCAAGGTATCAACGTGCTATCCTCGATCAACCCCTCTGACGTCCAGTCCATCGAGATTTTAAAAGATGCAGCATCCTCATCAATCTATGGTTCAAGAGCCGCAAACGGTGTCGTCCTGATCAGTACCAAAAAAGGTGTAGCTGGACAAAGTGAGTTCAACTTTAATATGTACGAAGGATTCTCACAGGTGCCAAAGGAACGGTACTACGATTTTATGAATACCGAGCAGTATCAGGATTATATGAAGGATTATTACAAAATCTTACAGCAACAAGATCCTAAAGCAGTCATTCCCGAGCAGATATTCTCCAATCCGAATGTCAATACGAACTGGCAGGATGCCATATTCAGAAATGCTGGAACCAGGAGTTACGAACTTTCATCAAGGGGTGGTAGTGAGAAGACACAATATTATACTTCTGTTGGCTACATGAAGCAGGGCGGTGTACTGTTGGGATCCGATTTCAATCGCTTAAGCGGTCGTATAAATCTGGATCATCAGCACAGTGAGAAACTTAGATTTTCTACTGCAATCAACCTAACCAGAGCTGTCAACAAGCGTGTTCAGGAAGAAAATTCAAAAGAAGGAGCCACCAAGAGTGGTATATTTTCTCCGCCTAACTTAGCGGTGCGTGACGCGACAGGCAACTTCGTATATGACCAGGTGAGAACGACACGTGAAAATCCTGTTGCTATGCTCACACTCCCGACCAATGAAGCGCAGACTTTTCGCGTATTGGCAAATGCCAGCGCAGAATACAATATAGTCCCCGAGCTCTTACTAAAGACAAGCTTTGGGACAGACATCAGTTTTATTGACGAGACATTCTTTATGCCACCTGTGGGGCTTCGTTCATATGCGAGCCAGGGTGGTATCGGTGCTCGCCGGAATACCCGGGATCAGCTTTGGATCAATGAAACAACCTTAACCTATGACAAGAAATTTGGTGATCATAGCATCAATGCGTTAGCTGGCTTTTCGGTTCAGGAATCCAGGCTCGAATTTGTGCATGGACAACGTTCAAATTTCCCCAATAATGATATCCCTTATATCACGGCCGGAGGGGTTATTACCGGTGCAAATTCGTATCCCGAAGAATGGGCTATTGCTTCTGGATTTGCCCGCGCCACATATATCTACAAAGATAAATACATCCTCAATGCGAATGTGCGCTCGGATGGCTCATCACGATTCGGGGCGGACAACCGTTGGGCAGTATTTCCATCATTTGCAGGAGCATGGAGAATTACAGAAGAAGATTTCTTAAAAGATTCTAAGGTGCTCGATGATTTAAAACTTCGTGCGAGCTGGGGGATTACCGGGAATCAAAATATCGGCAATTATGCCAGTCGTTCTTTATATTCTAGTGGCTACAATTACATGGGACTCGCGGGGTTTGTGCCCAATGTATTAGGCGATCGTAATTTAAAATGGGAGACCACCAATCAGTGGAATGTGGGTGTTGATGCTGGTTTTTTAGGGAATAGAATCTCAATATTGGCTGATTACTACTACAAAAAAACAACAGACTTGTTAATCGGACTGCCTATCCTGACCAGTTCCGGCTATCTAAACCGATTTACAAATTCAGGCGATATAGAAAATAAAGGCTTTGAATTTGAACTGACGACTAAAAACTTGGTCGGTGAATTCAAGTGGAGCACTTCCCTGAACATGACATTTAATAGAAATAAAGTAGTTGCTTTACCTGAGGGATTGACAGAAATGCGTGGCGGGGTAGGTGATCTGAACCGTGCAATAGTAGGACAGCCTCTTGGGGTATTCTATGGCTGGCAGGCGACAGGGGTCAATCCTCAGACCGGAATGATCGATTATCTGGGTGCGGACGGTTCTGCCGTAACGCCTACAGACTACAAAGATCAAAGGATGATCGGCGATCCTAATCCATCGTTCTTTGGCGGTATTACCAATAACTTTGCTTATAAGAATTTTGATTTAAGTATCCAGGGGCAATTCACTTATGGGAATGATATCTTCAATTATAACCTGGCATCGGGACTGGAAGGATTCAATCCAAGTTCCAATCAGTTCGTTGACTTTGTGGATAGATGGAGAGCACCTGGCGATATTACGGACGTACCTAGACCAGCTCCTGGGGATCTAAACAATGGGGCAATATCATCGCGATTTGTCGAAGATGGTTCATTCTTTAGAATTAGAAATATCACGTTTGGCTATACACTGCCGTCCAGCATTGCGGAGAAGATAAAAATGAAAAAGCTACGTTGGTACGCTACCGTGCAGAATGCATTTGTATTTACAAGCTATAGAGGTTATGACCCAGAGGTCAGTTCAAGCCACGGTGGTGCCAATACGGGCCTTATCTATGGATATGATTACGGAAGTTATCCACAACCGCGTATTTTCACGACTGGTGTTAACTTGACGTTCTAAACTGCCCAGACCATGAAAATAAAGCGCAGCTGATGCAAGGATTCACTACTGTCTAGGAGTCACTCGATGGCGGTAAGATACGCCTGGCAATATGTACAGTAGGAAAAACTAATCAAGCGTAGCGAGCGCGTTAATTAATTTAAGACATATACTCGTAATAATTTGTACGGATGAAAAAGAATAAAATAGTATTAATTTGTTTAGTGACCATGATGGCTTCTTTTGCAATGTCATGTTCCAAATTCTTAGATCGAGACCCGCTTGGACAGATAACCCAAGATGAATTTTTCAATTCCGAAACCAATGCTAATGCCGCTGTTTTGGGAATGTATCGAACGATGATGAATTCATTTTCTTTTGGTCAGTCAATTATCGTCGTTCCAGAGTTTTCGGCAGCTCATGTTCGCCATGCTGCAAGTTTTCCCGAATACGAAAACTTTTTCGAGCACAAAATACAAGCCATCAATCCTTGGGTAGCCAATATGTGGCAGGCTGTATATAACACGGTCAATGCGGCCAACCAAGTGATTGAGGAAGTGCCTAAAATGACCGGGGCCATGATCACGGAAGACAAGAAAAAGATATTTGTTGGCGAAGCTAAATTTATTAGAGCGCTGAACTATTTTTTTCTGGTACGTGCCTTTGGTAAAGCACCGCTAAAACTCTCCTATACTAAAGAAGGCGATAATATTGATATCGCCGAATCTGACAAAGCAGCACTCTATACACAGATTGTTAAGGATCTAACGGATGCGATTGCCGCGCTTCCCGTAGAGAATCCAAATACAGGTGATGCTGCCAAGGGACGAGCTTCTCATTGGGCAGCGAAAGCGCTGCTGGCAAAGGTCTACCTGTATCAGGCTTCCATTACGAAGGACTATAAAAAAGCAGCGGATATGGCAAATGAAGTTCTGACAGCAGGTGGCTTTAGCCTAGTCACGGATTACAGCACGATTTGGACGACACAAAATACAAACGAGGCGATTTTCGAAATCCAATTTGACGATCAGGCAACGAATCCGCTTGCCGCGGTTGCGAATGACAATCCCAGCGTGCTGTTCTTTGCCAAAGATTCTGCAATCCTTGACATATATTCGGAGCAGGACAAACGAAAGGATTTTACTGTGAAAAAAGGAAGTAATAATAATTACTTCATGGGCAAGTTTCCAAATTTCTCGCCAGCCAGTCAAAACCTTACTGTTATCCGGCTTGCGGAGATTTACCTGATCCATGCTGAGGCTAAAGCACGTGTAGATAATAGTGTGAGTACAGCAGCTTACAACTCGTTGAAAGCTGTGCAGGCACGTGCAGGCGTCACAATTCCAATAGATACCTATAGTAATTTGGACGCCTTCATCACCGCCGTGCAGGAAGAAAAAGAAAGGGAACTTATGTTTGAAGGTGAGACTTGGTTTGATTTTGGCCGCACGAAATTAGCGCTTAAAAAATATGAAAATCTGAAAGATGAGAAATTCCTTTTATATCCTATTCCTTCTGCACAGATAAGTTTAGGGACTGGTCTTACACAAAATCCGGGATATTGATACTTTTCAGCATTGTGCCGAATTTTCCCATGCGCTGATATAAACTTAAGCCACTTCATCAATGAGGTGGCTTTTTCTATCATATTCTGAGTTGTTAACATTGTTGTTAACATTATGTGGAAAACTCAACCGCTTTAATTGCAGTTCTGTTGAAGGAACCTAATAATTATTTAATCTAGTAATTTGTAATTTACTCTAACGATTTATTAATTTATACAGATATTAACAACCATTATGAAGTATTATTTACATTTTCCGGTGAAACTTATTTGTTTTCTTGTATTCAACCTTTGTGGATTGAGTCTTTCAGCACAAATCGCCTTTACCACATATCATAAAAAAGATGGTGATGAAACAGAACAAAAAGATTCGGCCTATTTTTTAAGGACAGTCCATGTCGATGCCAAAGGCAAAGATAAGATCTATCGAATTGAGGAATATTATCTGCGCAACGACTCGATCAAACTCAACGGTATCAGTAAGAATGGACGTAACCCATTCCAATTTCAAGGTAAGAAATATGAATTCTATGAAAATGGTACATTAAAGAGCCTAGAGAATTTTACCGATGAAGGAGAGCTCGTGGATTCTGCATTTTACTTATATCCCAATAATAAATTGAAAATGATGGTTTTTTATCCTAGCGAACTTTACAAAAAGAAGTTACAAGTTAAAAAGCCAATCTATATTGTATATTATGATTCTCTTCAGAACAAGACATTGGAAAATGGAAATGGACGTATTCGCTTTAATGTAGAAGGAAAAGAGGAATATGAAGAAGGTGAAATTGTTAATAATTTACGTGAGGGAGAATGGAAAGGATGGACGGGAAAAGATTCCTTTGTAGAAAATTATAGTCAGGATAGTTTATTATCGGGGACTTTAACAAAGGCAAATGGCGTTATTATTCAATATGATTCAACGACTTATAAAGTCAATCCAGGGTATCCGGGAGGAATATATAAGATGATGACTTTTGTTGCTAGAAATTTTGACTACCCAAAAGAGGCCATGAAAAATGGCGTCAGCGGTATTGTGGAGATAGATTTTGTCATCAATAAAGTTGGCGAGGTTGAGGATATTAAGGTCAAGCAGGATTTAGGATTTGGTACCGGTGAGGCTGGTATAAATGTGGTAAAAAAACTTAGGAAATGGAAGCCTGGGATGAGACGTGGAGAACCTGTACGAGTGGCTTATACCTTGCCTATCAGGTTAAATACAGTGCGAAGATAATCACAATTTATTCTAAGATAAGAAAGCCTCCACATGGGAGGCTTTCTTTGTTAAAGATTGTTGCCAGTTATTTTTTTAGGCCTTCAGCACCTTGTATGATTCCTTCGACTACAGTTGGATCCTGCAAAGTCGATGTGTCACCTAAATTGCTGATATCGCCTTCGGCAATCTTGCGTAAAATACGGCGCATAATTTTTCCTGAACGTGTCTTTGGTAGATCATTGACAAACTGGATAATATCCGGCTTGGCAATAGGGCCAATAATACGTGATACAGTCTCCATAATGTCTTTTTTAGTGGCTTCTGCATCTGTATGGTGATTGGCGATAACATAAGCGTAGATGCCCTGACCTTTGACTGGGTGTGGATAGCCGACAATAGCTGATTCCACAACGTCCGCATGCATATTGATGGCATTTTCTACCTCCGCAGTACCGATGCGGTGACCGGATACGTTCAATACGTCATCCACACGACCAGTGATTTTGTAATATCCTTCCGGACTACGGTAACAGCCGTCACCGGTAAAATACATGTCCTTATAGGTCGAGAAGTATGTTTGTCTACAGCGGTCATGGTCTCCCCAGGTCGTGCGTAGCATACCTGGCCAAGGGAATTTAATACATAGATTTCCGGTTACATCATTGCCTTGGATTTCTTGTCCGTTCTCATCCATCAATGCTGGCTGTATACCTGGCATTGGGAACATAGCATAACTGGCTTTTTCTGGGGTAACACCAGCTAAGGATGTGATCAAGTGGCCGCCGTTCTCTGTCTGCCAATAGGTATCGACAACCGGACAGTTCTTCTTACCCACCTTCTCATTAAACCAATTCCAGGCTTCTTCATTGATAGGCTCGCCCACCGAACCCAATACGCGTAGTGACGAAAGATCGTTTTTATCTACAAACTGATCTCCGAAAGCCATTAACGAACGTAGTGCTGTAGGGGAGGTGTAGATAATATTGACTTTATACTTGTCAACGATATCCCAATAACGGCTGGCATCTGGGAATGTTGGAATACCTTCAAACATCAATGAGGTAGCACCTTGAGACAACGGTCCATAAACAATATAACTATGCCCCGTGATCCATCCGATATCTGCCGTACAGAAAAATACATCATTGGGTTGATATTGGAATGTATTCATGAATGTGTAACCCGTGTAGACCATATAACCACCACAGGTATGCACGACACCTTTTGGCTTACCCGTAGACCCCGAAGTATAAAGGATAAACAAGGTGTCCTCAGCATCCATTTCTTCTGCTGGACAGGCCGGATTGCCTTGGGTCTCCACTTTCTTGATCTCATCTTCCCACCATACATCACGTCCTTTGATCATAGATACTGGCGTGCGTGTCCGTGTTAAGACAATGACTTTCTCAACAGTATCACATTGCATCAGCGCATCATCTACAATATTTTTAAGACCAATGGTTTTATTGCCGCGGTAACTACCATCTGATGTCACGATCAACTTGCATTCGGCATCAACAATACGGTCTGCAATAGAACGAGCGGAGAATCCGCCAAAGACAACCGAGTGGATAGCACCGATTCGCGCACAGGCCAATACAGCAATAACCAATTCCGGAACCATCGGTAAGTAAATACATACCCGGTCGCCCTTTCTGATATTGTTGTTCTTTAATACATTGGCAAATTGCTCCACTTTCTGTAGTAGTTGTTTATAGGAAAGGATGCGGTGTGCTTCATTCGGATCATTGGGCTCCCATATAATCGCCGGTTTATCACCATTCGCATAGATATGACGATCAAGGCAGTTTTCTGTAATATTTAATTTTGCACCTTCAAACCATTTGATATTAGGTTCCTCAAAGTTCCAGTTCAGCACTTTATTCCATTTCCTCTTCCAGAAAAAATGATCCGCTATGCTCGCCCAAAACTCCTCTGGTTGTTCTACACTTCGCTTATATTCACTTTGATATTCTTCAAATGATTTTATTTGTAGGCTCATCGTTATTAGGATTATTATGAATTATTTTAATTTA
>JAQZAZ010000039.1 GCA_029239355.1 Sphingobacterium sp.
GGAATTGCACAAATTGGAGAGGTCAAGCGCGATAACGATTCTGATAAAAATGATTACTATGCTGAGATCGTCAATTTTAGACCTTTTTCTTCCCCAGTTTTAGCTAAACAAAATGGGGCGTTTCTAGAATCAATTCCGACTTCCAAATTGAAAAACTATTGGCGCGATGGCGTTCGAGAAATAGATAAGGAAACATTTGACAAGATTTTCACCTTATCAGATCTTAATGATTTCAATGCAACAAACGATAATGCGCAGGGTACGACAGATGCCTACACTAGTGCGACGGAAGGAAATAGAAAGCAATCTTATTCAACGCGGTATGAGCGAGATCCCAAACTCCGAGAAAAAGCTATTGAAATACATGGTTTAGCCTGTATGGGATGTGGCTTTAATTTTGAAAAAGTATACGGCGAATGGGGAGCAGGTTTTATACATGTCCATCATACGAAACCATTATCAGATGGTGATGGAGAGAGAATAGTTAATGCCGAAACGGATATGATCGTCCTTTGTCCTAATTGCCATTCAATGATACATCGACGCAAGAAAAAAACTTTAAGCTTAGAAGAACTACTGCTATTACTAAAAACTAAAACACTAAATTAATTCTTCATGGCTATAACTAAAGTTGTTTGTGGCATTATCTTCAAAGATCATCGTGTCTTAATCTGTCGAAGAAAACCAGAGAAATCTCTTGGTGGCTATTGGGAATTTCCAGGAGGTAAGGTTGAGGGGTCAGAGTCTTATGAAGAATCTTTAATTCGTGAACTTATCGAAGAGCTGAACCTGAAAGTTGAAATAAATAAGCATTTCATCAATACTGTTCATCATTATGATAAAAATTCTATCGAGTTGATTTCCTTCATTTGTTCAACTAGCGGTACTGTGGTTGAGTCTACAGATCACGATCTGATAGAATGGGTGAAGGTTGACGATCTATTAAATTGGAAGCTTGCTCCCGCAGATATTCCAATTGCTGAAGCACTAATCGAAGAGTTGAACAACTTCAACGAAGAGGACAATATTTATGGAAGAATTTAACACATAGAGATGACTAATGTCTACAAAATTCCAGATAAACGATCCGATACACTCCATAACGATTATTTCAGGTTAACGCCAGATGAGAAAGTTGACCTGGATAATGCAATTGGTCTATCACGATCGATAGTAGAATCGGAGTTTGCTCGAGATAGTTACAATAACGGTATGAACTGCGGTAAATCTGCTGTTCAAACGGTTTTTGATTTTCATTGTCAGTTATCCCACGCTTTGCCGGAAGCATTAAAAATCCTAAAGATGGTGTACGACGTGTCATACCAGGTAAAGGAAGTTACTAGATGAGATGGTCATACGTTTTTAAGCACTGGGCAAGTACTATATTACTAACCTCCATCCTACTCCCTATATTTACTGGCTTTGCGAGACATAAAATCTTTGATGAACTTTGGTTATTTCCGTATATATTGGTCGGCGGCACGTTGTTTTCACTACCAACTCTATTCATCTATATAATAACATTTCATATATTAAATCATTATAAAGTTGAAATAAAATGGATAAAAACTATTCTGATATCCATTACGCTTATTGGAATTTACTTGACAAGCTATCTATTGAATAACGGTATAAACTTAGAATTTGTATTAACTTATTCTGCTATAGCGATAGTTTCAGGAGTGTTATTCCAGGTTGAAAGGAAATAATTTAGATCAGTGAATGGATAATCTAAAATGGAATATTCCAACATTTTGGGGTTAACGAGTTGTATTATACATCGCCACTTCAAAATATCAAAAAAGCCGTAGGGATTTATTGTGGCAGGATCATGGCAGCTATTTAAATAAATCCAGAAACGAGCCATTATACCATCTAAAAAAGATAGTTCGAATATACGTAGAAAACACCACCTACAAAAGCGACAAATTGTGGTTTATCATATGGAGTACCCAGCTTCCTTGTCAAGCATCTAGATTGCAGTTAAGGCATTAGTTATTATAAAACAAATTTCCGCTACTTCATGTTGGGGACCTTTCGCTAAATTATTAAACATAAGATCTTGAAAAATTCCTCATCTCACAAAGGCAATTGCTCTTCCTTTTTATTTCACCAATTTAAATCTCAATTTATTAAATTTGGGAATCCCATTTGAATTCTAATAAACGTGGAATCAACAGATAAAATCGAATCTAATTCTCTATTTCAGCTTTATAAAGCATTGGAACTTCCTGTGGATCTGTTCGATGTTACAGAGGGCTTCACTATTTTTAATTTAAACGCGATTCCGTTCAAACTACCTTATCAATCCACTTCTTACCGCCCTAATTTTTTCTCTTTTTTATTCGTGAAGGATGGAAGCGGACGATATACTATTGATGAGCAGACTTTTGAAGTTGAACCCAATTCCATTTATTTTACCAACCCAAGTAATTACCGCACATTTAGCTGGACACAGATAGAAGATATTTTATTAATAACTTTTGACGAAACCTTTTTGAAAAAGTACATCGGAGAAGATGTTTACACCGATTTTCCATTTCTTCTTACTGAAATTGTTCGCCCAAAAGTGGTAACAGATAGTTTTTTTAATGAAGTTAGTGCTATAAATATCCAGATATTAGATGAATACAGAAAAAATACATCTAGCAAATACAAAATTATCGGTCATTTATTGGCGATACTTCTTTTCAAGATCAAAGAACACATCTGGATAGATTATAATCCCATATATGAAGGGAATCGCAGTTCCCAGATTGTTATATCTTTTAAAAGAATTTTAGAGCATCATTATCGTGATCTAAGTTCAGGGAAAGCGGACATTGTTTTCCGTGTCCAGGATTATGCCGATGCCCTCAACCTGCATCCCAATTATCTTAGCAGTGTTATCAAAAGTAAAACAGGTAAAAATTTAACTGCCTGGATTGCTGAGAAAACACTGACAGAAGCAAAATCATTATTACAAAATGCAAATATACCTATTAAGGAAATTACCTACAGATTAGGATTTACAGAAACCGCCCATTTCAGCAACTTTTTTAAAAAGTATGAAGGAGTATCTCCAATAGTGTATAGAAAATCTCATCGTTCATAATTTTTGCAGTACGTATTTTTGATAATTGGATATAGATCGATATTAAAATAGAGCTATATATTATATTTCGAAGGTATATGAGATGGCTCACTTCCCCACATTATTGAAAACGATAATACAATTTTAATATAACTGAATAAAATTGCAATACACCTGTTTAATGGGATTTATATTCAATAATCTTTCAATTATTATAGAAAAATCCCGGTTAAAACCATCGCATTTTTCATTCCTAATATTCACTATTCCCAGTTCTTTAAATTTTGCAATATATGCTTTAATATTCGCAACATTCGGAGGCAACACTCTTTATACCTTTGAATCAGAAAATTACGTATAAATACAAATTCGGTTGCCCATACTCACTAGATCTTTAATTAGATGGATGAAGGAAAAAGTCTCGATAGCGAAATGAGCAGCCACTTAAACGCCAAATAAAAATTAGAAAAAATGGGACGAATATTCATTACAGGATCTTCTGACGGCCTTGGCATGATGGCCGCAAAGCTATTGATCCAACAAGGACATCAGGTAGTCCTTCATGCGAGAAATGAGGATCGAGCCGAGGAAGCACTTGAAGCCAACCCTAAAGCAGAAACGGTGCTGAATGGTGATCTCGCCAGTATTTCAGAGACAATTGATCTTGCCAAAGAAGTAAATAAACTTGGAAAGTTTGATGCTATTATCCATAATGCTGCAGTTGGTTACAGGGAGCCACGAAAAATTATGACTATAGACGGCTTACCGCATGTATTTGCCATAAATAGCCTTTCGCCATACATCCTCACCGCCCTTATTGAAAAACCACAAAGACTTATTTATATGAGCAGCGGGCTTCATCGCGATGGAGATAGCAGTTTGAACGACCTTTTATGGGAACAAAGGAACTGGAACGGCTTTCAAGCTTACGCAGATTCTAAATTGCACAATGTTCTTCTTGCTTTTGCTGTTGCCGGAAGATGGAAAGATGTCGCTTCGAATGCATTAGAACCAGGCTGGGTAGCGACTAAAATGGGCGGAGCCGGGGCTCCCGATAGCCTTGCAGATGCACCAATAACACAGGTTTGGCTTGCTTCTTCAATAGATGCTATGGCACTAAAATCAGGAGGATATTATTATCATAAAAAGCCACAAGCTGTACATCATGATGCTAGAAATACGGAAATACAGGAGATGTTCATCGATAAATGTGCCGAAATCTCGGGTATAGAACTACCTGAATAAGGTCTCTGTGGTGGAATTCTTTAAAATTTGCAACTCATGCTTTAATATTCGTAACAAGGCAGCGCACTGCCGATTGTACCTTTGACATAAGGAAATAGAAATCTAACCCAACAAAAAACTGCCATTAATCCCATTAAAAGGGAGCAGGAAGGTTTGATCAAACAAAAAATAAATAAAATGAAAAATTTAGCAGAAAAAGTGGCAGTAATAACTGGTTCATCAAAAGGAATCGGAGCTGCCATTGCACTAAGATTGGCACAGGAAGGTGCCAGCGTAATCGTCAATTACAGCGGCAACCAGGCCGCGGCAGATGAGACGGTATACCGCATTACTTCAAACGGTGGGCAGGCCATTGCTATCAAAGCCGATGTGAGCCGCAAAGAAGAAGTTATACGTCTTTTTGATGAAAGCATTGTGCATTTTGGAAAAGTAGATATCTGGGTAAACAACGCCGGGGTGATGCTCAACGCACTGATCAAGGACCTTTCAGAAGAACAGTTGGAAAAACAGCTGGATATTAATGTGAAGGGTGTATTCTACTCTCTTCAACAAGCTGCAACCAAACTTTCTGATAATGGAAGTATAATTAACCTTTCTTCAACGGTGACCCGAACTTTATTTACGACCTATGGAGTGTATGCAGCCACTAAAGCTGCTGTGGAACAGATGAGCCGCATATTTGCTAAGGAAATTGGTGCAAGGGGTATTAATGTCAACTGCGTACTGCCCGGTCCCACAGGAACTGATTTATTCCTTAATGGAAAATCAGAAGAACAGATCAGACAGCTTGGTTCATCCAATGCATTCGGTCGTCTGGGAACCCCAGAGGATATAGCTGAGGTCGTTGCATTTCTTGCATCTGACCAGGCAAAATGGATCTCAGGACAGAACATTGGTGCAAATGGCGGAATGGCCTAAACATATTAATAAATCAAATCTAAGAAAATGAATATGTTAGAAAATAAAGTAGCCTTGATTACAGGCTCCGGAAGAGGTTTGGGTAAAGCCATTGCAGAGCGCTATGCCGCTTTAGGCGCAAACATCGTACTGAATTATTCAAAAGATAAATCGTCCACAGATCAGGTAGAAAGCAATATCAGAGCTATGGGAGTAAAAGTGATCTCGATCCAGGCTGACGTCAGTAAAGTCGCAGACATTAAACGTCTCTTTGAAGAAGCTAAAAAAGCGTTTGGTAAAATTGATATTGTCGTGGCAAATGCTGGGATAGAAATGGTGGAAACGCCTGTAACACAATTTACGGAAGAACAGTTTGACCGTCTGTTTTCAATCAATACCAAGGGGGCTTATTTCACCATGCAGCAGGCTGCATTACATGTCGAAGATAATGGGCGTATTATCTACATTGCGTCCAGTACTACAGCGTTTCCTGTACCGGGAATGGCGGTATATGGCGGAAGTAAAACAACCCCTAGATACCTGGTTGACGTATTATCAAAAGAGATCGGACACCGCGGGGTAACTGTCAATTCGATTATACCATTCGCCGTGGACCACTCGGGTATTTTTGCCGAAGAAGGCAGTTACCCTGATCTGAGAAAATCACTACTTGACAGCTGTCCGATGGGCAGACTTGCAGAAGTGGAGGATGTTGCCAATGCAGCAGAATTTTTTGCAAGCGGCCTATCCTCATTCGTTAACGGCCAGCACCTATTGGTCAATGGTGGAGCAAATCAATAAGCAAATGAAAATCTTCAGGTCTTTAGTGCCGGTCCTGCTCCTGTATAGTATTAATGCATGTGGGCAGATTGGTAGTCATAACCACAAAACAATCAATAAGATGGAATACAGTAAGATTAACAACCAGAAAGTCCTTGCCGCCATCGAAGACTGGCAGAAAGGTGACAGTGCAAAATGGCTTTCACATTTTAGTAACAATGCCACACTTTTAGACGATGGCCATCCCAGGGATTTCATGAAATTTTCAAAAGAAGCAATCGGAAAAGAACGTTTTACCTCAATAAATAAGGTTGAAAACAGCAGTATGGATATTTATGGGAAATTCCATAGTGATATCTGGGGTGATTTTAAAACCTACTTCAAATTCAGGATGGGTGCAGACGGAAAGTTCGACCAGTTGCTGATCGGACAAGCAAACTATTAGTATAGCCGGTTAAATTTCCGGAGGATATAATTTTAACATAAAAAAATTTCAAGATGAAAACATTAGAAAACAAAAGGGTAATTATTCTTGGCGGCAGCTCTGGGCTTGGATTGGCAACAGCGCAGGCAGCAGCAGCTGACGGTGCTGAAGTAATCATTGTTTCAAGCAATCAGCAGCGTATCGATAAGGCACTAGCAACCTTACCCGACAACAGTAAAGGATTTGCTGTGAGTCTGGATAAAGAAGAAAATATAAAGTCTTTTTTCAACAATATCGGCAACTTTGATCATTTGGTCTATACCGCTGGAGAAAACATTTCCATGGGCATGGTTGATGATACGGAAATAGAAAAAGGAAAGGACTTTTTCACCATTCGTTTTTGGGGTGCGTTTGCAGCAATTAAATATGGCCGGCCCTATATTAACGAAGGTGGAAGTATCAATCTGATGAGTGGTAATTTCGGACAGCGTCCTGCTGCGGGATATAGCTTGGGCGCGACGATCTGCGGGGCAATGGATGCCTTTACACGGGCGATGGCCGTTGAGCTTGCTCCCATCCGAATCAACAACATTGCCGCAGGTATTATAGATACAAACCTATGGGGTAACCTAAACCAAGAGGACAAAGAAAGCTTTTTCAGTCATTTGGAAAAAACACTTCTGCTAAAACGAGTGGGACAGCCAATAGATGTTGCAGATACGTTTGTATTCCTTATGAAGCAGGAATATATAACGGGACAGTCATTGATCATTGACGGAGGAGCGGTATTGGTTTAAAAAAATGAGTTTTCACAATGTTAATCTTGAGGTTTTTCACAGACTTAAATAATCAGGGATAAGCAGAAAAGACAGTAATTTCGGTTTAACAGCGCAATAGGAATCTAAAGTGATTGGAGAAATATGATTATTGGACGGGCCGTAATAGGCTTTCATTTCTGTAATAAGGCCCTGTTTGTTAAACTACATCACATCAATGGAATGGATTTTCATCGGTTTCCCATCCCATATCAATTCCACTGTCATCGCAAAAGCTGCTCCTGACAAATCATGCGAAGTACGTATCGGCGTATCTAATGTAAATGAAGCATTTTCTGGTAAAGCGCTTACAAGGCGTGGAAGTTCGACAGAAGCCTTTTCAGTGATAGAGCCAACAGGGTCCTCGATGGTTCCTTCTTCTGCAAATAAGGCAAGGATACCCAGAATGTTTCTGTCCACTATTAATAATTGGGGAGCTTTTTATAAAGAAGAGAACGAAAGAAAAAGTCATGCTGAACAACAAGTCGAAAAAGCCTAATTTAAGGTCTAAGATTTTCAATGTTTACCATTGGATGTGTGTCTTCAATTACTTTTTCAAGAAAAGGACGGTGTTCATTCCCCCAATTATCCATCATATCGATGATAGGAAGGAGGGATTCACCCAGGGATGTCAGGGAATATTCGACTTTGGGAGGTAACTGGTGGAATATCTTTTTACTGATCACGCCATGTTCCTCAAGCTCTTTGAGCTGTCTGCTCAAAACCCTTTTTGTCAATGCAGGAAATGCTTTTTCCAGCTGTGAAGGACGTTTGATATCTGAATAGATGGCATATATAAGCGACATTTTCCATTTACCGCCAATAATTTCTTTGGTCAGGTGCAGTCCGCAATCAGTGGGTACCGGTATTTTTCTCTCATAGCTCATAAGTGCAAATCTACTAATTTAACCTTTAGGGTTAATAGGGACAAAATTGTCCCCATAGGTCAAGAATGCCTCCTATTGCCAAGCCGCGATCTAGTATGCAATTTTGTACCATAATTTTTTTTAAAATGGAATTGACAAATTTATTTACACCCTTTGACCATAAAGGTTTAGCCCTGCAAAACCGTATCGTGATGTCTTCATTGACACGCAGCAGAACTGAGAATGCAGCGTTGGCACCAACAGAACTTCATGCAGAATATTATGCCCAGAGAGCTTCCGCCGGCCTGATAATTACAGAAAGTGCATGGGTCAGTCAGGATGCAATGGGCTATATTAATATTCCCGGTATTTACACACAGGAGCAAATAAACGGATGGAAAAATGTTACCGAAGCAGTACACATGAACGGTGGGAAAATTTTTCTGCAACTAGCGCATAGCGGATCGGTATCACATTCTGATTTTTTTAACGGAAAGCTGCCGAAGGGCCCGTCTGAAATCAATCCACAAGAAAAATCTTTTACACCTAACGGGTTTAAAGATACGGAAACACCGGAGGAATTATCTCTCGCGGACATCCGTAAAATAGTCAGTGATTACAGGTCTGCGGCGGAAAATGCATTTAAGGCTGGATTTGACGGCATTGAAATCCATGCACAGCTTTCTACCTTGATCCCTCAGTTTCTCAGCAAGGCTACTAACCAGAGAAAAGATTTATATGGAGGGGACATCGAAAACCGTTCAAAGATTCTTTTTGAGATACTGGCTGCTGTAAGCCAGGTGTGGGGTGAAGGCAGAGTAGGATTAAAATTCACTCCTGCGGCTTACAATCCTGGCATTATCCGACCTGATAGTGAGACACTAAATGATTACGGATACCTGATGCAGCGATTAAACGAGCATCGCCTCGCTTACCTCCACATCGTTGGTCCTGCAAGAGATTTATCAGATACACCTCTGGCAGAAATAGGTTCAGACTATTTTGGCTTTTTCAGAACTCATTTCAATGGTATCCTCATGGTCAACCTTGGTTTTGACCAAAAAAGTGCCAATGAAATCCTGGCATCAGGAAAAGCTGACCTGGTATCATTTGGTACATTATTTATCGCTAATCCCGATCTGCCCGAAAGATTTATAAATGGCTGGCCGCTTGCTCTTTCCAATCCGGCAACCTATTATACCGGAGGTAAAAAAGGATATACCGATTATCCGAAATTCCAGTTTTATCAAGAATAATCAGCTTATAAAGTTGCCTGAATAAAGAAATTTTTTCAACAAAATTATGAATGTATTGATAATTGATATTTAAATAATGATTGATAAAAAAAACTATTTGTTAGCCTTATTAGGCCTTTTTACAACGGGTTGGGCATCTGCGCAAATCGAAACACCCGAACTCCGAGAACTTCGTCAGGGAAAGGAATATAATATTTCTCAGAAGCAGACATTTCCTGATTTCTCTTATCAGTCTTCTGACCATGCAGATCTAACAAAGATCCGAACGAAATACGGTCTTGATGCCATTGCCGGAAAAGGAAGTGATATTCAAAGAGCAAAAAGGCTGTTGAAGTGGTTCCATGAGGAGGTCCCTCACAATGATGCCCCGAATATCGAATCCCTAAACGCCATAAGCATTATCGATAGCTACCGCAGTAAAAAGCAGGCGCATGGATGCTATCCGCTTTCCATTGCGATGAATGAAGTGTTCCTGGCCATGGGATTCCAGTCCAGAACCGTGATCTGCTTTTCAGGGAGATATCCTAGCCCGGAAGGAGGACATGTAATCAATTCTGTGTATATCCCTTCCCTAAAAAAATGGATCTATATGGATCCACAGGATAATGCTTACATAATGGATGAAAATGATAATCTGCTCAGTATTGCAGAAGTACGTGAACGCTTAATAAACGGAGGCGTGTTAAAACTGAACGCAGACGCAAACTATCATGGAAAGGCTGACGATATTAACGATTACCTCTACACCTTTATGGCCAAAAACCTTTATAGGTTGATCTGCCCGCTGAAAAGTGAGTTTGGCTCGCAGACACGTGCAAAAGGAAGAACAATACAATATGTAGAACTCCTGCCTGTAGCCAGTAAAGATCCGGTCGTTGACGGATTTGAAACAAATACGAATGCTAAAACAGGTGTCAACGTCATTAATTTTCACACTAATAATGACGGGCTTTTCTGGAAAAAACCATAATCCTCATTTTGGATTATCAATCCCTTAATCTGGTTTATTCGTTGGCCGCTATACAGTAGATATTTGCAGTATCAAAAGTGTTAAACAAATTAAATATCAAAAAAATGAACAAAACAGTATTGATCACTGGCACATCATCCGGCTTTGGAGCCGCAACTGCAAATTATTTCGCTGCTAAAGACTGGAACGTCATCGCAACTATGAGAGATACCAGTAAAGATGGAAATCTTGACAAGTCAGAAAATATCTTTATTACTCAATTGGATGTTCAGGATAAGGATTCTATTGATAGAGCAATCAGTGAGGGAATAAACCACTTCGGAAATATTGATGTCGTTGTAAATAATGCGGGATATGGTCTTTTTGGAATTTTTGAAAGTGCATCCCGTGAAGCCATCCAAACCCAATTTGACGTGAATGTATTTGGGGCAATGGACGTAACAAGAGCGGTTTTACCTCATTTTCGTTCTCAAAAATCAGGCACTATTATCAATGTTAGTTCAGGTGCTGGTGCCATCGGTTTCCCTATGGCTTCGATTTACAGTTCATCAAAATTTGCTTTGGAAGGATGGACTGAAGGATTACGATATGAGCTGGCGTCATTAGGTATTGCTGCAAAAATCATTGAACCGGGGGGAGCTCCGCAGACCGGCTTTATGAACCGTACGGGTGATGAAGGTTTAGGCCTACAATTGATCGAAGATTATCTTCCTTTTTTAGAGCAAATTGGTAAAGTTTATGGTGGAATGGCAGGAGCAGCAGATGCTGACGCGGTAGAAAAAGTGGTACAAGCCATTTACGAAGCTGCTACTGACGGAACTGACCGCTTGCGTTATTCTCCTACTAACGACATCAAGCTTATTCTGGATGCACGAAGAAATACCTCTGAAGAAGAATATCAGGCGTTTACAAACAATATTTTTCTATCCAAATAAGCAGATCAATGAAAACAATATTTATAACAGGGGCATCTTCCGGTTTGGGAAAAGCAACAGCAAAGTTATTGGCATCCAAAGGATGGAATGTAATTGCAACGATGAGGCATCCTGAAAAAGAAACTGAACTGAATGTAATCAAAAATATCCATCTTTTACAGTTAGATGTGACAGATCTTTCATCTATTGAAAAGGCGGTAATGGCTGCTGTTCAAATTGGGCCTGTAGACGTTGTTTTCAATAATGCAGGATACGGTCTGACAGGCCCATTGGAAGGATACCGAGATGACCAGATTACACGACAGTTCGATACGAATGTTTTGGGCGTAATCAGGGTGACAGAGGCATTTCTTCCTCATTTAAGGGAAAAACGTAGTGGCTTAATTATCAGTACGACCTCTATAGGCGGACTGGTAGCCTTCCCATTTGCTTCTATTTACCATGCGACAAAGTGGGCTATTGAAGGTTGGAGTGAAAGCCTATCTTTTGAGCTAGCTGCACATAATATTCAGATAAAGACCATTTCTCCTGGCGGAATTGCCACTGATTTTATGAGCAGGTCTTTAGATTTTGGTAAGCATGAGGCCTATGCAGAGCAGTTTGACAAGTTTTTAGCAAGCTTTGAAAATAATGAAAGCCCGCTTCAATTTTCAACTGCTGAATCTATTGCCGCCATAGTTTACGAAGCAATAACCGATGCTAAAGATCAACTCCGCTATCTTGCAGGCAATGATGCCATATCGACATATCAGAAAAGATTAGATATTGGTCCGGAAAAATTCAGAAAACTCATTGCAAAAGGATTAGCTGGCTAAGTCCGCTGTAGTTAAAAATAGCTAATTTTACACTATCAATTCCTATTTAATAAAATTCATAAATTAATCATGATCGATAAATCAGTTAAAAAAAAGGAACTGCATTATTATAAGTCAATTAGTGATTTATGTAGAGGGCTGGGTGTTGCCAGCCCTCTACATCCCCTTATCGTTTCTGTCAATCATGCTGACATTTCTTCGGAATCGGAAGTACGATACCTTGTTCACGATTTTTATATGGTATCCTATAAAAGTAACTTGAAGGGCAAATTGAAATATGGGCAGAGCTACTATGATTTTGATGAAGGGGGACTGATATTTGTAGCCCCGGGACAGGCTCTTTCCGTTGTTGATGATGACGTGTGTAGTGGACGTAGCCTATTCGTCCATCCAGATTTTTTTGCTGGACACCCACTTGCGAGGTCAATAACAAAATTCGGATTTTTCAGCTACAATATAAATGAAGCGCTTCATCTTTCAGAAAAAGAAAGAAATAAAGTGCTGAACATTTTTGATAATATCAAGGAAGAAATCGAAACGGCAATAGACGATACAAGCCAGGAACTGATTATTTCATACCTGGAAGTTTTGCTTAATTACAGCAACCGCTATTATAAGCGGCAGTTTATAACCAGAAAGGCAATAAGTAGCCCTTTAATAGAGCGTTTTGAAACACTGCTCAAAAACTATTACGAAGATGAGCAGTCCATACAGAATGGTATTCCATCAGTTAGCTATTTTTCGGCTTTGCTCAATGTATCATATGGCTATCTTGGTGATCTGTTAAGAAATATGACCGGAATGAATACGCAGCAGCACATCCACGCCAAACTGATCGAAGTTGCCAAGCAGAAGCTTTCTACATCAGAACTTACTGCAGCTGAAATTGCATATGAACTGGGGTTCGAGTATCCTCAATCATTTAATAAACTCTTCAAAAATAAGACGGGATTGACCCCATTGCAATTTAGGGAACGGCTCAATTAGGTTATCCATGAACTAAAAAAAATTATGATTATACAGGGAATAAAATTTGCTCTTGTATTTTATTCTCTGCTAATTTTTATTCTGTCCAAAAATATTAAAATAATATATGCGCATCTTAAAAAACCTTCAGACCCTATTTCTGATCATAGTGGCCAGTGCAAATGTGTGTGCTCAGAATATCCAGCAAAAAATAAAAAATATTGTTGATTCCACTTACGCTGCTAATCCAAAAGCAGTTGGTTTTGCACTCTATGTTGAAGCGCCGGACCAAAAGTTATCTTTTGGCTATGCCACAGGTTATGAAAACAGAGATACCAAACATAAACTCTCCACAGATCAGCCTGTACTGATAGCAAGTTCAACCAAGCCCTATGTGGCGGCATCCATATTAAGACTTGTTGAAAAAAGAAAACTTGACATCGAGCAACCCATCAAAGATTATCTGAGCCAGCGATCAGAAACAGAACTTACCCAGGCAGGTTATAATACATCCCGTATAACGATAAAGAATCTACTCTCACATACTTCAGGCATCAGGGATTATGTCGACGCCGAATATTTCAAATTTATTGGTGAGCACCCAAAATACGCATGGACCAGGGACGAACAGGTCGCTAGGGCTACTAGGCTTGGAAAACCGCTTTCACAGCCGGGCGAAGGTTTTAAATATGCAGATATCAACTATGTACTTCTAACCGAAATAATTGAAAATATTACCCATCACCCCTATTATCTTTCGATCAGAAAGCTGCTACGCTACAAAGGAAATGGACTGCTGATTACACGCTTTGGCAAGTTTGAAAAAGAAAGAAAAAATACTCCTGAACAAGCCCACCAATATTGGGATGAATTTGGATGGGATACTTATAATCTTGATCCATCTTGGGACTTATATGGGGGTGGTGGCATAATTACCAATGTAAAAGAAATGTCAAGCTATTTTCAAAAACTGTTCAATGGAAAGATTATTAAAAATAAAGAAGTACTCGCTTTAATGACACAAGATGTTCCTCCTAATTTAGAGGTGAATTATTGCCTTGGAATCCGAAAAATCAAATACGCAGGGCTTTTAGGCCACAATCACGGAGGAGGCTTAGGAACAGACCTTGTTTATATTCCCCAATTGAATGCCTCCGTATCCATCGTGGCCCTCGAGGCTGGACATCGCCCTGTTGCTGTTGACATCAGTAAAAAGATAGTCGAGCTTTTAAAGACAGTAAAAAGTCCAGGGTAAATGTGTTTAAATTAATGATAATATGTATAAGACGGTTTTTGATTATATTGAACGCCATAGTATAAGAGCAAGCTCTCTAATGAAGAAAAGTTGGAAATAGAGGGCTTAATGGTGCCGATTAAGATAAAAAAGGAACACTATTTTCTTAAAGAAAGTCAGGTCAGTGAATATGCCGGATTTGTAGTCAAGGGGGCATTACGTATGTTCAGTATAGATGAGAATGGTAATGATTGTATTCATCAGTTGTATATTGAAGACTGGTGGGCAGTCGACATGAAGAGCTATATGAGTTTGAAACCTTCCGATTTTTTTATTGAGGCTTCGTCCGGGATAACTTTTTCACTACCTATCCGCTGGAATCCTGTCAGTTTTCAATCCATCGATAATTAACTTTGTTGAGGTCATAGTATGTCACATTTGTCTGTATTGATAAAAGAGAAATCGTCTGCAATAATATAAGTACCAGCAGTATATGTCTTCAGATCGATTTTATAGTATTTTTTGTATCCCTCTGTCCATTCTGATTTAAGTGAGACGGACTCTTCCCGAAAGTTTTGTGATTTAGAAAATTGATAGTTGACTCCATTATTAAAAATGCCTTTAAAATAGATCAATTTAAACTGTGGTATGTGGCCATAATCCTGAGCCGTTATTTTCTTCAATTCTGCCTGAATTTGCTCATCTGAGGATTTTTCTCTAGGATTTGAATTCAAGTATTTCATCATCGCCACCTCTTTCTTTTCATCATAGTCGTCATATAGGTACAGGCTGTCATTGCACAGGAGAAAGGTTCGCTTTCGCATAAACTGAACGTAGACATTGCCATCCCCCTGATTATAGAGCGGGTATTCGAATACGTTAAAATCCTTTTTGGAAAAGGCTTCCTTGAGTCGGCGGAGATTGTATTGCATCCCCCCACCGGAGGAATAGATAGTGATGGTGTCTCCTTTGATCATACGATAGGCATGTTTTTCGGGACAATTCTGAAAATATTCAAAACCTTCAGGGCATCGCGGATTATCAAAAGTAATATTATTGGCAGCCAACCATGTTGCCGTTTCCCTTTCGAGATCATTTTGCGGATTACGGCCCTTGACATTCTCCATATTAAGAACGGCCTGACTCCGACTATAGTCATAAACGGCCTGACCGTATGTTTTCCCCTGGTTTTGTTCATTGTATATAAATGACCGTAGTTCGCGAAGGTCGTAATGTAATAGTTGTGCCATTGCCTGCAAACCGTGTACAAATGTAGAATCATTCTCCAACTTTGGATCAATGGACCTGTCTTTATAGACCGAAGTGAGAATTAGAAAATAACGTGTCTGTAGGTACTGTGACGTCTTTTTTGATTCTTTAATATAATCTACAATATCACTTAGGTGCTCTTTTTCATTTTTCGCCCCTACAAGACTAAATGTCAACAGATGTAGCATTTCAGGCTTAAAGGTGAGCTGACGGTCGATAGAATCTGTATCGGCCAATGTGTAGATCGTAGCGAGGTTTTCATCAATGCTGGCTGTGGTCGCTTTAATAGTTTTTAGCTGTTGATACGTCGTCGGCTTCTGTGCAAGAACAATCTGTGAACAGGAAACCAGCAAAAGTATAAGTAGTTTTTTAATCAATATCATGTTAAACGGTCAATTATATATTAGCTTTGCTATAATAAATCAGGCATTTAGATACTTGTCAAAAGTTATAGAATAATTGCGAATACTCTTATCAAAATATTCTTTAGCGTATCTTTCAACTTCATAAAATATAGATTCGGACAATAACCCATGTTTGGGCATCTACTCCAAAATATTTCCCCAGATGCCAAAGCAACTACATCGTATCAAGATACAAAATAGTCTGCTCAAATTTAGCATGAATACATAGCCTCAAGATAGAAAAATATGTTTATGGGGTATCCTATTATCGAAATGATCAAATGGAACTTCTTATTGAAACAAGAAGTTTAGGACGAACATTGGAATTTATTGATTTGCCATATTCTTTTGTTTTTATATGTATAGCAAAAGTATGGCTGTGGTCGTAGTTATCTGAGGAAAACAAAGGCTATGTATGCGGTATGGGAGAGATACCGAAAAGTCTATGAAATCATGCATTTTAAGCTACATCTTATAAACAAAAAATGAGGTATGAATATGCGAAGGAAAAAATTGGGATGGAAAAAATGATTATTTATCAGTTTATTTTTATTGTCAATTATTCCCGTAATTTTATTTTGAGATCTTTAACTTCTTTAACATTACCACTTGGTGATACGCTATTAAGATAGTAAGAAGATTGAGAAGCAATTCTGCTGCTTAATTTAGCGTCCCTAAAGCCAGCCTTTTTTACTTTTGATCCATTCAATACAAACATGATTGCGGGATCAGAAACAGATCCAAAATCACTTTTTATATCATCAGGCACTGAATAATCAGCCTTAATACCTTTATAATAACCACCTATATTCTGAGCGTTTTTGATTTCATACATGCTCAAATATAGATCAAATTGCCCTACTGGGATATCAAAAAAACCGACTGGTTTACCATAGGTGTAAACCTCGTTCACATTTTCTTTTGACACACCTATTATCTGTATGTCGCAATAAGGCTTTAGTACATTGATGAGTAGCTCACTTGCTGATGCAGTCATGCTACTCACGATAAAATAAATCTTTTTTATAGTACTCAGGCCATCATTCTTTTCAAAGTAAGATATATTCGCAGGAGCACTGTAATCTATATCAAATAAAGTCAGTTCACTACCATTGATATAGATTGGTTTATTATTCTCGTCCAGAAGATTATAATTTTTTAGTATTTCGGCCTTTCCTGCCTGCATCTGTTGATTATAATGCTCACTATACATAACTTTCCCATTTAACGAAGCTGGCGCGATTAAATTGGCCAGAAAATTTGCAGTTGCTTGATACCCACCCTGATTATATCTTAAATCAATAATCAATTCTTTTATTCTTTTCTGCTCAAATGATGCAAATACTGGAGATAGGTATTTTTCTGAATTTAATTGAGGTGTAAAACTGTTATAAGCAATATAACCAATTTTTTTACTTTCTTGCTCCAAAACCATCGCTTTCACTACGGGATTAGGCTCATATACGGCTGCAATCAATCGCACTTCTCTCCTTGTAGAATTGCCATTTATAATTTCAAACTTGATGAAGGAAAGGTCAATCGCTTTCTGCCATTGCGTCAGAAATGATTGCTCGGAAACAATTGGTAATCCATTAATAGAAACAATTTGGTCTCCCCTTTTTAGACCTGCTTTGCCGCTGGGGGAATTGGGATCAACGTATATTAATCTAACGATATTATTCGTTATCCCTATTGATAAACCAAAAGGGTTATAAAGGTTATAACTACCAGATTCTTCAGATTTTCGGGATACAATAGTAGAATATTTGGGGGAAGTTGGGTAAAAGGGATTATATTCATAAAGGTCAAGTGTTGCAGCAATTTTTGGATAGCGTGAGATCTCAAAAATTTCATTCTCATACATTGAAATTTCCTCTGCCTCCAGGTGGTAAAAACGCTGTGGATTGAAATGAGCAATTTCAGGTAATTGCTCATTCCATAAGTAAACTCCTTGAGCAAGTAGAAAAATGGAATCCAGATTTTCACTTATTCTTTTTTGCTGTATCGGTATTTGCGGGAGGTCGTCAGCTCTCTTATGGCATGAATGCATCATGTTAACGACAAAAACTAATAGAATAAACCCTAATATCCTAGTCATCTTTAGTAACTCTCATTGGACCTAAGTGCATTATAATGGTCAACCACCTTTGGAAGAATATAGTAATTTTCACTGCTTTTCATATCAAAACGTGTGTAATCCCTAGAAGTACGTGCATCCGAGCCGTATTTAACATAGTAAAATACCTTTTTATTCTCGATCAGCTTCTTAGCAGTCGGATATTTAAGCCGTAATGTGTCAACCCTTTTTCCTTCATCCCATGATCCTTTCCAATCATACGTACTTTTTGTACCATAGCTACGCTCATACGTATATGGAACAAAAATCGGGGCGTCCTCGTAAGGGCGAGTAGCGGTGGCATCGTAGTAGAAACTCATATAAATATCCGAATCTGTAAATCTGGGGTTGCTGACGTTTTCATCCTTTTCCCATGTACTGTTCTTATACTCAATCCGTACATAAGGTTTTTCAAAGGGGCCATAGTTGATCTGAAACGGAGCTTCAACCAACTTATTGGTACTATTTAATTCTGCCAGCTGGAAGGCTATCGGAATGCCTGGGCTTGTTTTGGAATAAGTCTTATTTGCACTCAGTACCTGTATAAATCCACCAAGTCCGTTTATCAATTCAGCAGCAGTGTTATCAGTTCCGATCCCGGTATATTTAACTTTTATGGTAGCTTGATTAATGACGGCTTTATCCTGCTCCGTCATATTTCGGTCTACACCTATAAAATTCCCTATAATTCCTATCTGTTTATAGACTGCATTAAAAAGATTTTGCATGCTGGCCCCGGATTCGATGACCATGATACCCATTCGTCCATAAGTAACACTTTTGACATAAACCGGTACCTTACCTCCAGTAATGGTATTCATATTCAGCCCAGTCGGATCAAATAACTCATTGGCTTTCGGTATATCGGTATCAACAGTAAAATTATGCTGAAAAAATTTAATCTTGATGGCTGATTTAGCTACAATTAAGTGATTCTCACCTTGCTTAATGGTATTTGTATTGATTAAAAACGCGTCAAGTCCTTTTTGGTAACCATATAAAGTTTTAAGCTCTTCGTAAACCCGAAAAGTATCCAGAGATACATCCATTGAGGCTGCACCTACTTCGCCGGGATTTACTTTTTCCAGGTCTGCAAGTGCTGCATTGACCAAAGCTATACCCGCTGTTGGCCTCGCTATAGCGGTTTTTGCTACTGCGTATCCTGATACAGGTAAAGAGGTGGAAATCGTGATCGGACGGATGCCGCTGGAAATTCCTTGTAGCATTTGTGGAGAAAAATTACCTTCTAAACTTCGACCATCTAGGATGGCTCCCGGAAAAATATTCAAAGCCATCGCCCCGTCTGCAATGGTGAACATATTTGCTTTATATTTTCTATGCAAAGTGAGTAGAACTTGACTTGGTAAAAGTGGATTGCTACCCTGGGTAATTGAATCTGGGCCAGCCTTACTCGTGCCGCCTGTACCTGCTCTTAATCTGGGCGGATCTTCGACTCCAGCTGTCGGTGTGGAGCTGTTCGCCTTTTTTCTCGATCCGGGCACTATATTTCCTTCAGTGGGTACATTTGATTTCGATTCTACTGTAAACCCATTGATGACAGGCGAGCTAAGCTGATCCAGCACTTGATATTTAGCTGATGTCGATGCATCAGAATCCAGATCTAATGTGGAACAGCCTACGACAGAGAACAGTAAAGAAAATACAGCAATATTATTCCAAATTCTCCTAGGGAGAATTTCTATTTTAATTATTTTCATCAATTTTTTTATGAGAATCACAAATTAATAACTTATTCCGTGGTAGTTCCCCGCGGGATTCCACTACTCAACTGCCATTTACGTGTACGTTTATACTTAAGTACTCCCTTGTCATCATAAATGGTATAACTGGCGATTGCCTCGTCGTCTTGTATATTATAAGCGGTTATCTTTACTGAATAATCGGCAGGTATATTATTTGAATTTTTAAGATCGTCTTGCCAAACAATTTCTTTTTTACCTGCCCAAACATCTTCTACGCTTGTAACGATCTGTACACGCGAAACAAGGCCATCAATTCGAAATCCCATTGCTTCATAATTATTGATCGGAATATATTGCCCTCCTGTACTAGGATAATATGCTGATGGCGCATCAATATCTTTGGTATAGCGGATCGAGAAATCCCTTTCATAGCAAACTAACTGTGTGCCACGCTGTCCCAATCCCATGTGACCACCACCTTTGTTTAGATCGTACTCTGTTCCTTCCCTTACTAATAATGTGTTTTGATACCACTGCACTAGTGCACCGTTAAAATCCCTATATGTCCAATCCTCCGGCTTTTCAACTTTATACTTTTTGGTATAGAATTTTTTTGTATCCAGGTTGATATTGGCCAGCAATTGAACATGTTTATCCTGTTTATCCATCTCGTCCTGAACAAGCCTTAACGAAAATGTTGCATCGTTGATACTGATATACTTACTTGGAGATACCAGATATGTCAATACCTTATTAGCTGTTGCTGGAATTTCTGTTGCATCTATGGTCGGGCAGACCTCTGCGAAAACCGTCTTGCCTTCTTTGTTGTCGACTCGGATTTCCAACTTATTGTTCAATGTACTAACTGCATAATACTGGTTGCCTAGACTGTCCTTTATCGCAGTTGTCCGCCATTTCTCATTTTTCTTTTCGGGTTCAATTCTCTCAGGTGTATCTTTCCCACAGGAGAATATCATCGCAGTGAATAAAAAGAATACACTTACTGCCACAGCACCTTTATAACTTCTTTTAATTTTCATAATCGAATGTCGTTAAAAATCTATCTTAAACGTTGTTTTAAACTTGGAATTATCTTTTAGATATTTTGCCGTGTAAAAAATCGGCACCCCCGGATCGCTTGCCGTAAATGTCCCTACGTTCTGAGAAATAAAATCTGAAACACCTTCGGGGTTCGGATTGATCAATAACTGGATCACATTATTCCCCATGGTACTTCCCAGCAGATAAATTGTTATACGGCAGTCTGCAAAAAGCGTTTTTTCTTCCTGTGTATATGACTCCGTCGATTTCTTCAGAATCTTCTTGACCACTTTTTCGAATACGCTCTTCATCTGAGAACTGAAGTTATTTGATTCCAGGACTAGTAAACCAAACCTTCCATAAGTTACAGAATTTATGTAAACTGGAGAAAGACCATTGAAAACATTTGGCGGAATAGCTGACATATCTATGAGCTCGCCTGCAACCGGATCGGACATATTGTAGGTAAAATTCTCAACCGTATAGCTCGCCATAAGTTTTGTTGAATAGTATTCACCACTAGAATTATAGTCAAACGACGAATTTGTGGATGAGAATAATTTACTCTGGTTCACATTATATCCAAATGCAAATTTCACCTCGCTATAGTTAGAAAAAGCCGCCATGTAATCCGAATAATTTATAATATTCGTACCTAAAAAATCTGGGGCCATAAGCGCATTCCTTAAAAAGATACGACTGTTCGAAAGACTTGGCGAGCTAATTGTCCCAATGGACAGGCTCGACGGAAAAGAGAGGTCAACACTTATCGGGGCACGCTGGTAGTCGGAAAAGGTAGCGAACTCATCGGAGGCGATCGACGCCGCCCGCAGAAGCGATCCAGGATAAATAAAGCTTGCATTTCCCGGAGTAATCACCATCCTGTCCGATTCATAAAATCCCGTTCGACCATTGCCGTTCGACCAGATACTATCTCTCAAATGTACCAGATCAAGCGATTTCCTTTTGTCCAGTATCGACTTTAGATCTGAACTTTTTCCTCCGAGTATGACCGGAGCTATGGGTTCAATCCTAAGATGGCTGAAATAATCAGACAGCTTGCCTGTTTTTTTTTGCACCGGATCGCTTCCTGTTATTGTGTCTTCTTTTTTACAGCCCAATAGCAGGATGCAGAAAGAAAAGAAAATGAGATTCTTTTTAATCATAACGGAAATTTGTTCGGTCATTAATTTGCGACATTAATTTTAAATTGATTTCTGAATGTTCCAAAATTGTCAACGTAATTTAATGTATAATACAATATCTCACCTGGGCTGTCTTTTGTAAAGCCTCCGCTCGCAGCCAAAACTTCGGCAAACCCCGGCAAACCAGTCACGATCGCCTTAACAATAGCTTCGCCTTTTGGCCCAATAAGATATACCTTCATCCTGGAGTTCTGAATAGTCGCCTTCTGCTCCTTTGTCAAACGTAAATTCAATTCTGCTGAAAATTTTGCACCCAAACTGTCTTTCGCCGAAATACCCAACATGTTTGCGGCCAGCGTGAGACCGACATTAATTGTCTTTTGCACCATTGTGTAGGAAGAATCGGATTCCATAATAAATATCCCCTTTCTTCCATAGGTAACAGAACTAACAATAACTGGCCTTATACCATTAAAAACGGACATATTAAAATTCTCTTTCAGGAAAGGCTTTTCAATGGGAGGCTCGATGGCTACAGAAAAGTTCTCCTGTGTAAACTCGGCACGTACAATTGTTTTGAATTTCGAGTGGTCTAATGAATCAAGATAACTTGCCGTGAGAATATTTCCAAGATTAAGATTTGCCCCAAAGGATTTTTTTAATTCTTCAGACTTTCTAAATTGGCTCTGCTCATACGTAAAGGACTGGAGCTGATCGGTTCCACCATGTTCTAGGGCTGTCCGAATATATGCGTTTTCTGCTATCTTCCCAGGCATTACGGTTCTGAAAATGCTATCCGTTGGAAAATTTGCATACATGGTGATCGGATTCCGATAGGTAGAAGGAATGAGTTCAGGGATGACATTATCGACATCTATCGCTTTATCTCCCCTCAATATGGCTCCCAAGTATAATTTCCTTCTTGTTTCGGGAAGTATTGCCGGAATATCGGTTGTTTCGTAAAAAGTCGTTTTACCTGTGCCATTTGCCCAAACACTGTCGCGTAGAAAGGTAAGCGAATTCTGTTTTTTTCTGTTGACAAATCCTTTTTTTCCAAGGCTGTCAAAACTTGTTAGATTAATGACCGTTGGCTCAAAGTGGTAAGTTTTAAATCCTTCGAACTGTCCCTTGACTTCATGTCCCTCACTGGGTACGACATCCTTCATTTTGGAACAAGAGGCCAAAAGGCCAACAACTGCCGTAAAAATAATTGGTTTTAAAATTCTTCTCATAATTATTTGGTTAAAAAACAGGTGATCAGCATGTTATAATCACCATTAAAATTAAACACTTAACACAACAATCAGGTGTATTATAATCGTTTAACGATAAATAATGAAATTAAATTAAACAATAAATTTTCAATTCTGAAATATTTTTAAAATACTACACATTTGTGTGTAATTTATTTAACACATAAAAGCACCCGCACACATACCTTAAAGAAATTCATTTAACACATCACATAGCTACCATAGTTTCTTTAACTAAAAATTGATTTGCCATATTCTTTTGTTTATATATAGCAAAAGTATGGCTGCTACTGAGGCTATCCGAGGAAAACTAGGTGTATGTAAGCGGTATGGGAGAGATACCGAAAAGTATGGCGAGCCGCATTTAATCAAACACAATCGAACAAAAAATGGAATTGTATCCTAAATAGTTGATACAGCTGGTTAGTAACAGTACTTACCATCAGAATAGTTTGGATAAGTGGAATTTTTAAATAAAATAAATATAATTGTTAAGAGCCTTATATTTAACAAAAAAAGCATAATGCTTTTTTTATATTTGATGTAAATCAGAAATATCCTTTCTAAGAAACAAAGAATAGCTGTACAATGATATTTAAAGATTTTTCAGAAAATGAACTTTATCTGTTCATGAATGGCAAACTTATTTACAAGCGTTGGTTAGATACTGGTGTTTCGAAGGTTTTTGATGTGATGGCATATGACAAATACACCCTTGCGAGTATAAAAGAGCCGAGAAACGAAAATGGATTGTTGATAGTCAAGGCTAGAATAAAGCTAGTACCTACGGAACACGGTGGCCGAAAATCGGGTATCATCTCAGGTTATCGACCCAATCACGTGTTTGAATATACACCAGAAGGTAAATTATGTCAGACCTATATAGGTGATATAAATTTTGAGGGTGAAAATGTAATGCCTGGTGAAGAAAGAATTGCTACTGTTCGCTTTCTCCTTGTAAAAGAGCTAGAGCAATATTTGACAAAAGGCCGTAAATGGTGGTTACATGAAGGGCCTAATATTATTGGTGAAGCAGAAGTTTTATAAAAAAGCCTCTCCTTAAAACTAAGAAGAGGCTTTTTCACTGGTTAAGTATCCAATAATATCGTTCAACTAGATTTACTTTAATTTACTCCCATGAAAATGTGCCAGTACCCGCAATAACATCCTACTCTCCAGTAATTTTCCTATTTTCAGTAATGACAGTACCATAGACAGGTATAATATATTTTAAAACTCCATTAACTCTATAAGTACCAACTCTTGGATTGACTCCCCAAACTGCCACTCCATAGCGATGCTCCCAATCTGATACAACCGTGAGGCCTCCCATTCTAGACAAAACAGACACAGGCTTATAAGTCGTCTGATCAAATGTTATATGTATTTCTAAATTTGTTCCAAATGGAGAAATCAATGCCGAGATAACAAACGTATTTCCTATCCATTCAGTACTGGGGCCGCTGGCTGTAACTGCTTTCTTATTTTGTGCCTTCTTCGAAACTAAGTCATTACTGTTTTTTAAAGAAAAAATTGTATTAAGGTCATTGGAATGCAAACTATCTAAAAGCATTTCTAGTTCCCTCTAGCTTTGAATTCCTTGAGTACGGTCAACGGTGTTAACATCGAGTTTTGACTCAGTGAGATTGTATTTCACAAATATTCTGCTTTTTGCTAGCAATTCCTCAGAAGACAATTGAGGTTGGTCTATCAATTTTTCTTGTTTATTACAACTTCCTAACAAGACGGCATGTAGTGTCAAAAATAGTAATAAACATAAGGTTCGGACTCCTTTTATCTTTTTAAGTAGGATAAGTACGTAAATACTACCAACGAATGGTAAGAATATGATAGCCAACACATACAAGAGGAAATTGAGTGGTCGTAGTTTACGCCTATTCGAAACCAATAAAAACAGAGAAATTAATTTCAGTAAAAACTCCAACAAAAATAGAAGTTGCCATAGAGTTAGTCCTAATAACATAAATTTAGTTTAAAAATGTAATTGATAATTATTTTATATTAAGGTAAACGGCTATAGCACCAAATTGTCCCTAAAATTATTAAATTATTTTTCTGCGTTCGAAAAATGCGCTATCTTTCAAACACAATCACAAATTCAATAAGAAAAACAAAAGAAAAAAGACGTATCTTTCTTCAGTCGCAATACAACCTAGCACTCTCCTATTCCATTCACAAATGGGAACCCTGGATTGAATTGCCGGGAAATTTTTAGAACAATAAGACGCCATTAGATCCTTTGTATTAATTGTAATCGCCATCATTGCTAATTTTACGCATAGCTATGCTCAGAAAGATCCGGATCTTAAAAATGCTCTCGCAAAAATGACTGCGGCATCAACCGCACACGACGCTCAGGCTACCGTAACCCTCACTTCACCGCGACTGGTTAAACAAATGGGTGGCGGAGAAGCTGCATTGAACCTTATCAAAGGAGCTTTAACACAGTTGCAAAAACAAGGGATCAAAATAGACACAGTTATCAATTATGTTGATTTAGATACCAATACGCTAAATAATATAGCGTATTCTTTTTTCCCTCAATTGATTGTGATGAGTATTCCGGATACGAGCAAAAGAATGATAGCTTACGCGACTTTAATCGCGATCAAGGAGCAAAAGTCTAAAAACTGGACTTTCCTTGATTATGGGAACTTGAATGATGATCAAATGAAAATCCTCCTACCCGAATTTGTAGGTAAGGTTGATTTTCCAAGAGCATAAAAGAGCTTTCTGCCCCCATAGCATAGTAAATTGAAAACAGTCATCCACAAAACACCCACATTCATCTTTCAATTCCTTATGGAATAAAATTGTCCGTATAAAAAGTCCCAAAAATGAAAAGCAATTGACCAGCCATTTTCTAAATCATTCACTACAGTCTTTGAATAGGACGAAGTTCATGTCTAGCTTCTTCCAAATGTTTTTCTGCTTCCGCTGCCGGTAACAATATTAAAACATTTTCCATTTAGAGGATTGGGAATAATCATTTCTGCGGCGCATTCATATTACCTGCTTGATGATTGTATCAATAAAAAGAATTAAGCTTCATCTTTTTGGGATTCTTCATGTATTTTGCTTCTTCCGATCAATTGCGTTGGCGGATGTCCAAACAGTTTTTTAAATGCAAAGGAGAAATGGGAGAAATTTTCAAAACCAAGATCGAGATAAATCTCAGAAGGTTTTTTGCCATTTTTATCGATAAGATGATACGCTTCTTCCAATCGTTTCTGTACAAGCCAATGCCTTGGAGTAGTATGGAATATCTTTTCAAAATCACGTTTGAAAGCGGATAGGCTTCTGCCTGTCAGATAGGCAAAACGCTCGATACTCACATTGAACCGGTAATTGCGGTTCATAAACTCCTCAAGATTTATTTTCTCAGGACTGGTAAAGTCAAAAAAAACATTGTCAAGTTCAGGATTTACCTTGAGGAGCACCAGTAAAAGTTCGGTCCTCTTGACATCCAAAAACTGTTCTTCCATAATTCCGTCCTCATTAAAATAGGGAATTATCGATTCCATAAAATTTTTGACCAGCCTATCTTTAGCTAAGGGAATAATCGCACCTGCTGTTTTACTACCTTCAGCTCTGAATCCATAGGTATCCTTAAAAGTCTTTAAAAAATCCTGTTGGAATAAAATGAATATCTTTTTGAAGGCTCCATCCTCCGGCTGTTTAATATATTTTGCCAGATGGTTCCTTCTACCCATACCATAATCACCGGACTGGATTTTATATTCCTTATGTCCATCATAAACAAGCATTGAGCCCGAAACCAGGTACATAAAACAATGGTCCGGGATAAACTGCTCTGTACCGAGAGAAGGACTCATATAACAGGAAGCAATACTTGATTCTTTCATAGTATAAATTTAACAATTATTGCTTTACCTGTGGTCCCTTCAGAATAAGATTACCGCGATGCATAACTTTTTATTTTTTTATCAGACCTAGCTCCAACATAGAATTTGCCGTGGCCATTACCGCTTCCTCACTGGAGCGAGGCGACCAGTTTAGTAATTGCTTTGCTTTGTCACCGCTCGTTTCCGCATATTTACCAAGTAATGTGGCCAGCATCCTTAACGATGGATTGAATATTGCCGCTGTTCTGACAATCCAATTGGGCATTTCTTTGGTAGGAACCTTTGCTGCTACCTCCCCTAGATTTCTCTTCAATATTTTAGCAATATCAAGCATTGACAGCGCATTACCCGTGGTAGCAAGAAACCTCTCCCCTGCTGCTTTCGGGTGGGTCATCGCAAGGAGATGCAGATCAGCAACATCACGCACATCCACATGGCAGCAATATACTTTTGGACATGCTTTTATCTCACCTTCCAGCATTTTCTTCACTACCTGATTGGAATGGGAGTAATCTGTACCGAGAACAGGTCCCATTACTGCCACCGGATTGACTGTTGAAAGTTCAAGACCGCCTCCTTCATTACTGATAAATTCCCACGCGGTTTTTTCTGCAATTGTCTTTGATTTTTGATAAGGATGAAGATTTGCCTTAAGATTCGACCAGTCTTTTTCAGTGTACGGCGTTGTACGGTTTATATTTCCCATAGCTACTGCTCCATAGGCCGATGTCAGCACTACCCGTTTAACATGGGCTGCCCTCGCTGCTTTCAGTACCCTTAACACGCCTTCTTTTGCCGGGATGATCATTTCATCCTCATGGTTAAAGTTAACAATTGGTGTCGGGGATGCTATATGCAGCACATAGGTGCAGCCTTGTACAGCCTCATCCCAGTTGCTATCCTTCGAAAGGTCAGCCTCAATAAAAGTAAGCTCTTCAAAAGAGCTTATACCCCCTTTTTTCAGCATATCCTTCACCTCATTCTGCCTGTTAAGCGAACGCAGTGTTGTTCTGACTTTATACCCTTGTTCAAGTAATTTTATTATACAATGAACAGCAATGAAACCGGAGCCGCCTGTTACTAGCACTCGTACTCCACGATTTGTATCTGACATCTTCTTTGAATTTATAATCCAAAGATCGCCTGTAAAACCCCTAACCTGTTTTGCTGTAAAGTCCAAATTTATTGTGCTAGGAAGTCCAATTTAATAATTCCGTGGTTTGTCTTAATAAATGTGAATTTATAACTATAAGGCCTGACAAGCATTTACCGGCAGTTCGGATCTCTGTAGTATTGTATTAAGATACTGAACCATAAAATAAATATCGGTCTACTTTGCGACAGCAAGTTCAATATTTTCTATATATTTCATGTGACCTCATTTCCAGTGAACCAGATCGTAAGGATAATATTGCTGTTGCTTTAAAACTGTATCATCTAAACCAAAGATTTTAACAAGGGCTCCACTTTCAAAACTCCAATATCCGAAGAATACTTCATTTTTGTTTTTATCATTATCAAACCAATAAGTTGATTTCATTTTCTTATACCATTTGGTGTCCAGGTAATTCTTCAATTCATTAACATCTCTAGTTTCATAAAAATCTTTTAGAAAACCAAATTCTTTGGGATATGTCAGTAGAGAATCTGTAGCTCTGCCGGAAAGTTTAGAAGCAATAATAATATCATAAATATAATCTTTATGATTATTCTCGTCCAATACAGCAGTTATTTTTTTATAATTCTCTTCGTCAGTATCCAATAATACTCCTAATGAGAGCATCCAAAGCATTAATATATAATCATCAAACTTGATACCTGAAGTTCCGCTTTGCCATCCTGTTTTTAATCTATCTATAACTTTTAAAAAATCCACCTGGATTTCAGGGATCGGATATCCAGCAGAATATTTTGCGATTGTTGTATGAAGACTTGTTGTAAAAATCTGGCGGTTGACAGCCGGAATCCTGTCTTCCTTGGTTGCTCCAGATTGTAGCCTGTGTTCATAGAATTCAATGTCCTCATTATTTAATGTGATGTAATTTTCAAAATATGTTGAGTTTTTAAAATTAGTTCTCATATTGTTTATTTCAATATTGGTAATAAAGATAAAAGTATTAAGAAATTTCAAAATTTATTACTTCGTATAGCTGACATTACAGAGTTATGGATGTTCTTTGAGGTCGTTAGAGTGTGATTGCAGCCAGAATTTTGCGAGTAATTTTTGTGGCTTAATCATACCTCTATAGGTACCTTTTCGCTACATTTAGCATTTCACTGGATTGTCAACCGCTCTACCGTTTTGTCTGAAGAGTTTCGGAGATTCATTTTGATTTTTATGACATCAAATTGAGTGGTATGTCCAGCGATGTCTCCAGAAAACAAAAATCAATTCAGCATATTAATTTTCCACACTCTGTTTCAATAAGTCATTGACAGATGTGAAATGTACGCATTTGAAGAAATTTGTATATTTACGTGCTAACGGTAAGTTTAGAAAACGCGACAGAAAACTGAAACTAAATTGATATGAAAAAATGGCTTAAAGAAGTTGTCTTAGAAACAAGTAACATAAAACTTCTTCCAATTAATGAAAATCACAAAGAAGACTTGATAAATGCTTCTTCTGACGGTAATTTATCAGAATTATGGTTTACTTCTGTTCCAACAAAAAGCAACATTGATGATTATTTAATAAAAGCCATTGAAGATTATAATCACGATAAAGGTTTAGCATTTGTTGTGATTGACAAAAATACAGACAAGATAATTGGAACTACCCGATATACAAACGCAACCCCAGAACACAGAAGACTAGAAATTGGATACACTTGGTATGCGAAGACATTTCAAAAAACCTATGTAAATTCTGAATGTAAATTACTTTTACTGACACACGCTTTTGAAGAACTAAATGCAATAGCTGTAGAATTTAGAACAAACTGGTATAACTTTCCGTCAAGAAACGCAATTGCAAGACTTGGAGCAAAACAAGATGGAGTATTAAGAAATCATCAAATAATGCTTGACGGTTCTTTAAGAGATACCGTTGTATTCTCAATTATTGAGAGCGAATGGAAAGCTTGCAAATGTTCCCTAAGCCATAAAATAGAACAAATTCATAAAAAAACCTACCGCTAATAAGGCTTTGTGTCAGGCGGCCGAAACTACAAAATACGTACAACCATATTATGATTTTGAAATGCAATGATCTGATACTCTTGTAAGGTTGTCTCCTGATCCATCAAAATGCTGATTTATAATTAAATTTGCCATTAAGAATAATTTAATCATACATTTTTAAAATTTATATTAATCATTTCCACAGCAGATATTTGATTTACAAAGCACAGAAGTGCCTTTAATATACATTAAAGACACTTCTGTGTAGCTGAGGTTGATTGAAATGAATCCTTTGTCACCCTTCAGATACTTATTTGAAAGGATATCTAGGAAAATATTTTGCAAAACGCAGTTGCTATAATTGTTTCCAACTACCAAGGTTATTATGCACCAGCCTTAATAATTGTTTCATTGTTTGCCATTGCAATATAGTTTGCAGTATCAAAAAAATTGTGCTCATCAGGGTGTACCTTTGTTAAATAATTTTCTGAATTGAAGAAGGTGTTGAAATCCTCAAACGAGTCAAACGAGATTTCTACTACAGCATCGTATAAAGGCTTCGGAAAACCTTCAGCTACCATAGGGTGGTTAACTACATACTTTCTAACGTAAAGCTCCGTCTCAGGGATGGAACAGAACAGAGGAGCGTGTTGATTTTTGTGATAATCTATAAATTCTTCAAGGCTCAAGCTTGGTAGCTTCTGTACTAAAAACGTAAATTTGATCATTGTCTATTTATAATTTTAATTTGTGTAAAAGTAGAACGCTTCTCTCCATTAAACAATTACGCATAAATTTATGCGTATCTTAATCGATCGTCAACCCGTTGAAAAACTTGTAATTTTACAATTGAAAAATCATTATTATGTATCAAAAGAAAACACCTGTTCAGCTTGATTGCGGACTACAGTTTTTCAAAGAACTTCTAAATGGCAAATGGAAACTGATGCTTGTTTATTATATTTCCAAAAACCTCAAACGTCCAAGTGAACTGCAACGAAAAATTCCAAATGCAGACAGAAGAGTTATGGATAAACAATTACAAGAATTGGTATTGCACGGGTTTCTCAATAAAAAGGCTTTTGACACCAAAGTTCCCAAAGTTGAATATGAACTTACAGAACTTGGGGAGAAACTTTTGCCATTGATTTTAACTATTGAACAATGGGGGGAACAAAACCGGTTTGTGCTTAACGAAGCATTGGAAAAAGACCCTAAATTTATAAACGTAATCTGATTTTGATTTGACAATTCTAAAAGAGCAACCATTCAAAAGATGATGCAAAATAATTTGGGGAAAGAATGCGAGAATAAGCAAAATAAATTAATAAATTGAATGGAGTATGTTTCCTTTTTTTGAAACGTAAGATAATATGAATTGTTGTAAGTATACCCTTAATTATTACCTATAAAGCTTCTCAATGCCAAATTAGGCCATAAAATTCACATATTCAAGATTCGATAAAAGATTATGCGGCAATCGTAGGACGACCACAACCGACAGGAAGACACTACATAAGACGAGACCCAAGTGGTTCTACGATGGTTAATTCAAAGAGAAGTCGTTGCTATTCCGAAATCAGCAAACAGAGAAAGGATCAGTGAAATTTCAATGTATTTGACTTTGAGTTGTCTTCCGATGATATGGCAACCATAAAATCATTAGATAAAGGTAGCGGACTCATTTACAGTGTTTAAAAAACGTTTGAAAATCTGACTACAACAATTACCAATTGGGCTACTTTTTATAGAACGACTATCCAGAATTTTGTACTTGAGATTACAATCAGTTTTAGAAACAATCAAAAAAAGAATTATGCAAAAAAGAAAATTAGGAAATAGCGGATTAGAAGTTTCTGCATTAGGCTTTGGCTGTATGGGTTTAAACTTTCTGGATGGCAAAGGTCTTGATAAGAAAGATGCCATGATGCTGCTACAACAGGCGGTTGAAAGAGGAGTCACATTTTTTGATACCGCAGAGGCTTACGGACCTTATACCAATGAAGAGCTCGTAGGTGAAGGATTGAAGCCGTTCAGAAAAGACGTTGTCATCGCCACAAAATTCGGCTGTAAAGATGCCAGCCCGGCAGTTGGTTTAGACAGCAGACCTGAAACGATCAGGGCAGTTACCGAAGCGTCTTTAAAAAGATTAAAGACAGATTACATCGACTTGCTCTATCAGCACAGAGTTGATCCGAATGTTCCGATAGAAGATGTTGCAGGAACGGTAAAAGACCTGATACAAGAGGGCAAAGTAAAATATTTCGGTTTGTCGGAAGCCAGTGCTAAAACGATTCGAAAAGCACATGCTATACAACCAGTATCAGCGTTACAAAGCGAATACTCTTTATTTTGGCGTGAACCTGAAAATGAAATCATACCCACTTTGGAAGAGTTAGGAATTGGTTCCGTGCCGTTCAGTCCTTTGGGCAAAGGTTTCCTAACCGGCATCATAAACAAAAAATTAGAGGATATCGACCGTAGAAACGTTATTCCACGTTTTACCGAAGAAAATATCAAAGCAAATCTGGTTTTAGTGGAAGCACTATCTGACATTGCCCAACAAAAAAATATTTCAACCGGACAATTGGCATTGGCCTGGCTCTTAGCCCAAAAGCCCTGGATTGCACCCATCCCGGGGACTACAAAACTGCATCGTTTGGAAGAAAACATCGCCAGTACAAATATTGTATTGACAACCGATGAACTGGCAAAAATTGACGAAACGGTCAATGGAATTACACTGGTGGGCGACCGTTATCCCGAATTTTTAGAAAAACAAATTGACAGATAAAAACAACTAACAATGCAGAATATCAAAGGAAAAGTAGTTGCCATTACAGGCGCAAGCAGTGGAATGGGGAAGGTTATCGCCTTAGAATTAGCTAAAAACGGTGCGAAGGTCGTTTTGGGTGCAAGACGAACAGAACAATTACAACAGATTGTTGAAGAAATTAAAAGCAAAGGTGGTTACGCCGCCTGTACTCAAATTGATGTGAAGAATAAATCCGATCTTGTAAGACTGGTCAATACAGCAGTTGAGGAATACGGAAAATTAGATGTCATTGTGAACAATGCCGGAGTCAGCCAATTAAGCCGCATTGACGAGCTGGATGTTGACGGTTGGGAAGAAATGATCGACATTAACCTCAAAGGTGTTTTGTATGGAATGGCGGCTGCAATTCCTGTTTTCAAGCAACAGCAATCGGGTCATATCGTCAATATCATTTCAACGTCAGGAATCAAGATTGTACCCATGCAGGGTGTTTACGCAGGAACCAAAAATGCGGTAAGAACTATCGCTGAAGTATTTAGACAAGAATCAGACGGAACAATCAGGATTACCGGAATTTCGCCAGGTGTTGTAAAAACAAACTTTGCTGAAAATATAAAAAACAAGGAAATGAAAACCATCATCAAGGATAATATGGAAAATTTGGCCATTAGCCCGGATGCCATTGCTAATGCTGTTATTTACGCCATAAGCCAACCTGCAGATGTTGAAGTTGGTGATATTGTAATTCGTCCGTCAAAACAAAATTGATTAAATTCGTAAATGAAATGCAACAACAATCTGACATCAATCAACTTAAAAGTATATCGCAATTGGTGCGGGTATTGGGATTTCCTGCGCCATTGCACCCGTTGATCGCATTGGTTGACTACAATGCTGTTTCAATTGATATGTTTCCGAAAGGGCAAAAGGTTAGTCTGGATTTTTACAAGATCTCCTTTAAGCCTACCTTCAAAGGACACATAAAGTACGGACAGGGCTATTATGATTTTGAAGAAGGTGGACTGGCGTTTCTGAAGCCGAAACAAATTGTTATTTCACCCGAAGAAACGGAAAGCTATGAAGGGATTGCTTTGTATTTCCACCCAGACTTTATCCGCAACTATCCGCTGGGAAAAACGATTAATCAGTATGGCTTTTTCTCCTACGATGTCTCTGAAGCCTTGTTTTTATCGGCAAAGGAAAAAGAAATTATAGCTAATTTATTTGCTTCAATAGCCAATGAATTAGAAAACAATATCGACCATTTCAGCCAGGATGTTTTGGTGTCGCAAATAGAATTGTTGTTGAATTATAGCAATCGTTTTTACAATAGGCAATTTATTACCAGGAAAGCAGTCAATCACAACATCATCACTTCTTTGGACAAACTTTTAGACAACTATTTTGAAGAACGAACCAGTCAGAAAGACGGATTGCCATCAGTGAAATATATCAGCACAGAATTGAAGCTATCGCAACGTTATCTGAGTGATATGTTGAATTCATTGACAGGACTAAACACACAACAATACATTCAGAATGCAATCATAGAAAAAGCCAAAGAAAAATTATCAATGACAAATCTATCCGTTTCGGAAATTGCTTATGAATTAGGCTTTGAACATTCACAATCGTTCAGCAAACTTTTCAAGACAAAGACAAACGTTTCACCTTTGGAGTTCAGAAATTCATTCAACTAACAGATTTTATAAAGTCTGATTGCCTTATTATATCTACTTCTGACCTCTTTGGTGTGTGCGTTTTTTCTTCATTTTATTGGCAAAATCCTGTTCTTCATATCTTATCGCCATCCTGCGGCAGTTGCAAGGCTCTTCCCTCCTTTGCTCCCAGTTGATGGGCATGCTGATCGGTGGTTTCCTTATCATCGTAGGGCGTGAGCAGGAAGCCTGCCTTTTCCTTGACATCGGGCCACTCAAATCGCTGTAGCACAAAGTCGGCATAGCCGGACTCTATGAGCTCGCGAAACGAACTTTTGGTAACTTGTCCAAAGGGATTGTACAGCATAGGGCTAACTTAAGTTTTAATCAGTAAACTCATTCTTGTTCTTTCGGATGTAGTCAACCTGAATTTTTTGCAAGTTTTTAGCCTCATTAAGTTTGTAGAATTCCTCGTCAAATTTGTTTAACGGATTGTTCTCATAAGATTTACTAAAACCTTCTACCGTACCATCCTGATCTTCGGTTATTTTCGATTTCTCCTTTTCAAATGTTCTGTTTGCCCGCTCGGTCAGATCAGCAAATTGAGTAGCGCCAACTAATTTCAGCGCTTCTGGCAGCGCAGTAGCAAATTGACCGCTTGAATTAAAATAAAACTGGTTATAACCACCATTATTTACTTCTGCTTCTAACCGGCCGATCATATAAATTGCTTGTCTCGATTTGTTCCAAGACAAGACGATTTCATATTCTTTATCATATGCCGCCGATAACTTACGAAAGAGGTTATCATAAACGACTTCCAATAACATGTCATCCGAAGTCGTATCAATAGTTTGCTCGGTCAATGGAGTCTGGATTGATGGCTTATTGTTGTTTTGCTTCGTACGTTTAGAACAGCCAAACAAATTTAAAATCATTATTATTATAATTCCAATGGTAATAATCTGTGTTCGCATTGATTTTATCATCTTTAAATCTTTTTAGTACTCAAATATATATATTCAGTTATATATTTATATGGTTCGGAGTTATGCTTTTTATAATAGGTTTGTTTTACAAATTAAATAAGAGTCGCAGATGGAGGTGGCATCATTAATTGTATTGCAGAAGACGTTACCGCTTATCTAGCAGAATGAAGACGCTAATACAATTGCAGCCGATCGTGTTGGCCTCTAGTACAGGTTACTCACTCCGAGGGTCGGGCTTTAACGTCATCTTAGCACAGCGTATCACCTCGATAGATGAACAACCATATTCGACAACAACTTTGCCCTCAATCAGATAGATTCCCGCACCGCGGAGCGGATATTTCACCAGTGTTTGTGGGAAGTGTACGGTATCAAAAAAGCGCCCCTCGGCATCGAGGAAAGTGCCGAATTTCATCAGGTCACCCCGTTTGGTCTTGACAAATTTCTCGCATACAAAATCCCCTACTAGACGCACTATTTTCCCTTCATGCAGATGGAGTTCGCTGGAGGGCATATCGCCCCGATAATCGCTCTTGGCCAGGTCAAACAAGGTACCAGTCACACAAAAGCCGATCAGCTCGATCTCATCGTAATAGTCTTCCAAGATATCCTCCTCCAAAGGCGGTAGAATGGGTCTGCGGCTCTCGGTCTCAAAGAGGGCCATGTCTACAGTAGCAGGTTTATGCCTACTCATCAGCAGATGGGCCTCCCAGAGCAAGGCCTTCTTCCCTATCCCTGTAAATCGCAGGGCACCGACACGGATCAGAATAATGACCTGCTCGAGCCCCGCCTGCGTCCGCTTGACAAAGTCCTGCAAACTCTGATAATGACCATTGACATCCCGTTCTGAGATGATACGATGAGCCAGTTTGCCTTCAAAATTGAGCAGACAGTCAAAACCCAGATAAATGGCCTTTCCGCGGATGGAGGTATTAAAGACCGACTGATTGACACATGGCAGGCAGATATTGGCGCCCGAAACCCGTGCTTCATTGACATAGACCTTGCGGTTGTAGAATCCGCCATAATTGTTGAGCACCGCAACCATAAACTCCAAGGGATAATAGGTCTTGAGAAAAAGGCTCTGGTAACTCTCCACGGCAAAGGAAGCGGAGTGCGCC
>JAQZAZ010000003.1 GCA_029239355.1 Sphingobacterium sp.
AGGAAACGATAGGAAACATAAAAATTACTGTACAAATAAACGCTAAGAGAAAGGGTCTGATGAGAATCAGGCCCTTTTGACGTAAAAAAGCCACATCTCTCGATATGGCTCTACAACATTTATATATGTACTTGAATGGCTCTTATTTATACGAATTGATTGATTTGGATACTTTCCAGTTATTTCCCTCACGTACCAAAGTCACAAGATCAGTCATGCTAAAATTGTCAAAATTCAGTGCAATTTTTGCAATCATATAATCTGCAGACTTTTCGACGATCTTGATATTCACTTTGCAGTTCAGAATTTCTCCCTTTTGTTTTTCTAAAGATTTGATCACAACCTTACGCCCATAGGTCTGCACATTAGCAGCCCTGATCTTTTGGCTAAAATCTTCGGCAAATAACTGTTCCAAGCCTGCGGATTCACCCTTCGTTGTTACCGTAATGTAGTGGTCCAAGGCGAAGTCTGCAGTAGAAAGGTTAACGTTTGATTTATCTGATTTGGAGCCCGGTCCTTCAGCTGCCATAACGAATGTGGATACAGAGATTAAGGCTGCTGCTGCGAATGTTTTCAAGAATGTTTTCATAATGTCCTTTATTAATTGTTTTGATAATTTCTGTTTTATCTGCTGCATGCCAAAGACTATACCAGTTGCCCCAATGAACTTTTTTATGCCTCATAGACGCTATAATGAACTTTTCAAAATTTTCTTCTGAAATGGAGATGTGCGCATGCGAACACTATGTTTATAAACTGTTCGCATGCGTACAATGTGTTCAAAAATCTATCAGGAGATTAAACACAGGGTTAACGGTTTAAGGGGACGGAAGATGCTGTTTCTTTCCCATTCAAGTAATTGGTATAAAAAAATCAAAAATTCGCAATTTTTTATAAAACTATTTCAAATCGGCTACTGTTCTTACCATACAGAACGGCTATAAGCTAACTTTCGGGAGAAAGTAACAACATAAAAATTGGCGTAGTGCAGCGAAAATCCAATAGTCCTTAAAACATTGGATGACGAAACAAAAAAGAGGAAACGATAGGAAACATAAAAATTGCTGTACAAATAAACGCTAAGAGAAAGGGTCTGATTAAACATCAGGCCCTTTTGACATAAAAGCCAAATCTCCCGACATGACCTTAAATAAACATAAACATAGGATTCACTAATGATCAGCTTTTGGCATGACTGAGCTAACCACTAGCCATTGGATACTAGTTACACGAACTGACTGAGCTTGACACTTTCCAGCTATTACCTTCACATACCAAAGTCACAAGGAAACGGAAAGATAAATATTGCGCAATCGTGTGTCTTATAAACAAAAGAGGAATAGATTTGCTCAACTATACATTGTTTACTATTATTGTCTATCAATCATTATAACATGCAAAAAATAGAGGAAGCGGAACTACTAAAAGAGCTACAGCAAGGAAACACTGTGGCTTTCCAGAAGCTCTACAACGCCTATTTTGCGTTATTGTATCTGCATGCCTCCCGTAAATTACAGGATCGTGAGGCCGCCAAAGATATCGTACACGATCTATTTGCTTCCATTTGGCATAATAGGTATACACTCTCGATCAACGGCGCGATTTCCTCTTACTTGTATACTGCAATCAGGTACCGTGTCATCGATTATATTGCCAAAGAAAAATCACGAACAAATTACCTGGCGGCTTTACCTCCGCTGTCAGCTTCCTATACAACGGATACAGATCATTTAATACAGGAAAAATTACTTCAGGAACAGATCGAACGCGTATTAAACCGACTCTCCCCTCGGGTAAGGGAGGTATTCGAACTAAGCAGACAGCACTACCTCAGTCATAAAGATATCGCCAGTAAACTTAACCTATCTGAACATAGTGTCCGCAGTTATATCAAAGAAGCTTTACGCCTATTGCGGACCAAATTGGGAAGTCTCCTCTGGGTGTTCTTGCTGTTTTTTTGCAAATATTTTTAATTTCCCCCCCCTTCACCCTTTCTTCACCCGTCATATATAGCGTAACCAAATTATTTGCATCATGACGAACCTGGAGCATTCCGATAGATCATCCCTGCTAAAGAAATATCTTGAAGAAAAATGTACGCAACAAGAAAAGACGATTGTCGAAAAATGGTATCTCAGCATCGGGGAAGATATACCACTCGCTGACAACGAAATAATAGCGGACATGGTGGAATTGCAAAAAAGATTAAAACAGCTTCCTGAAGCTCATTACCATTCCAACAGGGGCTATATCATTGCCATCGCAGCGACCATATTGGCTTTTATTATTATTGGTACCATAGTTTATCTGCTGCCGACAAATGACAGCCACAGCAAACATGAGCTTGTAATGGAAGATATCGCGCCCGGCAGCGACAAAGCTTTCTTATCGATAGATGGACAACCTGCGATTGCACTCGAGGGAAAAAATAAGGGTATTGTTTCTAATGGAGCGGCTTTGGGATATCAAGATGGAACCACCATCGCCCGTACAGAAAACGCCAAGACCATTACGCTCTCTACTCCGGCTGCGGGACAGTTTCAGGCCATACTCCCCGACGGAACGAAAGTCTGGCTGAACGCATTGTCTTCCATAAGTTACCCTGCGGCTTTCACGGGTAACGAAAGACATATACAGCTGAAAGGTGAAGTGTACTTGGACGTAGCCAAAAATGCAAAACAACCGTTCGTCATCCATACGGACCAACAACGTATTGAGGTGTTGGGGACGAGTTTCAATGTCAACTCCTATCATGATGATGGACGTACCTTCACGACACTCGTAGCGGGCAGTCTGCGTGTCATTGATACTAAAACAAAACATCAGGTCGTACTCAGTCCGGGTCAGCAGGCCATAGTAAATGGAAAGGATTTTATCGAAGTAAAAGCCAGCGGTATCGAGGATAGCTATGCCTGGAAAGACGGCCTTTATGTCCTGCATGAGGAACCCCTGAGCCAATACGCCTTAAAGATTGAACGCTGGTATGATGTGAAAGTCGATATGGGCATCTATGGTGACCGCCGGTTTTCGGCAATCATCCCCAGAGATGCTAAATTATCCGAAGTGCTGCAGGCGATTGAGCTTAAATCAAATATAAAATTTATACGGGAAGGAAGGAGGATCACAGCAATGAAATAAAATTACCAAGATATCTCATTCATCCATCGCATGAACGAGTTCCAAACCAATTCATAAGTTTAGCTCCGTACAATACGTCGGGCAGTACCTATAACCGAAAATGCAAATCTGACTCGTATCCCGGCTGCAACTACCAGCAGCCATAGACCGGCCATTATGCATTGCTTAATAAACTTAAAAATATGAAAAAAGATAATCCAAGCGATTCTTGCAAATACTCGAAATCTTACAAGACCCATCTCTCTATGAAATTAACTTTTGCGCTGCTGTTGACTTCCATTATGGCGGCAATGGGTAACGTACGCGCACAGCGCATCAATATCAATCAACATAAAGCACAGCTCAAAACCATATTGATGGAGATCAGTAAACAATCGGGATATACTTTTATTTACGATGAGAATGACCTTAAATTTATAAAGCCGATTACGATCAACGCAAACAACAAAACAATAACCACACTATTGGATGAACTGCTGCGTGAGCAATCATTAAACTACCAAATCAAGGGCAGATCGATAGCCATAGAGCGAAACCCAGTCGCAAAATCTGTGATCGGAAATACAGATGACAAAATTCAGAAGCGAACAGTAACGGGTCAGGTGACAAACGAAAATGGACAAGCTCTTGCTGGGATCAATGTACTCGTGAAGGGCAGTACGGTAGGCACAAGTACAAATGCACAGGGGCAATTTTCGATCGTCGTTCCGGAATCAAATAGCATCCTGATAATCAGCTCTGTGGGATATGCTTCGGAAGAAATAGCCACCCAGGGGAAAAATGAAATTAATATCGTCCTAAAAATGGCCAACAGCAATCTGGAAGAAGTGGTGGTCGTAGGATTTGGTACTCAAAAGAAAGAAAATCTGACGGGTGCCGTGGCTACTGTAAGCGCAAAGCGCCTGGCTGATCGTCCCATTGCAAATTTAGGTCAGGGGCTACAGGGCCTGGTACCCAACTTAAATATCACTTCGGCAAACGGTAAACCAGGGACGGGATCCCAGTTCAATATCCGTGGTACGGGATCTATCAACGGCGGTACTGCAGGACCACTTATTTTGGTGGACGGCGTACAGCGCGACCCAAATTCCATCGACCCTTCGGATGTGGAGAATGTAACCGTGCTTAAAGATGCCGCAGCAGCTGCTATTTATGGTGGTAGGGCCGCATATGGGGTAATATTGATCCAGACAAAAAATCCAAAAAGCCAAAAGCCTCAGATCAATTATTCGGGTGAGTATACCATCTCGAGGCCTACCAAAATGGCTAAATATATCAATTCGGTCGATTATATCCGCATGCACCGAGAAGCCAACCGCAATGGACAAGATGGTGGTACCACAGCAACCGAATCTTTTACAGAAAAGGATTCGGTTTTGGCCAATGCCTATTTTAATGATCCGGTCAATAATCTCCCCGTTTATGTCGATCCGGCCAATCCGGCCAAGTATCGCTATGTTGGGAATACAGACTGGATCAAGGAACAGTATCCGGGCTGGGCTCCAATGCAGCGCCACAACTTGTCACTACAAGGTGGTCGCGGCGCTACCTCAGTGATTACATCGCTTGGTTATCTACAGCAGAAAGGATTGTTTAAGGAGGCTGGCCAAAAGTACCAAAGGCTAAATCCATCCATGAAGGTAAACTCCGAAATTACGGACTGGTTAACCCTGACCGGAAATTTTGCCCTGACGCATATCGATGATAAAGAAACGGCAGGGGTAGTCACCGGTGGCACCTCATCGGGATGGATATCTGGTGATTTAAGGCCCATCATGCCCATTAGACACCCTGATGGGAACTTCTCAGGACAGGGAAGCTTTACAAACCCTTTTGCTGTAGCGGCCAACAATGGAAAAAGAAAACGCTATTCCAATGATTTATGGCTTACAGGAGGGGTAAAAATCAAACCGATCGAACATGTTTCTGTTGTCGCTGACTACACGTGGAATGCTTATAACAATTTCCTCCAAAGCCACCAGATCCCTTTTAAGGAATATGGTGTGGATGGTATTTTGCTTGGAACATTTCCCTGGACGAATCCTGCATCGGTGACAGAAACTACCGATAACCACAATTACTTTGCCCTGAATGCTTTTGCAACTTATGAAAATACTTTTGCTGAAAAACATTATTTCAAGGCAATGCTCGGCCTCAACCGTGAAAGCAGCCGCTATAAACGGCTGGGCATCTTTGCCAACAACCTGGTGGATCCCACCAAACCAGCCATTAATCTGAATAACGACCCGAGACCAAATGTAACCGGAGCAGAGAATGAATGGGCACTCTTTGGTACGGTATTCAGGTTGAATTATATCTTCGATAAAAAGTACCTGCTGGAGATAAACGGCCGTTATGATGGATCTTCACGATTTTCTTCGGAAAAAAGATATGTATTTACACCTTCAATTTCGGCAGGTTGGAGAATATCTGAAGAAAGCTTTATGGAAGACATCAAAGGGGTGGTCAATGACCTGAAGTTGAGGGGATCGTATGGCGAACTGCCGAATCAAGGCTTCAACAGTGATGATCTATACTCAGCAGCCAATTTCTACCCTTATCTGCCTACTATGCCTGTCAACAATAGTGTAGGCTATATTTTTGGCAATCAGACGGGGGTAAGCGTAGGCGCACCGGGCCTCGTCAGCACAGGCTTTACCTGGGAGAAATCTGCTACCACCAACATTGGGCTAGATTTTGCCCTGCTTAATAATCGTCTCACAGGTAGCTTTGACGTCTACGAAAGACGCACAAGGGACATGCTTGTTGCGGGGGTTCCCCTTCCGGCGGTATTGGGAACAGCCGCGCCAAGCCAGAATGCTGGAACCCTGGTATCCAAAGGCTGGGAACTCAGCCTGGGCTGGAATGACCGCATCGGCGAGGATCTATCCTACGACCTGATGCTTTCTCTATCCGACAACCACGCTAAACTCACCAAATATCCGCTTAACACCACCAAGATATTCAACAACTGGTACGAAGGTAAATTGGATGGTGAGATCTGGGGATTTGAAACTCAGGGGTACTTCCAAAATCAGGAAGAGATTGATGCTGCTCCTAAACAGACCCAGCTCTGGGGGGGAACATGGAGGCCTGGCGATATTCGCTATGCGGACCTGAATGGCGACGGTAAAATCGACTTTGGCAATAATACGGTGGGCAACCCAGGTGACCGGAAAATCATCGGTAACTCTACACCACGGTACTCTTTTGGTCTTAATATGGGGCTGAACTATAAGAATTTTGATTTCTCGGCATTCATACAGGGGATTGGCAAACGGGATACCTGGATCAGCAACAGTGCCTTTTGGGGATTTACCAGCGAATGGAACGTACCTTTTGTCTATGCAACTGACTATTGGACTCCAGAAAACAGGGAAGCTTATTTCCCACGGCTCCGGTTCGGCAACGGTGGCAATGCCCAACAGCAGACAAAGTACCTTCAAAATGCAGCTTACCTACGCGTAAAACAGCTTACATTGGGGTATTCATTACCTAAAACATGGACTGAAAAAGCTAAGCTCGGACGTGCAAGGGTCTATATTTCGGGACAGAACCTCCTAACATTCACGAGCCTATTTGACGCCTTCGATCCGGAGGTGCTCAATTTTCAGGACGCCCCACAGAGCAAATCGGTCGCATTTGGATTACAACTGGGATTTTAATTGATAAGATATAGCTTTTAGATTATGAAAACTTTAAAAACACTAGTAATATTAAGTTCACTGGCATTGATGGCCTCCTGTAAAAAAGACAGCTATCTGGATAGGCTCCCCTTATCATCTATTACGGAACCTACTTTCTTTAAGAACGAGAATGACCTGATGCTTTATGTCAACCAGTTCTACACCTCCTTACCTGCCCAAAACTTTATCCAGGACAATCAGTCAGACGACAAAGTTCCAAGTAGCATCAATACCTTTTTGGCAGGACAGTATGTTGTGCCTAATACGGACGCAAATTATAATTGGACAAACATCCGCAATGTAAATTATTTCTTGCAGCGGTATAATAATGCTGATGCTGCAACCGAAATAAAAAATCAGTATGCCGGGGAGGTACGATTCTTTCGGGCGCTATTCTATTGGGGGCTATCCAAACAATATGGCGACGTCGCCTGGTATAGTAAAGACCTCACCGAAACAAGTGAGGAACTCTATGCCCCACGAACACCGCGTCATATCGTGATGGATTCTATCTTGGCCGACCTGAATTTCGCCGTCGAAAATATTCCTGCGGATAATGTGGCTGCTGGCCGCCTGCACAAATATGCCGCTGCGGCTTTAAAAGCGCGAATATGCCTATGGGAAGGAACGCGAAGAAAATACTTCGGCGTGGACGGCAGCGAAAAATACCTTAATGAGGCCCTCAGTGCTGCGGAGCTTATCATGGACTCAAATAAATATAGCTTGTACTCGACTGGAAACCCGACAACAGATTATTACAATCTTTTTATCCAGCAGGAACTCAACGGCAATCCCGAAGCTATCCTCGGGAGACGCTATCTACAAAGTATCTTGATGAACGGCATCAGCAGAACATTGGGTGAATCGGGAACGGGATATAGCAAAGATTTCGTACAAAATTACCTCTGTTCGGATGGCTTGCCGACGGCTCTCAGCGCGCGTTATAAAGGTGACAATACACCTGAAGATGAATTTACGAATCGTGACCCCCGTGCTAAACAGACCATTGCGACCAAGGGATTTGTATTGCTGCAAAATAGTGACGGATCCAAGGATATTATCGACCTGCCCCGGATCGGCACAAATACGGCCAATACGGGTTATCAACTGATCAAGGGTAGGAGTTCGGATCCAGCTATGTGGCAGGCCAATCAATCAACGCTGGATTTCTTTATCTTCCGCTATGCTGAAATATTATTGATCTATGCCGAAGCAAAAGCGGAACTTGGAACGATCACACAAAGCGATATCAACAAGAGTATCAATCTCCTAAGAAAGCGTGTAGGCATGCTGGATATGGTCATCGCTACTTTAAAAAGAGATCCTAATTCGTCATTTCCGGAAGTACCAGTCCTGATCGATGAAATTAGAAGAGAAAGAAGAGTGGAGCTGGCCGACGAAGGATTCAGGTTTGACGATCTATTGCGCTGGAAGGCAGGAAAAAGAATCGAACGCTCTGAAACCATTCTTGGGATGAAGCTCACTCCCGAACTTCGGGCTAAATATCCGGCCTCACAGGTCAATGGAATAACTGTCAACAGTAATTTTTATGTCCGGATCTATACAGGTTTGGAAAAGAGGACCTGGAACGACAAAATGTATTTATTCCCTATTCCTTTGGAGGAAATCAGTTTAAACCCTGCTTTGGGACAAAATCCAGGATGGAAATAATATGAAAAAATATATGCTACTCACCCACCTCCTTCTGCTGGGGCTTCTTTGCGGAGCCCAGCAAAAGGAGGTTGTCCCATCAACGGCCCATGTAGCATGGGCAGAGGCAGAAATAGGGGTGATCTTTCACTTTGATGTGGTCAATTATGTTCCGGAGTATAAATGGCAGCAGTGGGGGTCACATCCCCCTGCTTCGGTCTTTAATCCAAGCAAGCTCAATACCGATCAATGGATCCTTGCAGCCAAGGCTGCCGGAGCTAAATATGCTGTTCTGGTTGCCAAACATTGTTCGGGATTCAGCTTATGGCCGACCGAAGCTCATGAATATAACATCAGCAACTCGCCATGGAAAGGTGGGAAAGGAGACATAGTGAAGGATTTTATTCAATCTTGTCAGAAATATGGCATCAAACCAGGGATCTATGCCAGTGCATCTGCCAATGGCTATTTACATGTAGATAATCCGGGCAAGGTCCAACCCGGCGCCCCCCTAAATCAACAGGAATACAACGAAGTGGTGAAGACACAGCTATCTGAATTGTGGTCAAATTATGGTAAACTGTTTGAAATCTGGTTTGACGGCGGGGTATTGCCCATAAAGGATGGTGGGCCGGACATTGCACCCTTGCTGAAGAAGCTACAGCCCGATGCTGTCGTTTTCCAAGGCCCCAGCAATGCCAAAAATCTGATCAGATGGATTGGCAACGAGGAAGGAAGGACCCCATATCCAAACTGGAGCCGTTCAGATTTTGCAACCTCAGCCACGGGAACAATTGTAATCAATGGTCTAAACGGCAATCCGGATGGCGCCATTTGGTGCCCCGGGGAAGCAGATTTCCCCATGCGAACAGGTTGGCAAGGCGGATGGTTCTGGAAAGAAAAGGGACAGAATTTATTGACAGTAGACCAATTGGTCGACTCTTATTATACCAGTGTAGGTAGAAACTCCAATATGCTGCTCGGTATTGTGGTTGATACAAGTGGCCGGGTGCCGCAAGAAGATGTCCGGCGTCTGGAGGAATTTGGCCAGGCATTAACGGCCATCACATCACATCCACTGGCCTCTGTGGTTAACAAAGCTGAAAGACAAATCACGTTGAACCTCAAAAACAGCCAAGAAATAAACCAGGTTATCTTTGGTGAAATGATCAACCAGGGAGAACGGATACGCAAATACAGCATTGAAGCTTGGATAGACAATCACTGGATTGAAATTGCTGCAGGGGAATCTGTGGGGAATAAACGGATCCACAAGTTCAAAAAAATTAAAATACCTAAAATCCGTTTTAATGTCATTGAATCAAAAGGAATACCGCAGATCAAAAGCTTCTCTGTTTACAATATTTGACGGTCTTACTCCTTTCATGGCACACCTGACACTATAAAGAAAAAAGTAAAACAGTTTTAAAACGAGTATTTGCTTAACACATACCACAAAATAAAAGCGGGGTCTATACCCTGCTTTTATTTTTACAAAGAGCTTCAATCTTTACCGAATTTGCCTATCGCTCAGACTAACTACCTCTCTTAATCCCTTTCGTCTCCACTTTACCTTTGTTTTTAGATACAATATCGATATCAAGGTTGTTTCCCCCGCTGCTGTGTCTGTTGTAGAGCTTTCTCCCAATTGGGCAAAGGAGTTACCAAGTACGCAAAAACTAAAAATCGAATAAATAAGCGCGAATAATAGATCACCGCTAGCGAATACCAAACGGCCTAAATCAATTCGTTTCCTTGTCTTACTTTTATTACCAGATAATTAAAACATGCTCAAAAAAGGCATGTATGGTTTAACAAATAACTTAAAAACAATGAAAAAATTAGTAATGAGTTTGGTAGCCGTAGCTGCGCTATCAACTGCGGCCTTTGCCGGAACAGGTGCAAAAGCTCCTAAAGAAAATGCAAATGTAAAAACAGCCACTTACAAGCTAGCTAAAAACAACGCCGGGGTTAAAGTCACTGAAGCGTCAAAGGAAAGCAAAAAAATGCTGACAAAATGTGTTTACACGCTAAATGTTTACAATAGTAGCGGCCAAGTGATTGATACCTTCACTTCGCAAACCTATGTAGAAAATTCTTGTTCAGGATTCTTCAGCACTTGCAAAGCGGTTTATAGACATATGCTTGCTCATGGCGAACTAGGGATATAGTCTGAGAATATATTTCATTCGAATTACAAATGCAAAAATTTAAGCGGGGCTCAGGCCTCGCTTTTTCAACTCCAACTATCATGAACAAATACTTTTTATTCTTTCTATTGTCACTGGCCACAACGGTCTTCTCCTACGGACAAAAACTAAAGGCAGTGTACGAATACCTGCCATCGCCCATGGCTACTTTTCGGGAAGAGGTTTATTTTCAGAACGGTGTAAAAACGTCCGTTCGCGATTCGCTGGCACAGCCAAAGCCCCAGGCTACTGACAATGCTAATGATGACGAGCTGAGCGGTAGCATGTCGGTTACGCTAGATCTGGGCAAAGTCTACCGAAACATCATTATTCAAAAAAACAATGCAGCCCAACTGCTCGAAACCCGCTCGTTCAAAGGCAGCAACTACCTCGTTAGCGATGAGCTTCAGCCCCTCGTATGGAACACCAACTACAGCGATGTAGATACGCTGGGCAAGCATATATGCCACAAGGCTACTGCTACTTACCGTGGTACTACCCTAGTGGCCTACTATACCAACGATATTCCGGTACCTGCGGGGCCTTACAAATTTGGCGGTCTGCCCGGTCTTATTGTCATGCTATACAACGAAGGGGTCAACCCTCACTATTGGCTGCTTAAAGAAATTGAATACCCCTACACAGGTGAGATACCCGTTAACGAAAAATACATGAATGCGCTACCTAAGCTCAGCCTGGAGAGCTACATAAAAAAAGAAGATCTCGAAAACGAAGAGCGGATGCGCATGATGATGAGCAAAATGCCCCTGATAGAAGGTGTAACCGTGGAACGCAAAAAAGTTCGTGGCAGTGTTGAGCAAGTATATGAGTGGGAAAAAAATTAAGCAGTTTGTAGGATGGCTTGGGCTATGTCTGTTGCCGGTATTTACACAGGCACAGGTAGCTATACATGGACGGGTTAGCGTCAAAGGGGAAGCTTTGGCCGGTGTGCGCATAGATTTGCGTCTTGCCGCCGATTCCCAAATGCAGGCCTACACTTTTAGTGATACACAGGGGAATTATCGCTTGCAAACCAAGCATAGTGGAAAATTCGTTTTGCGTTTCAGATCGCTTGGCTTTGATCCGTTTAGTCTGACCATTGCTCCTACACAAGCAGACACCCTTATTGACGCGCAGATGCAAGTCGGTGGCGTACAGCGGTTGCAAGAGGTAATTGTACACGCCAAGCAACCCTACAGAAAGGGACGAGATACAATCGAACTAGCAGTTAACTCTTTTTTGCAGGGCGATGAGCGCAACGTAGAGGATCTACTACGAAAAATTCCGGGGATCAACGTAGGTACCGATGGCAGCATCAAGATTGGTAACAAAGAAGTTGAAAAGGTAATGGTAGAAGGTGACGATTTCTTTGAAAAGGGCTACCGTCTACTTACACAAAATATGAGCGTGCAGCCGCTGGAAAAAATTCAGGTACTGCAGCGCTATTCCAACAACAAACAATTAAAAGGCATCGAAAACTCGGACAAAGTAGCCCTTAATCTGCAACTGAAAGCCGATAGCAAAAATCAGTGGCTGGGTTCTGTGGGGCTACAGGGCTCACCAATTGGTCCAAAATATTACCAAGCCAGCGTCAACCTCATGAATTTTGGCAAGCGCAACAAATATTACATGTTGGCCAGCGCCAACAACAATGGCTACGATGCCGTCAGCAGTATCAACCACCTTATCCAGTCCGGTTCGGCCAATGAGCCTGGGCAAATTGGCGTGAATGTAAGCACACCTACCCTTATTGACAATACGCCTAACTTGCCGAACTTCGATTATCGACGCACAAATTTCAACAACGACAAACTCATCTCATTAAATACCATTTTAAACCCTACAGCTGCATTTAAAATCAAGTGGTTGGGCTTTGCTAACCCCACAAAAAAATCGTTTTACCGCAATACCGTGCAGGAGTACAACCTCGAAGACATTCAATTTACCACCACCGAAAACTATGACTTTGCCCGCAAAATCGACAATTATTTTACCAAACTGGAACTGCAGTACGAACCCAGCCCCCGCACCGCACTTAACTATACCGGTACGCTGGGGTCTTTGAACAGTAACGAAGTGGGCACGCTGCTTTTTAATACCATAGCCAGCTCAGAAACTACCAAAAACAAAGGTTATCTTACCAACCACAACTTAACGTACAGCTACAAGCTGTCGGAGAGAAAAGCACTGGTCAGCTCCATACGCTTCATCAGCCAGCAGTCGCCGGTTGATTACAGCATCAATCAATATTATTACCAAGACCTCTTCGGCACCAACTCAGTAAGTGAGGTACAACAGCATATAGACAACAATCTGCGCTACCTGGGGGCCACCACACATTATGTTAGCAGACAACAAAACGGCAATTTTTTTGAACTTGGGCTAAGCTCAACCTATCAGCAGCAGCAGCTCAACAGCCAATTACGGCTATTGCCCGGCCCCGAAGCGGAGCATAAAATGGTCATGTATCCACCGGAATTCGCCAACGAAATGACCCTCCGTTTGTTTCAAACTCACCTTATTTCTAAATACACGGTAAAACACCGCACCTGGGAAGTTACTCCCCGGCTGCAAGTGGGCATGGCATACAGTGGGCTGATTAATTTTGAGGAACAAAAACGCAAAAACAACCTACAGCTCTCGCCCGGGCTATCGGCCAAATGGGCCATACATCACAAAGGACGGCTGGAAACTGATTTGTTTTTTCAACAGCAAAATGCCACACTTACCGAACTGATACCCAACTATTACACCACCGGCGTGCGCAATTTTGTAAAAGGAATGGATGACTTAGCTACCTTGAACAGTTCGGGTGGAACACTCCTGTACACCTATGGCAATATGAGCGACCGTTTTTTTGCCAACCTCCATATCGGGCATCAGATTTTATTTGACTATATCGGAACGGAAAGCGACCTTAACCCCAATTTTAATCTTGTGCAACAGCGTCTACTCAAAAACAAAACCCTTCGCTTTTATAAAGGAGAACTGAATTATTATCTGAAACCTTTAAAAGGAAATATACGCTTGGATGTGGGTTTCAACACTTCTGACTACGAGACGTTGGTCAAGGGCTTAGGGCGCAGGCAAATCCGCACAAATAGATACGATTATGGGCTATCGTTCAGAAGTTCATGGAAATCCAGCTTCAATATATATACAGGTTATCTCCTGCAAACCAACAGCTACCGCACGGAAGGTATAACAAACACCTTGACAAATGGCCAAGCTTTCTTGAATCTCTTTTTGCGTTTTGGCGACAATCTGCAGATGAGCCTCAAGAATGAATCTTATCGATTTGGAACTATGCCCCAACAAAAGGCCCAAACTTATTATTTTTCGGATTTTTCAGTATTTTACGACCTCAAAAAATACAAAACCCGCTTTGACATAACGGCCAAAAACATTTTAAACACCCGCTCTTTCAGAAACGCTATGCTCACAGACATCTCGCGCTCTACCACTGAATACCGGCTCTTGCCTCGGTACATCAGCTTTGGAATAGACTATAATTTTTAACTTGTTAATACAGCTCAATCAATATTGCCGCTTTAATGCCATTTGTGCAATAAACATAAAAGCCACATCTCCCGAGGTGGCAACTAAACTAAACTTATGATTTACTAATGGTCAGGCTATGAGCTAAATTGACTCACCACTAGTTTTGATTCTCGTCCTATTTATAGGTATTTATTGAGCCGGACACTTTCCAGCTATTGCCTCGCATACCAAAGCCAAAAGGTCAGTCTTGGTGAAGTTTTCGAACTTCATGGTTACCATAGCCACCATATAGTCGGCTGACTCTTGATAATATTGGTCGATCAAATAAATTGGACTAAGTATAATAAAGAACCCAATCAGCGTGCCTAATATTTAATTAAAAAAGCAGCCACCAAATAATCATTGGTGGCTGCTTTTTTTTATTGCCATTGCTATTTTTTACTGTACTTGTACCTTCAATAGTTTTAACCATCCGTTAGCAGTAATATCTCCATTTACCGCAAGCCTAATCCCTGGCTGATTATCATTTGTTGTATCAACAATGGCCACTGCCCAGGTATAATTTCCAGCTGGTACGCTGATGTTAGTTTTTAACTCGTAGGAGGCTGGCTTATTCTTAAGCCAGACTGAAGGCTCACCATTATCATCTATAAAAACTTTTTTTACATTATTTTCTCCATCCAATAGCGCAAAAGCTACTTTATATTTATAGTTCCATTGCGGGATGTTGTTCGGAAAATAACCAAAGCCCATATTCCGCCAACGATGGTTAATTGTCGTTTCACTACCCGCATTCACTTTCTCCGGTAAATAAACCCGATCCGGATATAAACGATAACCACCTTCCGAAATGAAGCGCTGACACAGGGTAAATGATTTGGTAAACCAGCTTTCAATTTCTCCGATCCGGAAATCCATCATGTTTACGCCTGCTTCCAAGGAGCTGTCAAACTCGCCCTGTCGAACATCTTCGGGATGGTCTTGTCGGTATTTACCACTTGGATCGGTCCAGTAACGATGTGTGCCCGTAGTAATCCAGCCGCCTTCCATAATAATCGGACGTTTAAAATTCCAGGCCTTGGCAAAATTCTTCTCCCAACTTTGATAATAATCGGTCATCCCAAAAGCGTCCTGACGCAGGCTGTATCCTTTGTTAATCATCTTATTCAGCAACTTCTCCGAATTAGGATTGGGAGCTCCATTGCCCGCAGGATCCCCAACTACGCGATGGTAATTGATCAGCAAGGGTACTTTTGTAAAGTTCTTCGAATACACATCCGAAATCCAATCGACGACTTCTTCTTTAATGACCTCAATATTTTGACCGGAAGGATTATTAGGATCTTCATAAATGACACTATGCCCCTCTCCCCACAAACCGAGTCCATAAGCATCTACAAAGGAGGTTTTATTTAAATCGTTAAAATCCTTTGCCAATTCTTCGATCAGCTTGCTATAATATTTTCTAAAAATAGGATCTTGCAGCACCGGTGTTTTTCTATCCGGGAAAGAAGTATTGGCGACATAATACTTAGCTCCCGCATCAAACACAAACTGCGGTGTATTTGCCCCCTGGTCGCGACCGTCGACGACGATACGAAAGGCGATTGGCAATCCTTTATCTTGTGCTCCTTTGATCATTTTATAGATCGCTGTGCTGGGATCTCTCCACGCATACACGCCATCTATAGGATTAAAGGTTCGCCAGCTGGTACGGATATAACAGGCTGAAGTATAGTCAATCGCTTTGACCGTTTTACCTAAATCAGGCACGTAGAATTGGGTATCCCAATAAGAAGGAGTGCCCGAAGCTGAAGCATACATGACCCAGCCGTTCAAAGGGTTACGAAACATAGAACTCCTGTTGTAGCTCGGTTTCACCAAGGTGCCTGGTATAGCGCTTTCAATATCAGCGCCATCTTTCTTACATGAAACTGCTAGAAAGCAAAGCATGACAGTAAATGCTTTGAGACAGACTTTTTTATAGTTTATATTTTTCACTTTCAAAAATGTTAAAGTTAATTTATGCGCTTTTATACGATTGCCTACCGTTTTAACGCCAGAATTGTCATGTTTCTTAAATCAAAAATCAGCACATTGGTCGTGGCCGGAATGGTGAAATAAGAATTGCGATTGGCGCTCGTATTGCCGCCCCCCATTTCAGTGACCTTTCCCAAGGTGAGCGTCAGGGTCTGGGCCACACCCGCAGAGGTGAGCGGAGCACTAAATGCGTAAGCCAGGTTTTTGTTGTTACTGTTATCCCCAGTCACGATAAACTTGGTAGTCCCTACTTTACCACCGGTATAGACCAAAACTTGCGGATCGGCCAAACTTATCTGGCAATCCATTTTAACCGGAGTTCCCCAGCCATTAATACTTCCGTGCATCCATAAATCCATCACAGGGGTCGTATAAGGTTGATCTCCCGTCCAGGTCACCGTCTTTGCTGCAAGTGCTTTGGCCGGTGAATAGATTGTTGCCGTGGCTTTCTGCATGTTGACTACGACGCGATATTCTCCAGCAGTTTCTATTTTCCAGGAGAACACACGCTCTCTCATCTTAATACCAACAGCATTCCCATCGTTTAACACAGAGCTTCCATCGGAGGTTACGACATAATTGGTCTCACCATTAAATTCGACCGGAATTTCGAGTTCGCCCGGCTGTAGATTCAGTACATAAGCATACTGATCCAGATTTTCCAATGTTTTTGGCAGCTCTACCCTACTCGCTCCAACGGCACTTCCGCTCAAGAACACTTTATCGGCATCAAAAACAACTGTCTTAATTGGGTTTACTGTAATTCTTACTGTCCGTACCTCGGGTGCCTCAAAAGTTGCACCGCCCTCCCATTGGGCAACGACCCTAAACTCCAGCGTAAAGCTCTTATTTGCCGGTATCCCCCATTTTTCGTTGGCCCAATTTTGCAATTGTTCGGAAGTAAAGCTTCTGCTAAACACATTATCGTCTTCATAGTTGAATATGGCTGTACCGGTGCCAAAATTATTACCCACCACATCCAACATCGTACTGTAGCTGACCAAATGATCATCTGACTGTGCCCTGGCGGGCTTCCAGTTAAATGTGACAATATTTTTGGTCAGATTGACCTCGTCCAGCGTAATGTTTTCTGACGAGGGCTGAAGCTCCATCGTTTCATTGACTTTGGGTATATCCTGAATTTCCTGTTTGCACGATACCTGGCACAGTACCATGCATAAGAAAAATAAAGCTTTGTATAAATAATTGATTATTTTCATTGGTTTATATTTTTACTAACATTTGGATAGTATAGTGCGCTTAACCGGCGCAACTGCTTTTTTGTCATCAGATGGGGAAGCTACCGAAAAATACGAATGCTATTCGGACAGCTTCCCGCTACCGTTAATTATAACCCGGATTCTGAGGAAATGGTGCTCCTGTATTTGCATCCCTGATAACCTGTGGAATAGGCCACAATATATTGTTGTCCGTGATTTTATCCTTAATCGCATTATTATACTTTTTAACACGCTCTACCAAGGTATTGGTACGCACCAAAGTAAATCTTCTGCTTTCTTCACCCACTAATTCGCGGATACGCTCGTCGAGCAGAAAATCCATGTTCATCTGTGCACCGGTTATTTCGGACGCTCCCGCTCTTTTCCGCACCTCATTTACCGCCTGCGCAGCTTTATCAGGCATATTTTGCCCCAGATAGGCTTCGGCAAGCAATAGATAGGTTTCGGCCAAACGGAATTTCATGCGGTCTTTATAACTACCGGTCAAGCTTAAATTTTCAGTCCGCCCGTAAAAGAATTTTGTAATCGCCGGGAATAAACTTTTTGTCGTAAACCAGGTCTGTTCGGTAATATTGGCTTTTTTGCCGTATAGCGAGGTCTCGTTCGCGTTGTTGTAATACCAGTTGCGCTTAATGTTGTAGCCCGAATTACGGATATCATTTGCTTCAAAAATACCGGAGACATTGCCCGAGGCATTGGTACCCGCGGTACCTACCCACCATTTCATAGGAACCAATTGTGCGATACCACGACCACCCAGGGTATCCGACAAAACAAATCCAGTAATCGTAGAGTAGTTCGGTATCCAGGCCCTGCGCGTCCAGTCGTCCGAATTGGTACCACCACCGATCGTGTTAAACTGGAATTGCAATACCCATATACTTTCTTTATTGCCACTTTTTCTATTTTGGTTATTTTCCAGAAATAAATCGCTGAATACATCGCCGGGTTTACTGCTATTTACCCCGTATCTGCTTTTCATCAGGTTATAATAACCGCTATTGATGACAGCCAATGCCGCCTTTTCAGCTTCGGCATGATTGCCCTGCAGCAAATAAATTTCGCTCAGTAAATGGCTTGCCGCCCATTTGGTCAGCTTCCCTTCTTTGACGCCGTCCGGGTTGGCAGGCAGATTATCCACGGCAAACTTCAGGTCGTCTACCATATGTCCGACGACTTCGGCTTTTGGGGTGCGCGTAAAATTAAGCTGAAAATCATACAGAATGGTTTCTACATAAGGTACGTCTCCATAGAGATAGACCAAGGTACGGTAGGCATAAGCCCGAAAGAAGCGGGCTTCGGCCTGGAAGCGGGCTTTATCTTCCGGCGTATCCCAATTGGTATTTTTTTCGGAATACACCAGCATGAGGTTTGCCGATGAAATAAGATTGTAAGCCCAATTCCAGTAAGTGCCCACAAACCGCTCTGAGGCTGTAAGTGTAAGGTTGGCAAAAGCCGTTAGCGAGCCATCGCTGTTGATGGCATCGGCGATATCCGTAGATACTTGCAAGGCTTCGTATGGGCAGGCACCATTGTGGATAAAAGCGCCACCCTCACCATAGGTATTGTATTCTGAACGCGTGAGCGTATATAAACCTGCACTTCCTACCTCGAAACCGTAGGTGCTGGTATAGGTATTGGATGGCGCCAGTTCAGTTTTCAGCTCTTCCTCCAGAAACTTCTTACAGCCTCCTAAGGTGAACAATACGATAAGCCCCAAACTTGTTGTGATAATATTTTTCATTTTCATGTCGTATTCGATTAGAAGTTTACATTTAAGCCAAACATATAAGAACGTGCCGTTGGATAAGAGGCCATCCAGGTATTATCGTAATTGAGCACCTCTCTGATATTAGAAATTGTATTCAGATTGTTTACACTGGCGTTTATATCGATACCATTTACACCTAATTTTTTAGCAATTTTGTGCGGTAATTTATAACCGAAGGTGATGTTTTTCACCTGTACGTAGCTCACCTTTTTATAATAGCCGTGCCCTAATGGATTGAGATATCCTGGTGAAACGATCGTCGCATTGGGATTCTCCGGCGTCCAATAATTGGCATCGTGTACATAGTTGGTAATCCCAAAAGTCCAGGCTCCTAGATTGGCCATGTGATCATCGCGCCATACATCAAAAACACCGGTAACTAAAGCAGATGCATAAAAATTTTTGTAAGAAAGCCGATTGGCCAAAGAAGCTGTATAGCGTGGATTTTTAGATCCGATGACCAGCCTATCACTGGCTTCTATCTTGCCGTTCCCATCGCGATCATACAGCTTGGCCGCTCCGGGCGCTGCCCCATCAACAGTAATGGTTTCTCCATTCTGCCATACGCCGATCATTTTATAATCGTAGAACACTCTCAATGGTTGACCTATAAACCAGTTATTAGCAATATCATCGATACCATCCCCCCTCAGTTCGACAATTTTGTCTCTGTTTAAGGAAAACACAGCCGTGGTATTCCACTGGAAATTTTCTCCTTTAATGTTCGTTGAATTTAAGGTGACCTCAATACCTTTATTTTGGGTCGCACCAATATTGTCCCAAATTCTGTTATACCCGTTCATGATTGGCACGGTACGCGTCATCAGCAAATCTCTCGTTTTAGAGAGATAGGCATCAATGGTCCCGCCCAATCGGTTATTAAACAGCTGAAAGTCCAGCCCCAGATTGGTCGAATAGGTGGTCTCCCATTTCAAATTAGGGTTACCCACGCCATCCCCTGCCAGATAGGCTGTCGTCACCGCAGCTCCATCATCGCCCCAGATATATTTTACATTGGAATAAAGGCGGTCTAAAGTCCGATAAGGTGTAATTGCCTGGTTACCGTTGGCCCCATAAGAAAGGCGGACTTTCAGCATGTCCAGCCATTTGACATTATCTTTCAGAAAACGCTCCTCTCCAATTTGCCATGCCGCCGCCGCGACTGGGAAGAATGCGTATTTATTGTTGATACCAAATACGGAAGCTCCATCTGTACGTCCCGTTAAGGTTAATAGATACTTACCTTTGTAGGCATAATTTATTCGGCCCATATACGACAGCATGGCTGATTCCGATAAGGAAGCGCTATTGGAAACGAGACGACTGGCCGAACCTATCATAAAATATTCCGTATCATCGGTTACAAAACCTGCTCCGCTTTGGGCCGTCGACCAGCTTTTCGTTTTTTGCATACTGAATAAACCCGTCACATCAAAACGATGTTCACCGATCTGACGTTCGTATTTAAGCAAATTCTCCCAGGTATAATCGTTATAGTTGGAATTGTTGATGGAAGCACTACCTCCAGCCTGTGTACCTTGGTCCCTGCCTTCAAAGGTATTGCGGCCGTAATAGGTACCTGTAAATCCATTCCGATAATTATAACCGAAATTTGATCGTAGGGAGAGACCTTCCACAGGCAGCAAAATATTGGCATAGCCCGAGAGGAAAAAGTTGTTATTATACCTATCCTGAATCGCATTGACGTTGCGCATGGGGTTCACAATGAGCGAGTATTCCATAGGTTCGGGCACATACTTTCCTGATTCGTCTTTATAGCTACCATAAGGACTTTGTTTAATGGCATGTTCCAAATTTGGCGTAATACCGCCGTCGCTTTTCCGGGTATATTGCAGTCCTATACCAGTTGTCAGCCATTTATTAAAAGTCTGATCTACATTGGTAGTTATATTTAAACGTGACAACTTGGAATTGTACACGACACCTTCTTGATCTAACGCTGCTAGGGCAGCCATATATTTTGTGTTTTCGGTACCTCCCGAAATGCTCAGCTGATGATCCATGGTCAACGCTTTTCGAAAGACGTAATCCTGCCAGTTGTTCGTAATGCCTTTCGCATAATTGCCCCGCTCCGTCACACTAATAATATCGCCTGCAATAGGATCTAACAAAGCACCGGTGTATCCCTGCCTAATGCGGGCAATATCTTGTTGAAAGCGGATAAATTCGTTTGGCCCCATGACATTGATGCGTTGCATAGGCTCGGCCATCCCGATCAACCCTTTGTAGTTTACCTGCGCTCGACCTAGGGCGCCCCTTTTGGTTTGTATCAGAATGACGCCATTAGCTGCACGCGAACCGTAAATAGCGGCCGCGGAGGCATCTTTTAAGATAGAAAGGTTCTCCACGTTGTTGGGATCTATATCTGCCAGGGATCCGCTATACGGAATACCATCCAAGATAATCAGTGGACTATTGTTGGCCGAGATAGAATTTTCACCCCTTATCAGCAGGGTCTGTGATGCTCCCGGCGCAGCCTCCCCGGTCGTAATAGAGAAACCGGCCACCTGTCCCACCAAACGATCCATCAGGTTGGAGGTAGATACCATGCTTAGCTGCTCTTTTCCGACTACGGCCAAACCACCTGTTAAATCCTTTTTCTTGGCAGTACCATAACCTACGACCACGACCTGGTCCAGGACATTGTTTCCGGACATCTTCACATTGATGACTCCAGATGGATTGACCTTTATTTCTTGGCTATTGAAACCGGTATAGGTAAATAGTAGCGTAGCGGTGGATGCTGCCCGGATGGAATAATGACCATTTGCATCTGTTTGTACCCCATTTTTCGCACCTTTAATCATGACGGAAACACCCTTAAGTCCTTCTCCCGCATCATTGGTCACCAGCCCCTTGACTTGCATTTGATCTGTTGCTTGCGAATAAGCGTAATTGGACGCCACCGACAATAGGGTGGCACTCATTACCCAGCTCCTGAGCCAGATATGTATCTTTTGTATCATTGATTTATATTGGTTAGTTTAAAATTTACATGAGCTCTTTACTTTCCCTTTCTCGTAAAGAATATGGTTTTGAAATAGGTCTGCTTCAATAGGCTTGGATTTTTAATTTAACTTCTTGTGATAAATAACATCTCATTGCTGCAAATGCATGCGCAATGCTGATCGCAAAACTTCGTTTTCGGATTTATTGACGAAGCATAAAATTCCGTTGCGCCTTGCTAATGTTATTTGTAAAGTTGTGGTTACCTTTCGTGAGCCTAATCACGTGGTCAGGAGGAATTTTCATACACATATTTTGCTTTTTTAAAATTGGTTAAGACAAAACTATCATCATAACCAATTCATAGGGTTCGTTTTTGTACGAAAATGGTTTGATTTTGTACAAATAGCAAAAACAGGTATATTTCGCGCTAAAATAGGGATATAGAGCAATTTATAATTAATTTTTTATACCCATTACATGATCAAGGATAACCGTATCACTTTGTTGTACATCGATCGCTTCATCCTTCCCTTCATAAATAATATCCCTGAAACTAGCCTGCGAGATACCTTTGGCTTTTATAGGCTGATGGCTGACTAGATTTCGTACGAATAGGCCTTTTACATGTTCGGCATACTCAACGACCAGACCTTGTTTCGCTAAAGGACTAATGACCATATTCTCGATGAAAACATTGCTTATCCGAAGTTTACCCACGGGCATAATCCGTATGGATCGGTGTGAAATTGAATAAAAGTCCTGCCAGTGCTGGAGATAAATAGTTGAAATGTTGTCGATTTCACCCCTATATATCGAACCACTTACCACATTTACATTTTCTTCGCCTGCTCCCACTCCGGTATCTGTCAACCCTATATTAATAAAGTCGTCACCACTTCTTCCTCTGCAATTTGCAATAAGAATATTTTTACAGCCAAAACGTATCCCCATGCCATCTTGGTTTAAGATCTGTTTGTCTACTCCACCAACAGTAACGGCCTGCCTTACGTTAAAAGTCATATCACTCACCTTACCGTTTGTACAGCGTTCCAGGACCAATCCATGACCATGATAATCTTTTAATGTAATGCCGCTAACCTCAAAGACATCGGTGTGAGCCAATATAATGGCGTGGTTCCTCCATCCACCTTTTTGGTTCTCTCCGGGCTTACCTGCATCCGTACCATAAGATTGTCCAAATCCGCTGGGGTTTAGCGACAAGGTTTTATTATGGTCACCGGTAGCCCTGGGGTGATCAGCTCCTTCCAAAAGGACATTGCCCTTGCCAATAATCCTGATATTCTTTAACGGTACGATGTCTTTGATGGTCAATCCGGCATTTGCCGAACGAATAAAATTGTCCCGGCATTTATCCGATAGCTTAATGATGCAGTTATTCAATTCGAGCTCGAAATCACCGGGCAACAAAATGGCTTGATCAATAAGCCAGACACTTTTTTTCCCTACCGCATCATATTTAGGGATCACTACTTTTCCAGTCGTGTTTTTTGCTTCATTTATGGCTTTTTGTATCCGCTCTGATTGGGAACCAGTTTTGTATTTATTGGGGCTGATATAAGTCTCTTCTACCTTTTGGCTGACAGCCGCTGCCAGATAAATTACATTACACAAGCAAATAAAATAGGTGAGCAGAAGCGTTCTTCTAAAAATTGTCATTTTCATTATTATTAGGATTTCAAAAATATAGAATTGCCTTTCTCCCATCTGAAAGGGTTATTGGTCAACTATTGGCTGTTCTTTTTATTTCTTTCCACTGGAAACCTTTTTCTTAAACTCTGAAGGGCTCAGTTCAAACTGCTTTTTGAAACAGACGCTAAAGTATTTGGCATTGTTAAACCCGGTTTGGTAAGCAACCTCTGCTACGGTCAAATCCGATTTCTCCAACAGGTAAGCGCTTCTTTTGAGGCGCATGTTCAAAATAAATTCTTTGATCGACATCCCAACAATATCATGTATTTTTTGATAGAGAATGGTTCTACCTACGTTCATATCAGCCACAAAATCCTCTACAGAATAACTGGCATTATCAATGTTTTCTTCAATGACCTGAATGGCCTTAAGCAGTAGTTCCTCGTCCATGGAGGTGACGGTAACATTGGAGGGATCCACCTGAATATGTTTGCTGTATTTTTCTTTTAGTTCCTGCTGATTTCTTAGAATGGTTTCAATTTGTTGCAACAGATAGTCGACATGAAAGGGTTTATCAATAAACACGTTGGCTCCATATTCCAATGCTTTTATTTTATTCTGATTGTCATCTCCGGTACCCGAAATCATGATAATAGGAATATGGCTAGTCTTAAAATTTTGTCTAAGGCTACGGCAGACTTCCAAACCATTGCGATTTGGCATGATCAAATCGGTAATAATGAGTTGCGGATAAATTTTTTCAGCTTTTGTTAAGCCTTCTTCTCCGTCACTTGCAGTATATACATTATATTTTTCGGCCAGGCGTTGCTCCAGATAGACACGAAGCTGTTGATCATCTTCGATGAGCAGAATATTATCCGTTTTTTTGATAGGGATAGATCCGCTTTCAGGCATTGCTGTATCCTGCGTGATGATCTCGTCGATTTCAGAAACAGTATAATCATACACGTTAGACTGCATATCGCCTGAACCGGCCTGTTTTCTTAAAGGTAAGGAAATGGTAAATGAAATTTTATCTGTCTTATTGACCATCCATATTTTGCCCTCAAGCACATCTACCAGTTCTTTTACAATGGCAAGCCCTAATCCTGAACTTTCTTCAAAAGTTGGCCTATGCGACGACAGCCGGTTGAAAGAGGTATACAACGTTGCAATCTGTTCTTCGGAAAAACAATCGCCGGTATTTAAAACTTCGATGGAGATGTATTCTGTTTCTTCTGGGTTTAGTACCGAAAACCGTTCTTTTTCTTCTGCTGTAGCACTATAGATACGTACACCCACATACCCATTGTCAGGTGTATACTTTAGGGCATTGGAGAACAGATTAGTCAATATTTTCTCGATAATATCATAATCAAAGGCAACATATAAATTGTCCTTATACGCCGAAATATTGGTTTCAATGCCTTTTTTATTGGCATAGAGCTCAAATAGGCCAAATATATCCCTTACAAAATTGATAAAATCACCAATTTGCGGATTGAGTGTAATTTTTTGGCTTTCGATTTCGCGAAAACGTAACAATTGACTGATCATCCGCTGTATTCTGGAGACATTTTTCTCTATTAAATCCATATAAACCAAAGCAGTATCATTAGCCACAATAGTGTCTTTGAGTTGCTTAAGCGGCTGTAATACCAGTGTTAGCGGTGTTTTTAAATCGTGCGAGATATTGGTAAAGAAGTCCGTGCGCGCCTGATTCAGCTCTTGCATATTCTGTTCCTTTAAACGCTCAAGTGCCAAACGCTCCTTAAATACTCTTTTATTGCTGTAATACCGCATAATGAAAAAGAGCAAGGCAAAAACAAGTGCTGCATAGAAACAATAGGCCCACCAGGACAAGAAAAATGGGGGATCGACGTGGATGTACAATCGCGATATTTGATCGCCCCACTGCCCATCATTGTTGGAAGCCTTGATTTCAAAAGTATAATCTCCGCCCGGAAGATTGAGAAACTGTACGGATTTCTGACCTGCATGACTAATTTGCCATTCTTCGCCAAGTCCCAACATCCGGTAAGCAAATTGGTTCTTATCTGCGGATAAATAGCTATTTGCCGAAAACTTGATTTCTACATTGGACTGGCTACTTGAGAGCCTTATCTTGTCTTCTTTTTGATTGGAAAGGCTACCGATATCTTTCGTCAAAATTGACGAGCCGTCATCTGGTTTCACTAATTTGTTGTTAACCAAAAATCCTGTAAAAAACACCTTCGGTTTTTGCAGGTTTTTATTGAGGTATGCGGGATCGAACAGCAGAAATCCATTTGTGCCACCAAATAGCATTTCACCCCTGGAAGTCTTGTAAGCGGCATGAATATAAAATGAACCAATCTTATTTTCCTGGTAGAACCTGGCTTTTTCAAATTTCCTGGATTTCCGATCGAAACAATAAAGACCATCACTGGTGCTTAGCCAGACATTTTTCGTGGCGTTATCTTCTAATAGGCCAAATACCATTTTCGCAGGCAATCCGCTACTCGCACTATAATTGATGTATGATCCATCTTTTTTGAGCACATTTACACCTTTGCCCAATGTTCCCAACCATATTTCGCCATTTGAGGTGAGTGTATAACTGCACAGGTAATTTGCAGAATAGGAGGCATCTTTGATCAAGTAGTGCTTCAACACCTTTAACGTGTGGGTATCTACAACAACAAAACCTTGATGGCTAATTAAACAAAGCTGATTTTGGTTATTCACATATAATGCTTCGACTTCCAGATTCAATTTTTCCCCAGTAACATCGATGACACTCACCATTTCTATAGGGCCTAGCGGCTTCTTGCGATATAAAAATGATTTATCGGGATCTGTCATCCACCAGGTGCCTTCCTTATCGTTTACAAAATCATAAACCGTGAGCGGCTGCCCGCTTTCCGGAGAGCGAAAATCGAAACTGTTGAAAAAGCGATGGACCACATCATAACGGCCAATACCACCATTGTAGGCCGAAATCAAGAGGCTTTTGCTCATGCCATCGAACTTCAGGCGTTTAATCATATTGGGGCTTGACGAACTTCCCTGCGATTGTTCAGGGCGAATAAACTGATCTTTTTCTCTATTCCAATAATTGAGACTACCACCCTCGGTGCCGATCCATATATTTCCCAAATGGTCTTCCTGAAAACTGCTGACAATGGGATGGTTTAGACCCCCTGGACTGGGTTTAAAGTAGCGTACCCTGGAATCGTAAAGTGAACAATAGGCTATTTTACCACCGTAGGTACCTATCCATGCCCCTTGGTCCGGATCTGGATAAATTGTCCATATTGAGTTATTAGGTAATGAATAGGGATCGTTCAGATTCATCTGCAAAGCGCTGCTGCTTTTATTGGCAGGATCATAAAAAAATAATCCGGCTTGTGTAGCCACCCAGATCACCCCAGTTTGGTCGACATACATCTTTTTGGTTAAAACAGATAAATTTCCCCCCATGCTTACGGGAATTATATGTTTTAAGGTGCCTGTCAAATCTGTTACATAGATCCCTCCCCGCTGTGTCAAAAAATAATATGAGCCACGGTATGCGACCGCATCGTTCACCTGGTTGGCCGTACCGCCATAATCCGCAAACCGGACTAGGCTTTTTTTTGTCATTTCTACTTTGTACAAGATCGCGCCTTGCGTTAAAAACACATGGTCTTTGGTACTCAATATATTTTGGAAATACTTGTCTTTGGGCAATGAAAAGCTTTCTGTTTTTCCATCTTGTGGATTATAACGAAGTGCGCTATTGTCTGAAAGCATGTAAAGCTGGCCATCGCTATGTACACATAATGATCGGATTTTTCCTGGAACCACGACAATGAAAGAAAACCGCTCGTAATCAAATTTTAATAAGCCGTGGCCCGAAGCTAAAAATAGATTTCCTTTTTTATCCCGGGTTAACGAACCGTATCCCCATTTCTGTTTTGGTTTGATCGCAGAAACGATATCGTTTAACTGATAAAAGCTGTTGCCATCGTACATGAATAGCGCATCGGGCCCGGTGTACCAGATACGCCCTAAACTGTCTTTTGCGATGCTTTGTATACCGCCGTAATACGAAGTTTCGGGCATCAGGTGAAACCTGTATCTCGAGAGATCAATACCGAGAACAGATTGTCCAAAAAAAACAATGAAACATATGATCAGACTGTATTTATTCATTTACCAATCCTACTAAAGCTGTTTAAATTTCAATTAAAGATTTCTACGTGCCATACTGCCATCAAAATGCCGGGCTATATTTTTTATGACGGGCATTTCTTTAAGCTACGATTCTCTTTCAATTACTCAAAGGGATGCATCAAAATTTCGACATAAGTTCGTTTTTACTCTTTCAGATACATTCTAAAGCCATAACTCCTATTTACTTAAAAACAGGCGTTGGGGACAAACTTATCTTCTTTTGCTGATTATTTTTGAGTTCGAAGATTACAAGTTCATTTTTTCCGGATATTAAATCCTCCGAAGGAATTAATATCGACTGTTGTTTTTCTTCTTCCCAATAGGATCCCAAATATTTTTGATTTAACCAGACCTCTCCCATTCCCCATCCGGTCATATTAAGATACCTATTGCCAGACTGATTGAGCTCGAATTGGCCTTCATAAAAACCGGGGATGCCATCGGATGCTCTTCGTTCAAAAACGAGATCCTTCAGGGGATAATTGCGCACATTCAGGGGAATCATTTTCCAATTTCGGAGATCGTTTCCGGCTAAAGTAATTGTACCAAACAGCCCTTTCGAATTATCCGTAATTTCTGGTCCATAGGTGATCCGCCCGATATTCTCTACATAAAATTGAAGTGTGTGATTGCCCGGATCTGCTTTGATGGCTAACTTTTTACCTTTATCAGTTAAGGTGCCCTGTAACTTTCCGTCCACATAGACCACGGCATAATCACGTACGTTTTCCAATTCAAGCTCTTCGCTTTCGGTATCGGTATTTATCTCGGTCTGATAAAGCACATAGCCAAATTCGATGTTCAAATCGTTCATAGGTAATGCATCTTCGGCTTCCACAGCCTCTTTATAAACCTGGGATACAGGAGCTTTTCGCTCTAATATAATTTCCTGTGCCATTAGGGTCTGGCCTAAAAGAAACGTCATCATCGGAAATACAACTGTTTTTAGCATCGTTTAAACCTTTCTTATTTTGTTAAAAATGATTGAATAAAAGTTTCGTCCAAGGTTACTTGCGGTGAAAATTTATCGCTGTTCACATAATTATCAATACTGTACAGCAATTGCTGGGTAGCCGGACGCTTATCCATATCTGTTTTTGTATCTAATGCCAGCAACAGCAGTTTCCCGCCATTCACCTTTGCTTCGAAACCAATACCTAATTTTTGGTTGTTATCGTAGCTGTCTATGACCTGTATAAAGGGCCGCAGTTGTTGTGGTGCATGTTGCATTTCGATTACTTTTGCATGGTTCAGGATATCCCACCATTGCCAATCGGTATGGTATGAAGTTAGAAAATCCTTAAACATGGCTTGTTCATGATGGACCAGGTTGCCGATCGTCATCGGTGCCCAAGCAAACATAATGGGGTTCCAGAAATGATTATGAAACATTGATTTTCGACCTTTTACGCTGGCTGGTGATGGATAAAAAACAACTGTTTTGCCTTGAGCCAACTGTTTTTTTGCCGCATCATCGTAAACATCGGTGTACAATACTTTATCTGTAGACTGCATCAGATTTTGATGTTTGGGATATACCCAAATGTTCCAGCTGTTTTTAATCGTATCATTAACCGCAAGATGGACCGTAACCTTCTGGCTGCTGATGTTTTTTAGGGAAATCTCAAATTCGCCTACTGGCGAGACATGCTCGTTGGCAATGGTTTGCTTTTTCAAGGTCCCCTTTTGCAATACCCTGCCAGCGGTATCGGTCATCCACCATTTAATTTTGGCATTTTCAAGGGCTGAATTGCTAAAGTTATAGACCTCGGCTTTTCCCTTAAATGTTTCGGTATCGAAAAAACTACTTTTATCGTATCGCAATAGAGCGACTGTTGGCGCACAAAACTCGCTGAATTTTTCGGCGGTAATCAATCCTTTCGAATCCCAAAAAGGATCGAAGATTCCTACGGGAGCGTACCCTTGTCCCGGAAAATCGTTCATTGACAAGAGCTGGAAACCTGCAGATTTACCGGAGCGCAACAAGGCTTCGATCACGGCCTTGTACTCCAGTACCGTCAGCGCACCAGACGCCCGAAAGAAATCGTTCGCTTGATCCAGCATACCATTTTTTTGCAGCAGGTCTCTAAATACTTCAAAATTGCGGGCTTCAACGGGGCTGTTGGCATATTTCTTTATCTCATCAAAATTTGGGAAGATACAACGCTGTCCCGATTCGTGCGAAATCACAGGAACATCTACATCAGATTCCATATTCTTATCCCAATCGGTACCGGGTAGACCTTCGTAAACCTTTACAGGCCCCTTATTAGTTTGCTGGGATACGTAATATTGATCAGATTTGACCCGTGTTCGAGCCGTAGAACCACTATATAAATGTCGTGGATCAGCTTTTCTGCCTTCGGCGGTCAGTTCTTCGATAAAGTCGAAGTTGCCGGTAATTTCATTGCCGTTGCAGTACAAAACAAACGAAGGATGGTTGCCGTACTCTTTTAAAATAGCCTTAATTTCCCTACGGAAGAAGTTATATCTGGCATCGTTGGGTTCCGCATCTTTGCCCCACATAGGCATCTCCACCTCAAAGTAAATTCCATGTTTATCTGCCATGCGAAAGGCCGCTGCCGGAGGGCACCAGGAATGAAAACGCAAATGGTTCATCCCGTATTCCTTCATCAGCAACATAATTCGCTCCCATGAGGCGTCATCGACCGGAGCGTGTCCTGTTTTGGGAAATACAGCATTTTCTACGTTGCCTCTTAAATGAATAGGGTGGTTATTGAGCAGGACGTGGTTTTTGCCCTGTTTTACTTCGCGCATTCCAAAAGTTGTCGTTTTTTCGTGCTGGTAGGCATTTTTTCCATCAGAAGTTGTCAATTGGCAGCTTATCTGATAAAGATTAGGATTAAACTCGTCCCATAATTTCATGTTCTTACCCAGTGCGATGTTGGTTTCCACAAAAGTTACCGAATCGGTACTAGCTACTGCAACTTCGTTTTTAAGGCTATGATTTGTACCAGTAACCGTAAAAGAAACCTTACCCTCTATTTGTCTTTTGGTATCATTATTTACCTGTAATCTTACTTTTATGGAATGATCGGTTATGTTGGGATAAACTTGAAGGTCTTCCAAATAAACAGGATCTATGGCCATTAATTTCATCTCTCCTAAGATACCGTTCCAATTAATTTGGGTAAATTCGGTATGTGCATGGTTCCACTTATGGGTATTGTACTGAAACCTATTATCGATACAAACCGTAATACGATGCGTTTTTCCGGCCTTTACAAATGCTGTAAGATCGTGGCTGTGGGGGACACTTATATAATCTATACTGCTTACTTCCTTGGTATCCACATAAATTGAACTTAACCAGTGGGTACGTTCAAAATACATGACTATTTTTTTACCTTTCCAGGAGGCAGGAATTTCGATATCCCGTTGGTACCATGCGGGTCCCATGTATTCATATTTTCGGGTTAGACGGTCAATATATTTGTACGGATTTTTATACCCTATCTGATAATCATCGGTAATGCCAGGAAGTTTAATCGTTTCTTGTAAAACGTGATTATAGCGCGGTGACAGCGAGCCTCTTCGGAAATCCATGACATCGGTCTGGAAGCGCCAAGTACCCGATAAATCGATGACACTTTGCGCTTTTAACAGCGTTGCATGCACTAAAAGCCACAGTAAGCATATCATTTTAACGTATTTGTATATACTTATCTTATATTCGTCCATTTTGTGTTTCGATTTTTTAGGTGCTTTCATTCTTTTAGTAAATATTTTTGTGCACGACGATGAAAAGACTAATGTTATTGTGATAATCTTCTTTAGGCGTTGTCTCGGAAGTGCTAAGATTGAAGTCTTATTTATTATCATAATATTCCTTCATTAAAAACCAGGCCTTTTTTCTGTACCCTTGATCTGATACTAATCCTTTGCGGTTCCAGCCATCTTGGTTGGTCGGATGAAAACGGAATGGTGAACGAAAATCAAAAAGTACCCAGGGTGAAGTTCCACGGAGATTTGGAATATGCTCAAACATTTCCAGGTTATTTTTGTACAAGGTTGCTTGGTAATCTTCGCTCCACGAACTGACAACATCTGCATCGCCGGTCTTGCCGTACGACGCCTCCCCTCCAAATTCAGAAATAATTAACGGTTGTCCTTTAGCCACTTCCCATCTGGCTTTATCAGGCGTGATTGGCCAGGGCTGGTACCAGCCCATATATTTGTTAACGGCTACTACATCCAATTCGTTGATAAAAGGATCGTCCATGACAAATACCTGTTTCTCTTTTTGAAAACGGACCAAATCAAAAGCGGCGGTAACCAGTCTGGTGGTATCGATATTTTTGCAGGTTGTTATCAAATGCCTGATAAAATTATTTCTAGGTTCGGAGGGCTGGGTTTCGTTAGCTACCCCCCAAAATGCGAGGGCACAGCGATTTTTGTCTCGAAAGACCATTTCACGCATCATTTTGGCTGCTTTTTCTTTGGTCGATTCATTTTCAAAGTCGATCCCCTGCCATATGGGAATTTCTTCCCACAACAAAAAGCCCATTTTTTCGGCCGTTCGCACAATATATTCATTTTGCGGATAATGTGCCAATCGAATCATATTGCAACCTAAAGCTTTAGCTTCTGAAAGCAGCATTACTGCATCTGCCTGCGAAAAAGCACGGCCTTTGCGTTGAGGTATTTCCTCATGAAATGAAATGGACTTTAGAAAAATAGGCTGGCCGTTCAGAAATATATCTTCCCCCTTAACCCCAATATTGCGAAAGCCTATCTCCTCCTCTATCTGATCCTCTTGACTTAAAATCTTTACTTTATACAGTTTTGGTGCAGCTGGCGACCAACGTTTAATTTCCCTTGATGTAAACGACGTTTTTACTTCTCCCTGAGCATCTGTCCTGAGCGTTTTAGTAAGTTGCAATTCTGGTATTTCGATGGTAATGGAAGAATTGGCCAGCTTATCCGAAAGCTTTACATGAGCATTGATTTTATCGGCTTCGGTTTTGTCTAATTGAATAAAATAATCGTCGATAAAAACTTTTGTTGTGCTTACCAAAAAAACATCACGGGTAATGCCGCCATAGTTCCACCAATCAAAAGCCATTGCCGGAATGGCATCTACCTGCCGGGTATTATTGACCTCGACTGCCAAAAAATTGTCTTTTTCTTTAACCACATCCGTTATTTCCACTTGAAACGGTGTAAAGCCACCCTCATGCTGTGCTATTTCTTCTCCGTTGAGGTAAATACGGCAACGATAGCTTACAGCACCAAAATATAAGAACAATCTCCCATTGCTTTCTTTCACTGTGTCAAACTTTCGACCATACCAGATGGTACCTTCGTAGTATTTAAGTTCAGGCATCTGACTGTTCCAATCCGAAGGCACATTCAGACGTAGACCGTTCTCAAAGGAGTATTCATAAAAATCGGTCTTGCTTTCCGGCTTTTTATTCAGATAGATTTTATTTTTTCTGCCCTGGTCGTATAGGTCTACAATGGCGTCCCATTTTCCGTTTAATGATTGTACACGCCGACCATACACATTGGTCATGTTTTGCTGCGCGACAACCTTAACGGTGATCAGACTAAAAAACAGGGACAATATCAAATATAGATTGCTCAGCTTTATCATAATAGGTTTACTTCTTAATAAAATTGTAAATGCAAGTCGCACATTCACTAAATTTCTTCGTTTTCAAAATGGCACATCGACCGAATACATTCATAGCGATTATTATTGCTGATGAGAAAGGCTAAGCACAACAATTTGGTTTTTAAGTTAGTGCACTTGCATCGTTAACAGTTTTGTCCAACCATGAACCTGTGGAGCTTCATCAAGCGCTAGCTGAATTGCTGGTTTATTTTTTATTGCGGTATCAACAATAGCAACTGCCCAGCTGTAATTTCCAGCAGGCAGATCTATTTTAGCATGTAATTCGTAACCTGTGGTAGCATCTTTCAACCATGTTGACGGTTCGCTTTGCTGATCTACAAAAATCTTTTTCGCATTCCCTTTGGCATCCAACAGCGCAAAAGCTACTTTATACTTGTAGTTCCACTGTGGAATATTGTTAGGCAAATAGCCCCAGCCCCTATTTTGCCAATGATGGGAAATGAGCGCTACCGCTCCGGATTTAATACGTTTAGGCAGCTTGATCTGGTGGGGATATAGGCGATATCCCCCTTCCATATTAAACCGTTGAACGAGATCAAAGGACTTGAACCAGGATTCGGTTTCTCCTCCCGCCCTAAAATCCATCATATTGACATGAGCTTCGGCCGAAGCGTCAAACTCTCCTTTTCGCACATCCTCATCGTGCCCTTCTCTATATTTTCCACTTGGGTCTTTCCAATAACGATGCTTACCTGGAGCAATAATCCACCCGCCCTCCATAATGATAGGACGCTTGAAATTCCATTTCTTGGCAAAATCTTTTTCCCAATCCTGGTAGTAACCTGTCATACCAAAAGCATCCTGGCGTAGGCTATAGCCTTTATCAATCACTTTGTCCAATAAGCGTTCACTATTTGGATTGACGGCTCCCCAACTTTCCGGATGACCGACCAAACGATGATAGTTGATAACCAAAGGTACCTTGGTAAAGGTTTGAGCATATAAATCGGTTACCCAATCCAACGTTTCTTCCTTTATTTTTTCGATACTTTCGGGAGTTGCTATTGTTGGATCTTCATAAACTACAAAATGTGCTTCGCCCCATTTCCCCAAGCCATAGGCATCAATAAAAGAAGTCTTATCAGGATCATTAAATTCTTTTGCTAGAGCTGTGATAAATTTGCCATAATATTTTCTAAATACCGCATCCTGCGGATAGGGAGTCTGTCTATCAGGATGCTTTTTATTTTCCAGATAATACTTGGCGCCGGCTTCAAACACAAATTTTGGCGTATTTTGACCTTGATCACGACCGTCCACCACAATTCGGAGTGCGACGGGAAGTCCCCTCTTTTGCGCTCCTTTAATGAGGTTTCCTATTTTGGAATTTGGATCATTCCAAGCATAAATACCGTCGCTCGGGTTTAGCGAAGACCAGCTCGTACGCACATAACATGCCGAAGCATAATCGATGGCCTTCACTTTTTTTCCTAATGCCGGCACAAAATATTCGATATCCCAATACGTATCGTCTGCGTTACGGGGAGCATACATTACCCAGCCGTTTAAAGGATTGCGTAGGAACGAATGACCGTCGTACTTGGGCTTTAAAATAATATAATCGGCATCGCTTAAGTCATTCTGACCGCTATTTTTTTGACTAAAGCCAAGCAACACAGAAGTGCATAATATGGCTAATAAAATAATTTTAGGTATTCTTTTCAATATCATCTGTCTATTTGTTATTCCATCTCTGAGAAGGTCTTTATGTCTACCGCTCTCTATTTATCGTATTTTAGAAATCCAATCATGAAGTCGACTTCACTCGTATATCTTCTAAGCCTGCAAAGAAAAAGGAAATAAAGTTTTAGGCCTCCTATATATTTTCTCATACATTAGTTGGTTATTTAGTGCCCGTATTATCAGCTTTCTTCTTCATGTTAATACATTAACATTTTGTTTCAATCACTTTTAATTTATCTGGGCGGTAAACAAAAATAGATATCCTTCGTTAGGCTTATGGTATTGATTTGTTCAGAAATGGTTCATTTTTGTACAAACGGGGGGTTTTTGTGTTAAAAAGTCCAAACTAACTAAACTTCGGTTTCCGCAAATCGGAATGGATCAACCAACACCAAATTAATTACATCTTCCAAAATATACCCAATTCTATTATAGGAGGGCGATGTCTCAACGATTCTATTCGCTCATCTGTAACCAGGGCTAAACTCAAATAGCTTAGCTTTTAAGAAAGCTCTTCTCTCCTAACAGCCATATTTATGCCAGAAGATCGATGTTTGCCTATATATCGAAGGTCGGGACTAAACGTAAAAAGCCACATCTTAAGATGTAGCTTTAAACAAACATTTCCTTATACCTTGCTACCTTTCGAACAGTTTAGTAAATGAGGCTAGGATAAATTCGATTTACATAATTTAGCAGAGGACTATTTAAGGGATTTCACATAGAATGGTATCTCAACATCTTCCTTCACCACTTTGCTTTCATTGAGAATATCCATAATGATCAGACCCTGGTAATACGGTTCTACCGATCGTCCACCAATTGTTCTGTGTATACCAGTAATTTTCCCTCGGGTTTGAAAACGTTTCCAGTTGTGATCAATATATCCATAGGATTCTGCTAGCATAAATGGTCCTTGATATTCCCAGTATTTTACACCGAACTTTTCATTACTATTGTCAAATACGATTTCTTTATTTACGAGTTCTGAGATATCACTGTCAAGTCTCAAACTCATATACTGCCCAGCGTTGGAGTAAACATTGTATGCATACTGAGTATACTGATTCGCCGTACCAAGGCCATTAGTTACCGTACCGGCCGACGAATACATGGAGAAAAAGTTGAAAGAAGGGTTTTCGGTCATCACATCAATGATCAATCCTTTACATGGGACATATTCAATGGCAGTCAGATCCACGTTACCCGTCAATAGTCGTTCGTCATCTTGTCCACTTCCTTTAAAAACTTTGCCTTTAAAGGAAAAAGATAAGTGTCCGCCAGATTTGTCATATTTAAAATCGGAGATTTGAAAAGATTTTTCAGCTTGAAGATGTGGCGCAAAATAGTGGCCGTTATTCGAAGAATTCTGTTTAAAATACTGTGCCTTAGCCAATGCACCATTATGAAGCAAAGTGAGCTTTAGTTCGGAGTAGTTTCCATCAGATTCCTTAACGCCGGTAATAAGATTGATATTACCACAATTGTCCATCGTATAATCATAGCTCACCTTTCCCCTTACCGCATGGTTATTGTCCGAAAACAAAATGCTCATGCCAGAAACGGGGTTGTTTTCTTCTGATTTTTTGCAACCAGCAACTGAAAGGAGGAAAAAAGATAGTAAAAAAAGTAACGGTCTATACATCATATAAGCTTTAATTTCATCAAAATAATTAAATATTTACACAAACTACATTCAACATGTAAAACTAATCAAATATTAACATGATTTCAAGAAAAATTAATTTTAAAAATAATAAATTAATAAAATAAATTTCACCAGGAAAACCTGTAAGGAATAAATCTCATCCTTCATAGGGTTTCTGAACGATCAGATACGGTCAAGGTCTTATCGGCCAATATGGGGCATTATTTCATACGTATTATTATCAAAGACAAAAAAGCGTAATATTGATATTTCAAAACAGATAGGTATGCAGAGAGCATCCTCTCTTGGCTAACCATCAAATTGATGAGTGGTCTGCCTAATCTATTCAACGATAAAATTTTTTATAAAAAAAATAGAGGATTCCGTCTTTAAGATATAAGGAAGACTTACGAAACAATTGAATAATGAGTAGGCTATGTTCTAGCCAAAGGAAACAATGCGCTTATTTTTTTCTGCGTAAAAATTGACCCTTTATATCAAAATAGAGTTTATTGTCATTCGTTAACTCCAATTTATACCCGCTATTGGACTTATCTATGCTCTCAACACCTATACCATTATAATTTTCTCTCAAATAAGATTGAATGGACAATGGAAAAAAACTGCTGGGTAGCGCAATACCATCTGGTGCCTGCAGTTCAATCCAATTACCTAACTTACCAAAATCGATCTCTGTATAATCAGCTAATATCACTTCGTGAAATGTTCCTGTAGCAGAGGGTGATTTCTTTGCCTTCACTTCAAGTATCTGTACATTCGGAAAATATTTCTTGATAAATGCCAGCGCACTGTCAGGTAAAGGAGTACTCTCAAAAACTTCAGATTTAACTTGACTGTCTTTGCTAGCACTATAATTTCTATCATTCTGAGCAGCATTGGAACATGCACAGAAAATTAAACAAGTCGGTAACACCAAAAGTAGTTTCCACATGATAATTTTTCGTTTATATAGTAACTTAAAAAATGGTAAAAATGTTTTAAGCATCTTATCCTTTTTAATATCATCTGTATGTTCATTATTCTATATCTGGAAAGGTATTGACATCTGCCGATCATAACGCATTTTATATCGAAGAATAAAATAATCGGCGCATTATTACCATAGTTATCGTAAGAAAATGGAAAAATGTTGATACTTTAACAAGTATATTTAAATCTCAGTTTTTTGCTCCTTTTCCGATTGTTGCAAGGAAATTGAAATGTTGCATTATTTCCCTGTAGATTCTGGCTCAAAACTACAACACAAAACTCCGCTAGACTACGGGCGTTAGCCCAACGCGAAGGAAAACGCAGTGAATGAATGGAATGGGGCAGTGAAATCTCTGCGACTAGCGCAGATTTCTAATAGCCTTTTTTTAAGGAAACTTCATTGAGCAAAGGTTGCCCTGCAGCCATTCTTCTATAATTATCCACCACTTGCAAAACCGAAGAGCAAATGTTTGTCCTACTCGCCACATGAGGTGTTATAAAAATAGAGCTGCAATCCCAGAATGGGTGCTCTTGAGGTAATGGTTCTTGATGAAACACATCAAGGTAAGCGTCGGCAATCTGTCCTTTGTCGATAGCCTTTATTAAATCATCATCCACAAGATGGTCACCCCGACCAACGTTAAGTAAAACAGTTCCCTGCGAACACAAGGAGAAAAACTCATGATTTAAAATTCCGGTGGTGGCATCCGTCAATGGCAAAACATTCACAATAAAATCCGTCTGCTCAACTGCTGAACTAAGGCCCTCAATACCTGTAAAAGAAATGACTCCCTGTATATTTTTTGGGGAATTGGACCAACCATTAACCGTGAAACCTAACTGAGCCAATCTTTCGGCGACATACCCCCCTATTTCACCTAATCCTAAAACCGTTATACACGTTTGACCAATGGATTTATACACCAGGGGATGCCAAAGCTCTTTCCTCTTTTCTCTAGCATAAGCCGAAAAATTCTTCATCGAATGCATCACACAGGTCAAAACATGTTCAAACATATCGCTTTTTAGCATTGGATCTACAATTCTACAGGTATGAATATGTGATGGTATAGATTTTGGGAATAAATGATCTATTCCGGCTCCCCCAGATTGGATAACTTTTAAATTGGGAAAATGAGCATAATAACCCGCCTCAGGCTTCCAACAAAGAGCAAACTCGACCTCATTATAGTTTTGGATATCCGGATAGATCTCGACCCTTGTTTCAGGTAAGTGCTTATTGATTTCGAGCTTCCATTCTTTGGCCCGATCGCTATTCAGTATCAATGCTATGCTCATGTGTCTTTTGTTTATACGAAAATAACATTTATCTTAAAAACAGCAATATATTGTGGTAAACCAACTCTTAAAAATTACCCGAGGAAGGTTAATGACACGTTAACTCGACCAGCTTTTAACTTTTGCCAACCGGCTATATGCAATGAACAGTGATAAGCTCAATCTATCGATTAATCTTCTTTTTTATAGATGAAACATCCCGCCTCAGAAGGGTGGTCAAGAACCAGGCTTCGCATATCTTCCCGCCATATCAGCTGAACAATCATAAAATCACCGGCAGCAGAAACGGTAAAAAAAATGGCAAACAGGAGTATATGAATATTTCCACTGTACCATGCATACATAATAGGTATGATCCCTAGGATAATCGATGGCATTAATGCGCCTATGATATACTGCCGGACGCGAAGTGGCTCCTTGCAATGGCAATAAGGTGTCAACATTTTCATTAAAATACCGAATTTGATCGATCTGAACCCATTTTTGGTATAACAGGACCAAGTTATCCCATGAATTAGTTCGTGCACCACTACCCCAATGACTACTACGAGGACACCTAATAACGCAGAAGATAACGACGTTATTTCTAATATATTTTTGATAAAAACAAACGGGTTTTCATTGCGCCCCCAAATAAGATAAAATGGTAAAGTATACAACAGTATAATTGGAATAAATAAGAAAAGGGCAAAGATATTTGCCTTGTACAGATCTATAAACCGTTCTTCTTTAACATATCCGGAAAGTGATTCCATTTCCATATGGTTGTTGTTAGGATTTATCAATGATACTCCCTAAAAATAATATAATTTTTAGTTTCCTACAAGAAACACGGGAAAGTGTGACAAACATCGGATAACAATCACGATAGGAGATCTTTTGGCCATTGGGCTTGTAATACACTCAAAGAAAGGAATGGAAGGATCGTAAAAAAGTATTGCATAAAAAAAAGGGTTGTCCAAATAAGATTGGGCAACCCTATAAAAATATTTTATACTCCGATATTATTTGCGCTGACAATCAGCTGACCATGCCTTACCGTCTTTGGTATAACCAATGGTTAATTTACCAGCATCAATTCGGATAAGTCCTGTACCTGCCGAACCGATATTGATCAAGACATTATCTTTTTTCTCGAAATCAACTCCGTTAAGATTAGGAATACCATTTCCAAATGCGAAATTATAGGAGTTACCTACTTTAGTCACCGTAACTGTTCCCTCCGCAGCAGATACATCGTTACCATTGTCATTGAGATCATCGAACGAGATAGTACCTTCGTATTTTCCAATAAAAAGATCATTGTCCGCAGGATCGTCATCTTTGCTACATGAAGTAAAGCCAATGAAAACTGTTAAGATAAACATACCCAGTCCTAATGTTTGAATTAATTTTTTCATACGTTGATGTGTTAATGTGTATATTCATTTTTTATAAACGATGAGTAAATTTCAAACATTATGCCATCACGGAGTAAGAATATCAACACAGGTATCTATAATCGGAGAAGAGGTATAAATACCACAAGAGCGTATAAATACAGTTTTCTTTTCACTCAGTAAGACTGTATTTAGCAAAATTCCTTCATAATAGACTGATCACTAGGTTCAGGTCAACGCTCCAACATCGGCTTTGCTCTAATCGGAACCACATTCGATTTAAAATGCTCTTTCCCTCAAAAATCAATGGCAATGATAAAATGAAATTGGCAATGAAATAATGGTATTGTCAGAGTCAGATCAAAAAACACTGAGCAGTTGGGTGACGAAATGCTAAAATTACAGACTCACCCCCAATGTAAAGGCTACCCCTTTTGACTCTAGGTCTACATTACCATAACCAATCCCTGTCAATGGTAATTTAACAAAAGGTTTTACACCGACATTGATCTTGTCATTGATTTTCTTTTCAATGGATATCGAAAAATCTGCAACGCCAAAAATATGCTGATTCTCACCATTGACTTCATAGACGGCACTTTTCTTATCACCACCATAACTCCCTCCCCCTTCGTAATCAAACGTGTATTTCTCCTTCAGCATAAAATAACTTGAAAGTCCGGCGCTGACATTAAATTTCACTTTTTTATTTTTCAGCACGGTATAACTTGCTGTTAGCGGTACATCAATAACGTCACAAACGGCACTTACACTGCTCGGTAATTGGGTCAGCTCTGGTGGGTTTGATGGCGTATAGAATTTATATGCGGACTTATAATTCTTTTTCGCATAGGTTGCTCCGACGGACACACTCAACCCTTTGGTCACAGGATAGGAATAGGCTAAACCGATATTTTCACTAAGGGAGGATTTACCTGCCCCCCTGACACTCGTTAAATCCGGCCCTGCTAAAAAATTAATAGCCGAACGCTCTTTTTGCGATGGGGCTATTATTTCACCAGGTTGTGATTGATAAATGGACGCCAAACGATTGGCCGTCGCTTCCACGGGGTCGGCTTTAAAGCTGAAACTTGGCAATGCTTTTACATTGTATTGCATTTTCGGAAGTGAAAAAGCCGTATTCAAACTGGTTCCTTGCCTTGGCGTATATTTCGCGTCGTCAATATCTACGATTCGTATACCTTCCAATAATTCTGCTTCAATTGCAGTTTGCAACGTAAGCACTTTCTCTTCTTTTGGCTGATACGAAATCCGGCCCCCCTCCTGTTGTGGAGAAACAATAGGAAGGTCCAGAGGGTCAACAATTTCGTTGTCCAAGGTTACTTCTTTATGTGCTGTAACGGGCTCAGTTGTTCTTTCTGATGATTCGTTTATGAAGCTTAAATCGCTATTCCAGGAGAAAAACACCGCGAAGACGGCTGCTACGGCAGCAGCTAATGCTGCTAATATGACAATTTTTTTCTTTTTTGATCGCCTCTGCTTATTTAGCCGGAATTCAATATCATGCCAATGTGATTCATCAAAGTCAAATTTCGCATCACTGAGACCGTCCCTAAAAATCTCATCAATCTTATTCTTATCCTTTTCCATCATGTTTTCTCCTGAGTTTTACCACACGCTGCACGTTGATTTTTAACCATTTCTGCCAATCGGCCGCGAGCCTTATGTAGATTGGATTTTGATGTCCCAATAGCAATACCCAACATGTCACTGATCTCCTCATGTCCATAACCATCTATGGCATAGAGATTAAAAACCGTCCTATATGCTGGCGGAAGCTGATGCACCATTGCCAATAGATCTTCATAGTTTAATTTTTGGCTGATCGTATCATCATAAACGATTGTTTGCTCATACATTGCTACATCCACAAGTATGCCCTGTCTTATCTTTGCCCGATAAAAATCAATTGCTGTATTTGTCATGATCTTTTTGATCCACACAGAAAAAGGTTTTTGATAATCGTATTTACTTATATTTTTAAATACTTTAAAAAAACCTTCATTTAATATACCTATGGCGTCCTCCCTATTATTCGAGTAACGTAGACATATCCCCAAGGCCATCGCATAATAGAGGGTATAAAGATCTTTTTGGGCCCTACGGTCACCATCGATACATCCTTTAATAATATGGATAGATTTTTCGTCAACTTCAGGTATCGCCACTCGATATTGCTTCTTTCTTTTGATAAATATAGTATTAAGTCTAATACGAACGGATAATTCAAAAGGTTGCCTGCAAAAAATATTTTTTTTTCGCTTCATCTCAAGGCAACTTTTTACGCTCAGTGCTCGTAGTAACAAGACAACATTTTAAAACACACAATGATGAAATCAAACAAAAAACAGGTGGCAGTGGCCTTTATAGCCATGATCAGCTTATTTTCGGCATGCTCAAAAAACGATGGTGATGGTCCAGATGTTGAAAACAAAAACAAAGGCGTACAGATAACCGCTAACAGCCAATTCGGCAGTATCCTTACGGATGAAAACGGAAAAACACTTTATTTCTTTTCCAATGACACAAAAGGAAATTCGACATGCAGTGGCAACTGTTTGGCAACTTGGCCCGTTTACTATAGCAGTGAAGCAAGTACAGACGTCAAAATCGATAAAAGCCTACTTGGTGAAATCACCCGTGAAGACGGTTCCAAACAGAGTACCTTCAAAGGTTGGCCCTTATATTACTACGCTGGCGACAGCCAATCTGGTCAGGCAAAAGGTGATGCCGTAAATAAAATCTGGTATGTCGCAAAACCCGATTATTTACTTATGGTTGCCAATGCGCAGCTCATCGGCCATGACGGTAAAAATTATTTGGGTGATTACACCGAAGGAACGGGAAAAACAATCTATCTGACTGACGACAAAGGAAGAACACTGTATGCTTTTAAACCGGACAAGTTCAATAAAAACAATTATACGGAGGCAGATTTCAGCAATGACGCCATCTGGCCGATCTATCAAAAAGAAACAGGTTCATTGCCTTCGTTAGTACGAACGGCAGATATCGCCGTCATCACCGTTTTTGGGAAGAAACAATTGACTTACAAAGGTTGGCCATTATACTATTTTGGACAGGATCAGCAGCGGGGAGATAATAAAGGAATCAGTTTTCCTAGTGTTGGTATATGGCCTATCTTGAACGATAATACGGCGATCGCTCCAACAAATTAATCCACTCCTAATCGAATTGAACCTATGTTAAAAAAACTAAAAACTGCAAATACCCACGGTCGGACGAGTCGTCCCATCGTAGTGTTGTCCATGACTATAGTTGCCATTGCATTGACAGCGTGTACCAAAAAACAGGCTCAAGAACTCAGTCCTGATCCAGACGGTGGAGATGAGCCCGTAACGGTAACGAACGTTTCGTACAATAATTTTGCTAAAGCACTTTTGGAAACCAAATGCAGTTCCTGTCATGCCCCGGGACGCGGTGCCAGTGCAAAGTGGACGTTTAGCGGTTATCCATCTGTCAAAGACAATAGCGCAAAAATCAACAATGCAGTATTGGTTACTAAATCCATGCCGATAGGCGGCTCGCTGACAGCAAAAGAGATTGAATTGCTGGACGCTTGGATTAAACGAAATACACCTGAAAATTAATATTCTGTATATGAATAAGATCAGCATTTTTAGCATATTCTTCCTTATGGTATTAGGAGGTATTGCGGCATTCGCACAAGAAACCTCGTCCTTGGTTTCAAAAGAAACAAGTATCACTTTCTTTAGCAGTGCTCCTTTGGAAGACATCGAAGCGAAGAGCACGCTAGCGGCATCTGCCATGAACATCAAAACCGGAGATATTATCTTTCGGGTAAAAAACACCTCGTTCCAATTCGACAAAAAACTTATGCAGGAGCATTTTAACGAAAATTACATGGAAAGTGATAAATATCCCTTGTCAGAATTTAAAGGAAAGATCGAAGGTACCGAAAAATTAATCAAAGATGGCAATTATACCTTAAACGTAAAAGGAACATTACAGATTCATGGGGTGACTAAACCCTACACAGCAGCAGCGGTATTCAATGTGAGGGCTGGGATAATAAAAGCCACGGCGAGTTTTCCGGTCAGGCTCGCGGACCACAAAATCGCCATCCCATCTATCGTTGGAAAAAAAATTGCTGAAGTAGTGAAAATCAAAGTTGAGGCGCTATACAAACAATAACAATACGAATTTGTTGCAAATGAGAAATATACTATTTATAATCCTGTGTTTTGCTTCGGCAACAGCATTCGCCCAGGAAGACCTTGATAAATTAATACATATCGAGGATCCAAAAAACGAAAAAGTTACAGCAACCTTTAAATCGGGCAACCTAATCAATCTAAAAACAACCGAAACTATTCATCGCAATGAAATGGACTTTAGGGTAGACCATCGTTTTGGCGATATCGCTGGCAGTGCTGGTGGTGCCAAAAATTTCTTTGGGCTCGATAATTCGACTGACATTAGAATTGGTTTTGACTATGGCCTGCTCGATAATCTGAATATAGGAATCGCTCGGGCAAAAGGAGCAACGGAGGTCAGGCAGCTCTATGAAGGAAACCTGAAGTACCGATTTCTCGAACAAACAGTTGACAATGGTGTACCTGTGTCTGTTGCATTTTTTGGCAGTACAACTGTTTCTGGGATGGAGGCTGCTGAGGATAAACAGTCGGCGGCTAGCTTTACCCGTTTCAGTGACCGCCTCAGCTATGTAACACAGCTGATTATCGCACGAAAATTCAGCTCCAATTTGTCGCTAACAGTGGTTCCTTCTTATCTCCATCGAAATTATACTGCTTACAATGACCAAAATGATCTCTTTGCACTTGGGATTGGTGGTCGGGCCAAAGTCAGTAATCGGATAGCACTTGTCGCAGATTATATATTTCCTTTCCGCAAGTCATCAAATAAAAAATATCGCGAGGAAGTGAGTGGTCAGCGCTATTATAATGCATTGGGTGTCGGTCTAGAAATGGACACCGGAGGACATATATTCCATCTCAATTTTACAAATGCTACTGCGATTCAAGAATCGCAATTTATCAGCGAAACAAATAGCTCTTGGGGTAAAGGCCAATTCCGCTGGGGGTTTAGCATTGCACGGCGTTTTAACTTTAATAAAAAATAAAGTTCGAACAGAATCCTTTCAGTCGAAAGGGTTCTGTTCGAATTTGACCTATTCGATGAGTATCACAATATTGTACCCATTTGTAAAGACACATTGTTCTTTATCGACCAGTGCGCTTCCATACTATCAAAGCTACTATTTGCCTAGCATTATTACTTTGCAAGTATATTGGAAAAATACGCAATACATTTTGCCGCTTATTCAATTTGATTGACTGTTTTCGTAATATAGCGTCTTATTTTTCGCTAGACTTTTGCTTGTAGCTTACCATATATTCTTTCGGTGTACAACCAATGATATGTTTAAAAATACGGTTGAAATTTGTAATGCTGTTAAACCCACAATTGTACGCTATAAAAGATACGCTATCCAAATGATCCTTGTGCAGGCGACTACAAACCTCGCTGATCCTAAGCTGATTGAGATAGCTAACAAGGGTCAGTCCGGAATGTTTTTTGAAATACCGGCAAAATGCCTGTGGCGAAAGGTTGGCTCGTTTAGCAATACTTTCCAGTGTAAGTTCTTCTTTAAAATGGCTCTCTATATAGCGGCAGATCGATAAAATACGGCTTTTATGAAATGAATGGGCATTCAATTTCCCATCTTTATCCGAACAAAGCGGTTCTGCATCTTTTGAAATAGTTGAAAGCGTCCTCAATAGATAAAAAAAATGCATCATCTTGTCTATTGGATCTGAATTTTTTAACTGAACAATTCGATCTGAAACAATCTCATTTTCAGTGCTAGGAATCTTAAATCCGCGTGTATTGTGATTTAAAAATTCTTTTAAAGAATCAAATTCACCCAACATAAATAGTTGCTGCAGCTTACCTAAAGGATCAAAAAAAATGGAAATCGAACAGGCTTCATTTTTTGAAAAATCAGTTGCCAATGATTTAAAGACATGTGCCTGATTTGCTGCAATAAAAAAGATATCGCCCTGATGAAAGGAATGAACCTGTCCCTCGACAAGCAGCACCCCATCCCCTTTTACAACCCACATCAACTGCGCTTCCTGATGACGATGAAGATAGGGATAAAAAGATTCTAAAATGTCCTCCTGAACCCTTATGGTCTGCCTTTGACCAAATGGTACTTTAAAATCCACAGTATTCATAATTGTAAGTATTAGGTTACTTAACGTGATAGATGTATCATAAATATAATGACTATAACCTTACCTTCAACATTAACATCCATACATAATTACAAATTATCAAAATTTAGATAGTATTGGATAATTTGCTACTACTAACTGACTTTCAAACTTTTAAAGATACTATCCAAAAAGTGAAGTGAAAGAATTTCCCACTTTTCGGACAGCTTCTTTCTCTTACTGCGTGACACGTGTTACTGCGGGGAGCTTTATTTCAACTTCATAAGTACCTTCCATCAAAATCTGAAAGCCAAATACTGGATTTACGTTGTGTCCCGGCAAGCCATCTACTTGCACGTATTTCATTGGAATGCGATAATAAATAAGAAAGCCCCAATCTGTCCCAACTTTATCGATGTATTTGGTTAAAGGAAAGGGGGCCACTTCAAAATCGCATATTAATGAGTTGTCAGTAAGCTGAACAGGATTAAACTTTACATGTGTCTCGAACATAGGACGATCTCCCCTTTTTAAAATCTCGCCATTTTTAGGGTTAAATGCCTTTCCATTTTTGTCTACGATTTTGAGGATGACGCGTGCGCCATCGTTTGAAATTTTTCTACATTCAATCTTAGGAGCTGTAATTCCGGTAAAAACCTCACTTGCTGTGGAACCTGTAGCAGCTTGATAGGTCACCTTAAACATATCGTCAATACTTGGCTCTACGACCTCGATAGTAGCCAATTTCGGAAACAACTTTTCTCCTCTAGGATTTGTCATTTTGACATCGAAATTATAACGGCCTAACGGTAAATTAGCCGATGTCCTATTGAAAACGAGCTGGCCGCTCACCGTGTTGAACTCCATGGGTGTTTTCTTGACCGTTTCCCTTTTTTTGTTTAATAGCTCAATAGTCGTATCAGTCTCTGCATTGAAAACCATACCTGGCTTAAACGTTAATAGGTCAAATTGTTTAAAAAACACTTCCGGCCCAGGCTCACCCGAAGATTCGTTGCGCAGATTTAATAGTTCAAATTGATAAGGCGGCGTCGAACCATCCGTATTGATCCGGTCTGACATGATCAATGACATGCCGCGTTTACAATAAATGGTATTGTCCTTGTAGCGGATGCCATCACTTAAAAAACCATTATCGATCTTCTTACATGAAACGCTCAACCCGACCACAAAAATAAGGGTATAAAAAATTTTAAAATTCGCTTTCATAACTGTCTTATTGAGCCATTTTTCCGGCGTTAAAAAATAAACGATGTGAATTGCTAAGCACATGTAAAATGCCCGTAGTGCTGATGATTCCTGAAGTCTGACAGTCATACGATTTATCAATTTCCTCCTTCGGAATGGCATTGTAATCCGGTTCCTCAGCGTCCAGCGTACTGATGACCTTCGTATAATTTAGGTAGTCCACGTAATCTAAATAGTTGTTATAATCGCGCGTCCTGCGCAACTTAATATTGAACCTCACATTAGGTATCGCTCCAAACTTGCTTACAAAATATTTGTTGTCTGGCGTTAAATTATCCCGGTTTATTTTTCCATCGAATAAATAGATCATCATGGAGTCCCGGAGCTCTTTTACTGGAATATTGTTGATTCCAAACTTAATATTTTCATCACCTTCCTCTGCAATTTTTTCTTGCTTTTTTGCTGCTACATACTCCCTGACACCATAATCACTCGTCGCAAAAAACGTAACATCTGAATTAACGATATCTTTGATACCGGCACGATCTATAATTTTGACCAATGAATCAAAACTGCCATGATCCTTTAAAAAATCATAGGTCGTCTTGTTGACATGGGCTTCGCTCTTACCGCCGTCAACCTTATAGTTATCTTTCTCGCATGCGAAAAGAAAAAATAATAGCAATGCGAACAATCCTGTTATCTTTTTCATAATTCTTTTTTGGGGTTATACCTTTCCTCTCCAAAAGGAGGTTTGAATCAGTTTATTATTATTCTTAAACAGAGCCGGGTTGATCGGCCAATAAAATCCTTCTTGCCGGAAACGTGATTCTGAAAGCCAGGGGACAAAATTGCTGTATTGTCGCGTGCGCAACAGATCGTAAAAAATCTGTCCCTCAAGGTAAAGTTCTTTTCCGCGCTCTACGATATACTCATACATAACTTCTTCTTTGGTCGAAGAATCGTTCACAAATGAGGATTCGTCAGCGCCGTTACGTTCTCTAAAGTCATTGATAATATTGATTGCCGTCGATACCTGATTTTTGTATAGCGCAATCTCCGCTTTCAGTAAACGCATATCCGACAGTCTATATACAATCAGGTTGTTACTGACATAAGGATCAAGTTTCTGCGTTGCGTTACGGTAAAATACTTTTTGATATTTTACACAGGTCGGTCTGTCGCTATCCAAGTCGGTAAAATTCCGTCGGCAACGAATATCACTATCGTCAAATGAGCGCGATGGCATCGATTTCCATTCCCATTGGTTTAAAGATGCATTCCAGTACCAGTCCCAAACCTCTTCAATTTTATAAAAATGGTTTGACAAATAATCTTGTGGAACATAACATCTAGAATTGGTGCCTACGGTAGAAAGTTGGGCAGTGCGCAAAAACAAGTTGGCGATATGATGATTGGTACCTTCCCGATTATTCTCGCTCATGCTGATCTCAAAAATTCCTTCGGACGACAATCCTTCGAAAGTTTTATAGTAATTGGTCGTATCAGTAAGTGAGTACATCCCACTGCTTATAATTTCATCGATCGCCTTGTCCGCCTTTTCAACCGCATCGGCGTCGGGCTGGTTGGAATTGACATCGCTCATGGTGGCTTTCCATAGGTAAAAATGAGCTAGCAATGCATTGACCGCCCCTTTATTGGCCGTTACTTTGGCATTTCCGAGTGCTGAATACTGCCACGGCAGGAGATCTCGCGCTGCAATAGCGTCTTTTTCAATCTGCAGCATCACGTCTTTCTTGGAACTTCGGGCCAATTCAGGTGCAGATATCGGATCCTCATACTCTTCGGTCACCAATGGTACGTCTCCCCATACACGCAACATCATAAAGTACGTAAATGCCCGTAAAAAGTAAGCTTCACCCAATATTTCATTCTTAAATTTCGCCGGACTTGTAACATCAGTCAATAGTTCATCGGACACTTTGGGAACGCGATTGATTATGATATTGCTCATGGTAACCGCTTTATAGAAATTCGTCCAGTCCGCAAAATATTGGAGGTTGTACTGAAAGGTAAAATCACCATCTTGTATCCCCTCAAGGCCATCTCCGGAATATTGTATTGTAAAGTAATTCTTGGCAATAGCATCACCATACATAAAATAACGTGGGCTTGGATTCCAATTCCCTGAATTCATGACATTTCGGACCAATGCATAGTTTCCGGCCAGCGCACTCCTCAGATCACCTGCACTTTTCCAATAGGCTTCTGAAAAAGTTGAATTGATGGGCTCCTCGACCAAAAACTTTTTGCAGGACCCGAGGGAAAAAACGACAATCAGTAGAATCGCCAGTTTATAATTTAAAATAATTCTTTTCATCGTCTTAAAAAGTTAGTTCAAACCCTAAAGTGTATTTTCTTGGGATAGGATATCCACCGCCATTATATTCTCCGTAAGGGTTTACAGCCTCCGCATCCGGCAGTTTCTTGGATTTTTGCCATCGGGCAACATTGTCAATCGTCCCAAACAACCTAACCCTCGAAATATTCCACCGCTTGGTTATCCGGTCAGGGAGACTATAGGATAAAATGAGATTTTTAAATCGCATATATGATCCGTTTTCCAGAAAGAAGGTCTGAGCCGATGTATAATAATAGCGATAGGTACCAATATCATACTTTGCATACTCGGCCTGGTCACCGGGATTACGCCAAATATTGAGTTTGTCCAAATCCCGTATCGAATAATAAACAAAATTTGAAACCGCATCCCCCGAAGTGGAATTACTGAACTGATCTGCTTCAAACAGATTGAGTACATCCCGTCCAAAACCATAGGTAAAAAATAGGGTAACTGAAAAGTCTTTGTAGGTAAAAACATTATTCCAACCACCAGTCCATTTGAAATTCGGATCTCCCAATACTCTTTTATCTGGGTTAAGACCACTATTGAATACATCAACAAAGTAATCTCCATCCACATCTTCAAAGTGAAAGTCTCCTGGGTTAAACACTCCATTTGAATTCCGGTAACGTTCCCCAGTATATGGATTGACAGGGATGTCATTTAGGGTGGAGAATACGCCTAGTGTCCGGTATAGATAAAATGAGTTTATTGGACTTCCCACTGAAAGAATATGGGATTTATCAAACCTGTCGCCATCCATTACCAGATCACGGCCACCATTAGGAAGATTCATAATCCGATTTTTGACATAAGAAAGGTTTAAGTTGGCACGCCATTTTAAGGCAGATGACCTCGGTAGCACATCTGCCGACAGCTGAATATCAACGCCGCTATTGCGGATGCCGACCGAATTTGTTTTGGCATAATCATAACCAGAAGTAACCGGAAGCATTACGTCAAAGAGACCGTCGTAATTTTCTTTGTTAAATACATCGATGTTGGCAGTAAACCGCCCTTTATACATTTCCAGATCGACGCCAAGATTCCATTGCCGGTTCCGCTCCCAGCTTAGATTCTTTTGTGCTACACCATTCGTAAAATTTGGTGTGATCGCAACCTGACCGTTATACGAACTTGCCCCAGAATTGCCTTGATATCCACCGTTATTGACATTGTATAAGTTATATTGTAGATAATTACTGGTCGGCAAAGCTCCGGTAAGACCGTAACTACCTCTGATCTTTAGTAAGGTAAGATGTGGATTATTTTTTAGAAAATTTTCTTCGGTCAAAATCCAGCCTACCGACGCCGAAGGAAAATATCCCCATTTGTTATTTTCTCCAAACCGCGAGGAGCCATCGGCACGTATTGCTCCAGAAAATAGATATTTACTATCAAAATCATATGAAAACCGGCCGAGATAAGAAAGCTGTGACCATTTTTGAAGATCGGAATAGGCCCCAATATTGTTTTGCAAAAATCCGGTAACGACCTGGATTTGGTCGGAAACACCTTGACCACCCCAAGCTGATACAGATTGTATTTTATTTTTTTCCGCTTCTTGCCCTATCAATAGATTTAGGGAGTGCTTGCCCAGCTGTTTGTTGTAGGTTAGGAAATTTGAAATCCTAACTTGATTGCTCTCATACGAAAATGCTGAGGAATAGTTCCCTTCCCCACTCATTAATGCGGATGGCCTATTATACTGCCTATTGGCCATATCTTTTATATAGGCTGATTGCGAAGTAAAGGTCAGTCCGGGCGCAATATTGAAGATCAAATTGAGGTTGGCGTTCAGATTGGAGGATTCGTTGTTATCGAGATTGTCATCGTAGGTACCTAACATAAAATCTCTTTTCGCCTGAGAAAGGCTGATCAATGATGTAGGCATGCTTCCGGCACTCAAAGCGATCGGGCTCACATCGCTCCCAGTCCCGCGCGCCCGTTTATTGTAAGAATAGGCTACGATTGGATTGATTGTCAATCGCTCATTGATCGCTTTACTTGTTAAATTAAGCCTACCGGTATAACGTTTGAAACCTGTTGCTTTTATGATGCCTTGTTCATCGTAATAATTTCCACTAAAGCGGTAGGAACTAATGGAAGAACCTCCGCTGACGGAAAGATCTGCACTATTGATCTTTCCTTTCTGGTAAAACATATCCTGCCAATCGGTATTTCCGTTAAAGGCTGGATTCAGCGAGTCGGTTAACAGTATAGGCAGATACCTGTAATCATTGTCTGAGAGCTGATTTTTTAAAATATTCAGTTTTTGCTGCCGTTCAGTCCTTCCCAAAGTAACTTCACGCAATTCCGGCCGCTGCGTGAGACCTGAATAGCCTGAAATCATAAAACGGGGATCTCCATTGCGACCTTTCTTTGTGGTAATCATCACAACACCGTTGGCAGCTCTTGAACCGTAAATAGCTGCTGCAGAAGCGTCACGAAGAACATCAACGGATTCGATATCATTTGGATTTAGGCCAGCGAGATAATTGGTACCAGTCCCGGTATTGGGCGACACAAATTGTTCTGTAGGTTGGGGAACGCCATCGATGACATAAAGCGGATTACTGACGACCTTATAATAATCATCACTGGAATAATTTAGGTTGACAGCGGAAGTACCCCTGACGGATAGTGTCGGAGATGCCCCCGGGGCACCGGAAAAATTCTGCACGTTGACACCTGCGAGACGTCCCTGTAAAAGCATATCGAAGCTTGCTGCAGGAAGATTTTCCAAATCTTTTCCAGAAATACTCGAAATGGCGGCAGTGGCTTTTTTTCGGGAGGTTGTCTGATAGCCTATCACCACGGCCTCGTCCAAACTACTTAACGTCTCAGGCATGGTGAAGGTCACGTTTCCGCTACTAGGAATAACTTGGCGCGTACGTTCATAACCCACAGAATTTGCTTCCAGAATATCACCTGTTTTACCTGAAATCTTAAAATTCCCCTGTTCATCGGTCTGGGTACTTTTTGATGTACTTGTGTTTCTAACGGTTATCCCCGCTAATTGCTTGCCATTTAGATCACGTATGGTTCCCGTAATTTGTTGGCCGAGTGCAACTAGCGAAGTCAGAAACACAGATAAAAATAATACTATCTTTTTCATTTGTGCTTGATTAGGTACTTTGTTAGGTTAGTCCAAATTTAAGCCTCAGGAAAAGGTAATATTTACCTTATTATACCTGTTTATAGCACTTTTTTAGCAAGATGTAAAAAGATAGTTCATTGTTTGTTCTACTCTTTATGCCCTCGTTCCCTCTGTTCGCCCAAAAGCTATTGCTGGGATAGACACATTGTCTACTACTGTACAGGGGCAACAAGAGAATCGATAAGCAAAGTCTTGGGAGGTGGAAGAAGAATTGGAATAAAAAACAGGTTAAATGGAAAGAGCCCGGGGCAATACCGAGCTCTTCTATAAAAACTTACTTTTAGAATTGTCCAACTTTTTGGGGTCACTTCACCTTTTGGACAGCTCATACTATTAATATAAAGGATTGAAAAAGCTAATATCCAAGTTTTGCCAATCGCCCATACATCTCTACAAAGGCACATTGGTCTAAAAGCCATTTTGATTTTTTTGGCTTCTGCAATGTCCAGTCAACATCAAAGAGTCCATCCTGACCGCGCATCCTAAGCCATGCGAAATCAAGGTTCTGAGCAAAAACATCGATATATTTTCGATTTCCGTCTTGCTCAAATAGGCTAATAAAACCGCGCATCATTACAGCATGGAACCATAGATTACTGTTTTTTAAGACTGGAAAATCTTTGCCGTCTCTTATTTCAAAAAAATAGCCTAGACAGGCCTCAGCAAGCTGCTGTGCGTCGTCTAGGTATTTCTTTTCTTTAGTCAACTGGTAAAGCAATGCAGCAGCCTGCAGCATCTGACCCGAATTATAGGAATATTTCGCCTTGTTAACCCTACCATCAAGATGGATATTATCCCAATATAGTTTGTCTTCCGGATCTTGAAGCCCCGCTTTTGTCCATTCATATAAACGTCGACCTTCAAGTAGATAATCCTTTTGTTTGGTCGCTTCAAATAATTTTAAGGCAAACACTGCTGCCGGTGCATTCGAACAGGTATTTTTAGATTCCTTTTTCTGCTCACACCAATAAATACCCCCTCCAAGTTTGTTATCTTCTCCGCTTTTTACAAAGGTCCAAATCTCTTTTGCATGTTTGAGATAATCAGCCTTTTTGGTCTGTATATAACTATCTGTAAAATCAATACCCAGCCAGATGTTATCGTCATAAAAACGGTCTGATGCTGGTGCTGAATTGATATAGGACGCATAGCCAGCAGGTGTACGCTGTTCGTCTCTATATTCACGCAATCCTACCAGCACCTTGTGGTCCAATATTTTCTGATAGGTTGCTTTATCCTTTGAAAGTTCCATCAACGCATTTACTGCTGAGAAACTACCAGAAAAAGGCCAGAGATAGGCGTATTTTTTTTGCTGTTCAGCCTGTGTAGTATTATTCAAATAGTCCGCCTTAAAATTTTCGTCAAAGGGATATTTCTCGGCCAGTAATTTATTTTTGGCGTTTCCATATTTGTCATAGATCACATCCAAGGTCTTCTGGGCATAATCAAAAAATTGACCGTTTTTAACCTGCGCCTGAGCTGTTAGACAGCATAAACCTGCTATGAGTGCTATCGTCGCTATCCTATTTATTTGTTTCATCAGCATCTATTATTCTAATTAATATAGCCATCAGGACCTGACTGGTAACCTAATGGCTAGTGTGTAATCTATTATTTTACCTTCGTCTGATAACGTGCCAGACTCTCAAACAGCATTGCAGCGCTGGCATAGGCTGTAATTTCACTATTTCCGACCGGCGGCTGAGACCATGAAGAGCCAAAGAATAAGGTCGGCAGGTTGGTCCCCTTGGTCCAGGCTATTTTGCCATTATTGACCAAAAACTTTTCAAATTTAGCACGGTAGTTAGCGTTAATCCCTTCGAGGTTTAGATAATCAACAAAATACCGGATAAATATGCCTTTGAACAACGCTCCATCACCATTACCCTCGTCGCGAAGGATATTATTTCCAACATCAATGCATCGGGTAATCGTATAATAACTTATTTTTTGCGCATCGACCAAATAAATCTGATCTTTGGTAATCTTAAAAAGCTCAACGGCGGTACCCAGAAAAGTTCCTTGATTATAAGTCAGTGTTGTCTGATTGACAGCGTCAGTCTCCCCGTTGATATTATCATATACAGCACCTGAAGAGGGATTGTAAAGTGTTGCCTTCTGCCATTCATAGATCTTTTTGGCCCAATTCAGATAGTTTTCATCTTTTGTTAGATTGTAAAGCCTAGCTGCAAGAATACTAGCTGGTCCATTTGAACAGGCATTTTTGCTATATAGCATGTCCTTGCGCCAAGCTAGTCCCCCACCGGCAAATTGTTCATTCCAGCCCTCGATGATATCTTTCCACAAAAGCAATACCGCATCGAGATATTGCTGTTCTTTTGTGGTCTCGTAGAGCCGCAGCATAGTGAGGGCATTCCATTCCATGTCATCGTAGAATACATTGTAATAGGTGTTGCCATTTTTCACTTTAACACCCTCAAACCACTTACTGAAATAGGTACTGTACTTTGCATCCTTCGTTCGTAAGTAGGCATCAATAACCACGTCCATCGCGTGTGCATTGGGCCAGTATTGAAATCCGAGATCCGATTGATTGATAGTATTATTAAAATACCCCGCTTCATTCCAAAAACCGGTGATCATTTTACCGGATACCTGATCAGCAATTTCCGTCCAAGGTTCTTGAATCTCGTCGTCATATCGATATGTATCCTCGACTTTTGTACATCCAAACAGTAAAAACAGCATGGATGAAAACATTATTATTTTCTTCATCATTCCTCCTTCTTAATTTGGAACTACCGCATGTGTATAATCCTTGTCACCCTGTAAGATCATCGAGATTTTTGTAGGATGTCCATCTACTGCATTCACAAATTTCCACTTGTCGTCCCATTGTGAAAGGTTGGGTAGGATACGGACGAAAAAATATGTCAGATCGGCACCATTAGGTGGCACATCAGTACCTTTTTGGGTGCCTAGCTGCACGGTCTCCGCTTTCCCCGCCCTGACGGTTTCCATTTGGAACTTATAGCGCTGGTCGCGTCCCCAACTTTCCTGCTTAAAATTGATGATGCCAGTCGCTGACCATACCCCTTTCCCCTGGTAAGGTAGGTCCAGTACTACCGCTCCTGAAGGCGAGAAATAAACACCCATACTTTTAATTTCGGTATAGGTAATTGTCGCCACATTAAAATCAATTCGAATACGGTATACGGCTGTTTTGGTCACGGTATTGCTTCCTGTTTCGCTTTCCTTTAATTTTGTTTGATCTTCGGAATAGAATATACGTCCGTCCGCTGATTTGCGGTCCGTAAATGTATATTTTTTGCCGGCCTCCAATTTAGTAAAAATCTCATACTCACCGTTGCCAACAAGCTTAAACGGCAATGCTTGCGCAATGGCTGTACCATTTTCAGTTCCTTCGCCCGTGATAAACAATTCATCTGGAATATCTGCAAACCCTTCCAAGGATTTGATAGTCAATACTTTTTTTACTTTACTCAGTACCCGCCTCATCCCTCTAATGGAATATACAGACCAACTGACATCACCACTTGTGCCAGGTTCGATCCCCGCTCGTCCAGCTACCTGATTTAATATTTTGTGGCTGATGTTTGCTCCGTTTGAATTTCCGTTATTATCCGATGTAACGCTATAAAGGGGTTTGCTAAAATCGCCATCCACCTTATCAAAAACAACCTCATATTGAGCTGCCCCCCCATCAGCAACCAACGCGGACTCCCATTCAAAATACAGGGCAGCAGAACTGGAGCTCAATAATTTGACGGCTTTCCCATCTGCAGGTGCATATAAGTTCTCCACAGCGGATACGTCTGCATCCGAATATTTCATATCGTCTTTTTTGCAGGAAACAATCCCCCCAATCAATACGATCAATGTTATAATTTTAAAATACCATTTCATGTCTTTATCATTAATTTAGTGATTCAAAGCGTAACCTTTTTTGTAGCGTTTATAACTATTTGTTTCAATTAAATTTTTAATTTGAATAGCCTTGGTTATTGGGCAATAGATTTTTATTCAGATCAATCTGAGTCCTTGGCACTGACCATAAGTAATCCCGGCTCTCGTCAAATCGTCGAATATCCAATTTGATATAACTGTTGTTGCTACCATATTTAGCTCCAAATACCTGACCATCCAGGTAGGTTTTACCGGCTTTCCAGCGCACAATATCATAGTAACGTAAACCTTCTAACGCAAGTTCACTCCGCCTTTCATTTCGAACAATTGTTTTCAGGTCACCGGATGTCGGAAAATCCAACGCTTTTGCGGTTTCAAAACCAGCCCGTTTACGAATAGGTTTGATGGTCATATCCCATACCTCAGCATCAAGCTGACCCAGTGCTTCTTTGGCTTCGGCATACATCAGTAAGATATCTGCATATCTGAACATAATAATATTCAGTCCCGCATCGTATTTTACGGTGGCTGTTACATCGTAATATTTCTTGACATAATACCCTGTTGCTGATGCATTGGCACTTGCTCCCTGGTATTCATCAAGGCGCTCTTTGTCTGTTCCACCCGAACCAGGTTTGATAAAAATCTTACGCACAGTCCCGTCAAAGTCAGTCCATTGACCGCCATGGAAAACGATCGTAGCTGCCATGCGTGGATCCCGATTAACATAAGGATCATCACTGTTGTAATTGGGATCTGTAGCGATCGTATTGCCATCCAGGGTGATATAGTTATCAACGAGGCTCTGCAAGGGTGCATAACCATTTAGACGCGCTTGTGCTGAGATCGGTGCAGCATCATAGAGTTTACTCCAGGTTTTCAATTGTGGAACATACGCATAGTCCAAAATGACTTCCGAATTGTACTCTTTGGCTGCTGTAAACAATTCGGGATAACTATCGAACAGTGCATATGTGCCAAATTCCGCTTGCTTCCTGATCAGATTTTCACAGTACTCGATGACTTTGTTCCAATTGCTCTCATAGAGATACGCTCGTGCCTGAAAAGCTGAAGCCGCGCCTTTTGTAATCCGGCCTCTATCGTCGGCGGTCAAAGCATCTTTGTTTGGTAGATCTGCCATACAGGCATCCAATTCCTCATGGATAAATGCGATAACATTCGCTTTCGCTGTCCTCGGCACGATTTTAGATTCTTCCAGGGATATATCTTTTGTAAAGAATGGGATATCACCGTAGAAATTGACCAGTCTGAAGTAGAGAGAAGCGCGTATAAACCGTACCTCGGCAATCCGACGTTTTTTTAGTGCGGCATCCATTCCGGGTACGCGGTCTATATTTTCCAGATACACGTGACAGGTTTTGATCCCCCCATAGAGATCGGACCATTCGGAAGCAAAACGTCCCAAGGTAGGGTCGGCAGTCCCATTACGGATGGCACGTTGATCTGTATTAGACCGGCCCTCAAAAATATTATCACTGAGAGCTTCATCATTCCACAACCGATCTGCTGAAAATAGCTGATTATAGGCCATATTGACCATCTTTTCCGCATTTTCAGGATAATTCCAAAAATTTTCATCGGTAAATCTATCCGTTGGCAGCGTGTCCAATTTATTGCAGGAATTTAAATGGACAACAGCCATTAAACTCAAGCCTCCTATAAGTAGTTTATATCGTTTCATCACATCAAAAATTAGAATTGAATATTTAGTCCGCCACCATAATATTTCAATGTTGGATAATTACGGGCACTATTGGCAGACCCACCCATGTTAGCGTCAAATTCGGAGGACTCGGGGTCTATCCAGGAGTTTTTGCTCAAAGTCAGCAAGTTTTGAGCATTGACAAAAAAACGAACCCGCTGTAGCCCTAATTTAGAAACGACACCTTTTGGAAGACTATATCCTACCTGTAGATTTTTCAGACGTGCATACTTCCCGTTGAAAAGATAGAGATCAGAATCTTTACTAAAATTGTTGGTCGATGCTGTAGATCCATTTGCCGTAAGTCGCGGCCATTGCCCATCAATATTTGTAGGCGTCCAATAATCAAGTTGATGCTGATAAATAGCATATGAATAATTCTGGTGGAAGGGCTCAATCAGTTCACCGCGGATCATCATGTCCCGTTTACCGACCCCCTGCCAAAACATACTAAAATCAAAATCATTGTAGCTGAGATTATAGGTCAGTCCGAATGTAAATCGAGGGAAGCCATTACCTAGGACAAACCGGTCCCGCGCATCGATGATTCCATCGTTATTCCGGTCGACATACTTGACATCCCCAGGGCGTAAATCTGCCGCCGTGATGCCGCTTGGTAAGGCTGATGTCTCTATATCGGTGATATTCTGGAAGAGTCCAGCCATCTTGTAACCATAATAGGAGTTGTACGGTAAACCAACGCGTGTCAATTTCGTAATATTATCTACTGTTGAAATCCGGTCATCTCCTGGCATCGCAATGATCTTATTGTGGCTATCGCCCATATTGGCATTGATTTGATGCTGAAATTCACCTGTTTTAGCTTGATAAGTCAAATTGATCTCCCAACCTTCGTTGTTCATTTCACCTAAATTCTGGTTTTTTAATGAAGTGCCGAATGCGGAAGGGATCTGTGGTGACATCAGGATATCTACTGTTCGCTTTTTAAAATAGTCAAAACTTGCAGTCAGCTTATCGTGGAAAAAGGTTGCATCCAAACCGATATTGAAGTTATAGGTTTTCTCCCAACGTAAATCCAGGCTGGCATAATTAAATCCCGCTGCGGCTACAGGGTTATTGTTAAATCCATAGCTGTTTGGATAAGACTCATAGGTAAAATAATAGGAATAATCATCTACAGCCTGATTTCCCAATACGCCATAGGTTGATCGAATCTTGAGGCTGCCAACATGTTCCTTATACCAATCCATAAAGAGTTCATCCGACGCCCGCCACCCTAGTGATCCAGAGGGAAAAAAGCCCCAGCGGTTTGCTTTTGAGAACTTGGAGGAACCATCATAACGAAAGCTGAATTCGGCGAAATATTTACTTTCAAAATCATATCCAGCACGACCGAAAATCGAATTGATACTGTTTTGTAAAGTCCCATTTGGTGTGACTCGGGCGCTGACGGGATCGATAATCGTTCCAGTGGTCGGTGTGCCCAATACGGGATCAGTAAATTTCATTTTAAGTTCATTCTGTCTACGTGTATAGGACTCGTTCGATGCACCGATCAAGCCTGAAACGTGATGGTTACCAAATGTCTTGTCATAATCCAGCAGCAACTGGAAATTCAACAACGAAGCTTTTTCATTAAAATCCTCCGTATTGCGATCTGAATTGACATATACCTGGGGTTGTAACGCATCCGGACTGGAATATAAGGGCACTTGGATCCGCCGGATAAAACGGTGGTCAGCATAGATATCTGCTCCAAAAATACCGCGTAGTTTTAAACCGTCGAATAGTTTTGCCTCAAGATTCAGGTTGATGTTAAAGTAATCATTGTCGTTTTTGACATAACCACCTTCATTCAGTTCCGCCAATGGATTTTGATCTGTCAGGGCGTTATTGACCAGGTATTTTCCATTCTCGGCCCGCATCCGATAGTAATAATAAGAAGGCAGACGGGAGGCATTAATAATGGCACTTCCCGCCGTATTGCTCATATTGTTGTTACGTGTGTAAGCTAAAATCGAGGTCAGTTTAAAACGTCCGATCTCGGTACTGAGGTTTGTCCGCAAATTATACCGTTTTACCCCGAAATCCTGTCCCACAAAATTGCTGGGTTGGTTATAAAAACCGCCTGAAAATAAATAGGAGCTTTTATCACCACCACCGCTGACGCTGACATTATATTTCTGCTGAAACGAATTTTTCATGATCTCCGGTAAGTTCCATTGTTCGATATCCTGATGTGCATACAGGTCGGCAATTGTGGTGGGTGAAAACTGTGGATCCATCCCAGAGTTGGTAAGTGCAAGATTGCGCAAAGTTGCATTTTCATAACCAGCAACAGGAGAAAACAAGATCTTGGGTTGTTGCACTCCCCATTGGGTCCCAATAGCAACTGTAGGTTTCTGATTTTGACGTCCTTTTTTTGTCGTTACAAGGATGACACCATTGGCCGAACGCGAACCATAAATTGCTGTGGATCCGGCGTCTTTGAGCACTGATATCGTCTCGATATCGTCTGGATTGATCTTGTTCAGGGTCCCACCCTCGGTAATGATTCCATCGATCACCACAAGAGGTGCATTGCTGTTTACAGTGGAAATCCCCCGAATGTTGATGTTCATCGAATTATCATTGGGATCCATACTTTTCTGCTGAATGGTCAAACTTGGCGAAGCACCTTGAAGGGCCTGTGTCACATTGCCAACCGGTCGATCCTGAAAGGTTTTCGCGCCGATCTGGTCGACAGCACCGACAACGCGCTGCCGTGTCGTCGTACCATATCCGATTACAATAACCTCTTCTAACTGGCTATTGCTATTTTTCATTACTACATGTAACTGCCCCAACTCTTCGGTACGCATAGTAGCTAGTCCCACACTCTGCTGATCATAGCCCACGGAAGAAAAAACAAGTGTCGATCCCCGAGAAAGGTTACGGATTGTAAAACTTCCATCTGTAGCAGTAGAGGTCCCAGCAGATTCATTCCCTTTGACACGAACGGAAACATTTGCAAGGGCTTCGCCTCGTTCATTGGTGACCCGCCCGCTGATCGTTTCCTGATTTGGCCTCACTACGGATGCCGCTGTTGACGGGATCGTCGTTGCTTGGGGCCGGTCACGGATGACGACCGTCTTATTGTCCAGCTGATACGACAGCGGCTGATCTTGAAAGATCTGTTCCAGCACATCAGACAACATCCGGTCCTTCACTTTTATATTGACGGATTTAGCCGTTGACATTTGCCTTTCTGTATAAAGAAAATTGTACCCGGTCTGTGACTTTAGATCCTTGAATATTTTTTTAAGGCTCATATTGGTGTATTCCAATGTTACCTTTTGTGCGAAGGTCGAAGCGCTAACCTGCATTAAAGTAACCAAGATAATTATGGTCGTCAATCGCATAATAAGCCATAGTTTACGGAATAGCAGATAAGCTATTTCCTTGTTTCTGATATAATTTTGATACATTTGCAAGGTTTGATTCGCAGTATATTCGAGTCGTCCAAAACAGAAACATACTGCAGATTGGATAGTTAAAAATTAATTGTCCCAAACAGCAACCGAGTCCTCCGGGATCTTGGTTGCTTTCTTTTCCACTGCGATTGCTATTCGATTTGTTTATATTTTTTCATCATATTTTTTTTAGGGTATGAATTATAATTGAATATTTAGCGAACAATTATGGAAGAACATACAGGGTTTTACCTTCAATTCGAAAATGGACTGCCCCCGTTTTTTCCAGTAGATTTAAGACTTGCTTGACATCATCAAAACGGGAAATCCCGCCACCAAACTTCTCTGACGTTTTTTTGCCTTGATAGATGACATCGACTTTATACCAACGTGCTATCTTACGCATAACACTTTCAATATCATCGTCGTCAAACATAAATTCATGATTGGTCCAGGCGACGATGGGTGCAGTATCCACTTGTTGCAATTTTAGCATCCCATTGGCTGTGAGGCTGGACTGTTGTCCGGGAAGCAATCGTAGTTTTTGATTATTAGAGGAAGAAACTTGGACACTGCCTTCCAACAAAGTGGTTCGCAGCTCCGGCTCATCAGCATAGCTATTTACATTAAAGTGGGTGCCCAACACTTCGACCTTTTGCCCAGCACTCTGTACCACAAAGGGATGTTGAGGATCCTTTGCCACTTCAAAATAAGCCTCCCCCGTCAATTCCACTTCTCTTTTCCCCTGAAGGGCAAAACGCATTGGATATTTAAGGGCTGAAGCAGCATTGAGCCACACTTGCGTACCATCGGGCAACTTAATGCGATAAGTCTCGCCTTGTGTTGTTGATAATGTATGATGGCCTGTATCATTACCAATATTTTTCCCAACCTCGTAGATTAGCTGCCCATCATTACTTTTAGATATTTTGATACCCATTTCATTCAAAACCTGTCCATCTACAATTTCCTGCAGATGAATCTGTTTGCCATTGGCTAGTGTTAAGGTTGCAGATTGCTTTCCGGGTGATATGGGCTCTGGTGTAATTTGCTGGGATACCGTATTGCTTGCGCCATAAAAAATCCACCAACCGACAAATAATACCCCAATGACCATTGCTGCAGCTGCACTGATACGTTTCCAGGACCACAATGACCGCGTTTTCGGTTTATTTATCTGAAGATGTAATTGCTCCCATGTGTTATCCAATACTGTTAATAATTCAGGATCCCGAAGCAAGTCCTGATCGATAGGATCATCTAAAACTTCTTGTATCAGTTCAAGTAGCAATACCGGATCTTCACCAGATTTTATATAAGATAGAAAAGCACGAGAATTTTCTTCACTGAGCTCTCCCCGTATATACTGTCTTAAAGTATATTGAAGTAATTTCTTTTCCACAATTGGTTATCTTCTTTTTAGCTAATACACTTCAAAAGCAGAGATCATCTGCTCTGAGGATAATTTTATTTTATTTTTTTTCAGCCTTAAGAAAATAATTGCGGTTACTATTGCTGGAGGAGTATGAAGGAGACTATTAATAGCGTCGACTTATTCACAACACGGTGTCTTTCTTTGATATACTTTGTAGCTTTTACAATATGGTCATTGATGGTGGAAGTGGATATCCTTAACAAGCTACTCACTTCTGCGTAGCTTTTGCCTTCGATTTTACAAAGTCTATAGATCAGTCTTCGTTGAGGCGGAAGCTGTTCAATCGTTTGGTACAGCCATTGTTCGTCTTGTTTTTCGTCTAATTGTTCTTCTACATGGGTATAGAGCTGCGTATTGTGGTAGCTTAGGTAGGCTTGAATCTGTTTCTCTATGTTATTTTTACGAATAAAATTATATACTGTGTATTTGGCAATCTGAAACAAATAAGACCTAAAGGACTGTTCGACATCGATCAGCTCCCGCTTATCCCATACTTTGATAAATACTTCTTGCAAAAGCTCTGCTGCATCCTGTTCGGATTTGATCATTTTAGAAATATTGAGGTAAATACGACCACTGTACAAACTATAAATTTGTCGAAAAGCAGACTGGCAGCCCGAACGCAGGGCAGACAGAATCTCCTTCTCTTCCATATGATCATATCCCGGTTTAAACATTGCCACTCAAGTGAAATATAAAAATGGATTCCCAAATCTTGGCCTTTTCCCATATCCTAATGGCAAAAAACAGAAACTATCCCTTTTGTTGAAAAGTAAAAATGCTATAGCTTTATCATATTTGGTTACCCTCTCTCTTATGTCGTATACAATACTTTCTTATTAAAAACCAGGAAAGATTCATACTGGCATTTCAACAAATTGAGTCCCTAGCTCAGCTCAAATTTATTTCTTATCGATACATCCATAGGATTGAATAAAACAAATATAAAAAAACTAAAACGGTTTTGCTTATTTCAGAAAAAATTATGGAATATTAACTCGATTATCTAATTATATTTATAAAGGGAACAAACAATCAAATAAAAGAAATTTGGTTTACGATCAATTAATTCTTACTTTTCCCAACCAACGTGTAAAAATTTAACTTTCACATGGAAACTTTAATCGCAACAGATCAATTAATATTGAAGCCTATCGAACTGGCAGACTTGCAAGATATGTATGTTCTCCGAACCGATCCGCAAGTCGCTCAATACATAGAAAGAGATATCACTAAAAGTCTTGACGACATAAGACTGTTTATTGAGATGGTCAGAAAAAATAAATTCTATTTTACGATTAAAACAATAAATGGAAATAACTTTGTGGGAGCTATAACCTTATGGAATATTGACTGGAATAAAAAATATGCTGAACTAGGTTACGAATTGCTTCCGCAATTCCAAGGTAAAGGACTCATGAGCGAGGCTGTAAAGGCCATGCTAGATTATGCCTTTACTGAAGCAGGACTTGAATATATCGAAGCGTATACACATCAAGAAAATATTCCTTCCAGAAAACTTTTGGAGCGCCTCGGCTTTAAATTGGTCGATGATAAAATTGACGAGGATAATGTAGATGTTGTCATTTACGGAATAAATAAAACCTGTTGATCCAATCTTAAACGGGATTTACAACAAATACAAACTATTTCGAGAACAGCTAAGCAAAACATCCTAAACGAACATTACAAGCACCATTTGATCGTTGTATTTCTCACATATTAGGAGTTCTTATTTGTTTTGAAAACGCAGTTCGGAGGCGATGCAACTATTTCATTCCATCCTGAAATAACTATCTCGTTCCCTTATCTACTATTCTGAAGAGAATAATCAAATAGGGTATTAGAAAAAATAAATCAAACGAAATTTTGCGTGGGAAAATTGATTGATCAAAATAGATCAGGCCAAAGATCATAAAAAGACAGATCAGGATACCGATCACCGCATCAATATGAGCCAATGTCTTTGCCCACTCCATACCCTTATAAAATCCCCAGGCAACTAAAAATTTAAAGGCATAAACAATAATCGTTATAACGCCAGTTATTGTAAGTAGAGATTTGCTGTCAAGACCATAAATACTGATTGTCGCTTTCACTCCAAACAGTTGACTTATTGCAATTATTAGGACTACTACGCCCGAAAGCATAAAATAATAAGAAAAAGCCCGAATAAAAAAAGGTAAACTCATCCAACTATCTGCCGGTTTGCCAGCAATTGTATTGAAAAAATTTTTCATTATAATTAGTTTTTATCCAAAATAACATGCGATAAATAAAAGACTTTCGCTGATATATGATATAAATTTAAGTATAATATTACAAAATCTGGTAAATTATATACGAAACACAAAATTCCCTTAACACGCTGTATCAACACTTTAGACCTTTACAACGAATATTTCTTCCTTAAAGGCGATTAGATGAATATCTTCAATCGCTGCAATTACCACATGATCTATCAAATGTAAAAAACGAAGCTATAGAAACGTAGAAGACGGAAATCATATTTGATCATTATCCATATAATTTAGTAATTTAATAGGTAAAAGACGGAGCGGATGAAAAAACAACAGATGAAATTTAGCTTTTTAATCGTAATCTTGCTGATTTATAGCTTTGCCTATGCACAGAAATCCGAAATTAATGCTTCAAAAAAAGTCAGAATCAGCAATATTATTTCATTATTTAAGCAAAAGAATATAGATAAAATTTCGACGATTGTAAACTATCCTTTGAAACGGGAAAATCCCATTCCGGATATTAAAAACCCAAAAGAATTCAAACAACGGTTTCGTCAAGTCTTTGATCAGACGCTCGTGGATCTGATCACACATTCGAAAACTGAACAATGGACAGAAGTTGGCTGGCGAGGAATTATGCTCGATAATGGCATAGTATGGATAGATAGCGACAACGGAAAGATCACCGCAATAAACTATCAGAGCACTGTTGAAAAAAAATTAAGGCAGGCACTTATTCACCAACAAAAAGAACATGTACACAGTTCGCTAAAGCCATTCAAAAATCCTTTATACAAGCTAAAAACAGAAACATATCTCATCAGAATAGATGAACTGGCTAATGGAAAGTATAGCTATGCTTCCTGGAAAATTGGCAACAAAGAAAATGCTCTACCTGATCTCATCTTAAACACTGGTAAACTGGACTTTGAAGGAAGCGGAGGCAATCATGTCATTACCTTTAAGAATGGTATTTATACCTACAAGATATATCGGAATATTATTGGAGAGAAAAATGCACCGGACATTACCCTTATTGTTGAAAAAAATAACCGGAGAATTTTACGTCAGGATGGAACACTAATAGCGGACTAAAACATTCGGCTACCATCGCGAATGCAGAAACTATGGCAAAAGCTGCTGCGAAGAATACAGTACAATACCACTCTTGCCTATTAGTCCACCCAGATTATCAGGGCAAAGGGACAGGTCAGCTATTCTTCAAAAAATGCAAGACATCTATGGTCATTTTCATATGCAAGTGCTTACAGCGGACGGGAAAGCTGTAGATTTCTATAAAAGGAGTAGTTTTGAAAGAGCCGAAAAAACTGTACACATGTGGATCTATAAAGGCGACGAGCATTGACCAATAGAGGGCTATCTGATTAAATCATTGATTTCACGTTGAATATTGAGGCGGGCCTGTTTTTCATATTTTTTATAGAAAAGGTCCGTTTTAAATATTTTTTCCATCGCTAGGAAACTCCGCAAAACTTGTGTCCTTCCCGCGTCAAAATAAATAGAATCACCATATTCTTTACGGATTCCAGCAGCATACCTCGCATAGGAAGCATTGTCTGCACCAAGTATCGACATATCGGCATCAATAAAATAATTTATAGTGGTGTCCCTATTTTCCGCATGTGCCTTTGTTGCCAGGATCATCTCCACACAGTTGTCGATCAGGTGCGATGGATAATTCAATCTACCTAAATGATCTACTGCCACCAATGCACTTTTTGCTTCATTTGTACCATCCATCATAAAATATACAATATCATGATAGATCATGCCCAAATAAACTGTAGGATAATCTGATAAATTATGTTTGCAAAGATCCAACTGCTGACTAAAGTGCTGAAGGTGTGCCGAGGTATGATGGCCCCTTCGTTGATCCGAATACGATATTAGAATCTCACCCCAACATGCCTCCAGCAGTACAATATCATCGGTATATGGCGTCAAGCACGAAAAATATCTCGCTTTCATTTTTAAGTCATCAACTATCATAGTTAAAGCTAACTATTTTCATTTGTATATTCTTTTCAAAAATTTATGTGGTTAACTTTAAATAGGAATTTAAGTAGAATGTAAGATGAAATCTATTAAAATAACGCATACATTAGTGCTATGCTTCATCATGGCAATACCCTTTTTTAGCAAGGCCCAACAATTAACTCAAATCTCCAAAGGCTATTGGGTAGCTTGTGGAGATGACAAGGTACTTATTATTAACCCTACAATTGGATCAGATAGCTCAGCTATAATCTGGAAATGGCAATTCAAAGAAAGTGCGGATCAGATACCGGAGGCATATAGCAATTATTTTAAATCGATAGATGAGTGCAAGCCGGTTTTCGCAAACAAAAAGATCCTGATTACTTCATCGACAGGCGCAACCTGCTTATTGAATATCGCCGATAAAAAAATCGAGTTCTTTGCGAAAACACCGATGGCTCACTCCGCAGACTTACTATCCGAAAAGCTGGTAGCTGTAGCAAACTCGACCCACCCAATGGGTAACTCCTTAGAACTTTACCACTTGGATCAGATGGAGAAACCGATCTATAAAGACACACTTTATTCCGGACATGGTGTCGTCTGGAACAACGAACTACAACAGTTATTTGTGCTGGGTTATGATGACCTACGAACATATCAATTAACTGATGATAAAAATAGCCTAACACTTGTTAAAACGACAAAAATTCCAGGACAGGGTGGCCATGATCTTTCTTTGGTAGACAACAACCGTTTACTCGTTTCTTTTGCAGATAATGTCGCTGTCTTTTCTATAAAAGATCAAAAATTTGCCCCGTTCGCTCCATTAATGGGTGTACATCATATAAAATCTGTAAACTGGAATGCAAAAACAAATCGTGTGATCTATACAAAAGCCGAAGATAGCTGGTGGACATTTAATATATATGCGACCAACCCAAATCAGACGCTACATATACCAACGTTGAAACTTTATAAAGTCCGTTTTTGTAATTAAGATTATCGTATTAATTATTGATCAATCGGTTTGTATTTAGGGAGCTGTGTAAGCAGGTTGGTTTATAGGTTGAACCAATTCACTCGTTTCGTAGACATAAAAAAGCCACATCTCACGACGTGGCTACTAAACTAAACTTATAAACTTATGATTCACTAATAGTCAGGCTACGAGCTAAATGACTCACCACTAGTTGTTGTTCTGATTTGTTGATTCAAAACTACAACACAATGGTACCCCGGCCTATTGGATTTAGGCTAACGGGTATAAAAACTCGGTAAACAAAGGAAATATTGAGGTGAAATTCACCAAATTTTGTCTTTTGCAATTATGCTTCAAAAGCATACAGGATAGTGCATGACGCTTATATCAAATTTAATACTTATAATAGTAAATCATTCCGGATCTCCGGCTAACCATCAATCCTCAAATATGGAACCAATTATAAAACACCTGTTTCGGAAAATTGTGATACTCGGGATTCTATGTGTACTGGCTATCAACACCTTTTCTCAAAAATTAAGTGTAATCGACCTTAAAGTAGAACACCTTAAAAACCCGCTGGCAATCGAAACTGAAAACCCACGGTTTAGTTGGAAAATAACCTCCCCGATAAGGAATACACAACAATCATCATATGAAATCAGAGTTGGTCGAGATAAAGCAGCGATGAATGCGGGAAAAGACCTGTTATGGAAAGCGACAGTAATGGGCGATCAGTCTGTATTAATTAAATATGAGGGTGCTGCACTACAATCAAGAAAGAGATATTTTTGGCAAGTTAGGGTAAAAGACAATCATGGCAATACTTCCGCCTGGTCTGAACCTGCGTTCTTTCAAATGGGCATTAGCCCTATGGCATGGACTGCAACATGGATCAAAGTGGCCGGAAAAGACACGTCGGCAAGAAGTCCTCTTTTCAGAAAGGAATTTGCCATCAATAAAAAACTTAAATCAGCAATGGTCTATGTCACCGCAAAAGGATTGTACGAAGCACATATCAATGGCCAACGAATCAGTGATACCTATTTTGCTCCAGGATGGACCAGTTATAAGGATCATTTACAATATCAAGTATATGATGTAACTACAATACTAAGGAATGGTGCTAATGTCTTTGGGCTCAGTGTTGGAAACGGTTGGTATAAAGGGCGGATTGGATTTGGAAATCAACATAATTTTTATGGCGATACGCGTGGTTTGCTCTTGCAGCTTATAATTGAATACACAGATGGAACAACCGAAACGATCCAAACCGATGAAAGCTGGAAATATGCTTACGGACCGATTATGGCATCGGATATTTATGATGGTGAAATCTATGATGCTCGGATGGAAATAGATGGTTGGAATAATATTGGCTTTCAAGTGGATAACAAATGGAGTAGCGTGGGCACAATGGAGAAAGGTCCAGAAAAACTTGTCGCAATGAGTGGTCCACCTATTAAGAAACACGAACAGTTCAAAGCGCTTAAAGTTTTTAAAACACCAGCAGGTGAGACTGTTGTGGATTTCGGACAAAATCTGGTAGGTTGGGTCATGCTCAAAGCTAAAGGTGCCGCCGGAACCAAAATCACACTGAGCCACGCTGAAGTACTTACAAAAGAAGGTAATTTTTATACCACCAACCTAAGATCTGCTAAGGCACAGGATATTTATATTTTAAAGGAAAATACCGAACAGGTCTTTGAACCTCATTTTACGTTTCAAGGTTTCAGGTACGTGAAGGTCGAGGGCTATCCAGGGGAATTGACAACTGAAGACCTTATTGCTGTCGCGTTATATTCTGCCATGGAGAGCACTGGAAAATTCGCTACTTCCAATAGTCTACTGAACCAGCTACAACATAATATTCAATGGGGACAAAAGGGAAACTTTCTGGATGTACCAACGGATTGTCCACAACGCGACGAGCGTCTAGGTTGGACGGGTGATGCACAAGCTTTTGCCAATACTGCTGCTTACAATATGGATGTTGCGGGATTTTTCACCAAATGGCTAAAGGATGTAAAAGCGGACCAACTACCTAACGGTTCGATCCCACATGTAATCCCCAATGTACTCGGGGCAAACGATGGGGCGTCGGCAGGTTGGGCAGATGTGGCTACCATTATTCCATGGGATATGTATGTAGCCTATGGCGACCGGCAGTTGTTGGAAACACAGTTTGAAAGTATGCGGAAATGGGTAGATTATATATCTTCCGTAGCCAAAAATAATCTTTGGAACTCAGGTTTCCATTTTGGTGACTGGCTATTCTACCGCCCCAATGATGATAATGACGGAAGGGCCGCAGTTACAGATAAATACTTGATTGCCCAGACTTTCTATGCGCATTCTACCCAATTATTGATCAATGCAGCTAACGTGTTGGGCAAACAGCAAGATGTCGCTAAATATAAAGCACTGTTAGCCAATATTAAATCCGTTTTCGTAAAGGAATACATGACACCCACGGGGCGATTGGTTTCTGGAACACAAACGGCTTACGTTTTGGCACTACAATTTGATATGTTGCCCGAAGAACTTCGAGCTGCATCGGCAAATCGTCTTGTGGCGAATATTCGTGATTATGGCAATCACCTCACAACAGGATTTTTGGGCACTCCCTATCTATGTCCTGTATTGACCAGATTTGGTCATAATGATGTGACTTACGATCTCTTGATGCAGGAAAGCTATCCTTCATGGCTCTATCCTGTTAAGATGGGTGCAACAACAATATGGGAACGATGGGACGGGATCAAGCCGGATGGTTCTTTTCAAACACCGGATATGAACTCCTACAACCACTATGCGTACGGAGCAATTGGAGATTGGATGTACAGAACGATTGCGGGCATCAATTCGGTCGCCGAGGAACCTGGTTATAAATCCATTGTTATCGCCCCTAAACCAGGTGGAAAAATAACAAGTGCCTCCGCAGATTTAGAAACCCCGTATGGTCCAGTAAGATCGGCTTGGACACTAGAAAATGGATTATTGAAACTTGAGGTTACTATACCTGTGAACACCAAAGCAAAAGTGATACTACCTGAAGTGACAAGAGAAATCGGTTCGGGCACCTATCATTTTGAAAGTAAACTTTAATTGCTTAAAATCACTTGTTATATATTCATTTAGAAAAATAACCTGTGAATAAATCATTGGGATGCTCCAATAAGCATCCCAGTAACGAGACCGTCCAAAAAAAGATAAGGTTTAATCATGGTAGATGACCATGATTCTAATATTATGGTGCCCGGTCTTTTCGAGCCAAAGAAAACACTAAAAAATAGTATGATCAGCCCTTAAAAAATTACATCTTAAAAATCATGTATATCTTATGCTACTTTATAGCGGCGTCAGGTTGCGCATGTTATGTTTCGAAAGGTTTCATTTTGAATTAATACCTTTTTTATATAAATTTAATATCAATTTTGTTTCTTTAGACCAACAAAAACCTATGTACTAATGAATTTGAAGGGATTTCCACTTGAATTAGAGGAATTTGAACGATTTAAGATGGCTGATGGGAGAGTTTTTCGAAAAATTTTTGATTGCTATAGACCTGGCTTGCAGGAAAAAGTATGTCGTTTGACCTCCTCCGCAACAGAAGCTGAAGAAATTGTGCAAGAGGTTTTTGTTCAACTATTCCTCAAACGAAATGAAATTCCATCTGCTGAGGCAATTTTTCCCTTTCTCTACGTTGTCGCTAAAAGATTGGCCATATCCAATTTCCGAAAAGAGCTCATCCGCAAACAATACAGAATGGATGGCGGTAACATCCAATTGGATACAGCATCCTGTGCGCATATACAATTAGAACAAAAGGAGTATGAACAGATGCTGGAAAAGATTATAGATGCGCTTCCCGCCCAACAGAAACGCGTTTATCAAATGAATAAGCTTGAAGAAAAGAGCTATCAGGAAATTGCGGAGCATATCGGTATATCCCGACACACAGTCAGAAACCATTTGACTGCCGCTTGCAGTTTTGTTAAGTTAAGACTTCAAAAAATCTTATTCACGCTAACCATTCTGCTATTGGTATGCTAACATACTACTCTCGCAGCTTTCCCCTATTTGATACCATCTATTTCTATTTTTAAAAATTTTATTTGTTCGACTAGTACATTTCGATGGTTGATGCGAATAGATATTAAAGTATGTAGAAATCCATCGATGTCAAAAATAGAAGCTTACAAAAGATTAATCCGTCAGTATTACGAAGAGAAACTCCAAGGGGAATCATTAGAACAGTTTATAAAATATATGGACGATGAAGATTTTTTGGATGCTTGGGAACAAATAAAGCTTGAAGAAAAAACAGCAATTAAGGCTCTAGCTGGAACGAGCAACCAAAATATGTTTGAAAAAATCACAAATGATGAGCGTGTCAAACATCAATTGCTACTGCTGGATCCAGCAGAAAAATCGGCTAAGTTTCCTTTGCGAAGTATAGCGGCGGCGGCTCTATTGTTATTCGTGGGGATCGGTTCACTTATTTATTATATGGGAAGATCGAACGGGTCAATGGTCGATGAACAGCAAAGCATTGCCAAGGGAATCGAATCAGTCCTTCCAGGTAAAGATCGTGCCCAGATTATATTAGAAAATGGTCGTCGAATTGATTTAGAAAAAATCAAGGGAGACACGATTATTGACCATGGCGATTTTGAGATCATCAAAACTGCCGCCGGAGGGATTTCTTATCGTATAAAGGAAGGAGTCGACCCCCATAAACTCGTTTACAACAGCATTGTAACTCCGAGGGGCGGTGAGTATAATCTTACATTGCCCGATGGTACAAGGGTATGGCTGAATGCATCTACTTCATTGAAATATCCTGTTGTCTTTGATAAATCAAAACGGGAAGTAGAAATGTACGGCGAAGCATATTTTGATGTAGCGAAAAGAACTGAACAGGGAAAACGAATTCCTTTTATTATTCATACAGGTTCACAATCCATAGAAGTTTTGGGAACTTCTTTTAACGTACAGAACTATGGAAAGAAAATCATAACCACCCTGGTGGAGGGGAAAGTAAAGCTGAATTTTAAAAATACGACAATACCAGATCAATTTCTACGGCCTAATGAACAAGCAACATTTGAACACGGATCGAATCAGTTTTTCATTGATCCTATTGATCCATTCTATTCTATCGCGTGGAAGGATGGAAATTTTGCCTTTTACAAAACGCCGCTTGTTGAAGTTATGGCCATTATCGGCCGCTGGTATGATGTTCAGGTGGAGTTCAAATCGCAATTTGAGGATTTCCAATTTTCAGGTACAATATCGAAATATAGTGATATCAAAAAATTATTGAAGACCATCGAACTTGTCGGTGGTGTTCGCTTTGAATTAACGGGGAGGAAAATATATGTAAAAAACTAACCTTTTACAACCAAAGGCTTCAGGAGCGTTGCGACCGCCCCTGAAGCTGGTCTCATAGAGACAGTTGACACATCTTATCAAATATTAACTTAAAATATCAACCGAATGCAAAAATACAAAAAAAATCGGTCTGTCCTTCCTATGGATTTTAGGAAAGACATCATCCTCAAACCATTGGTTATGAAACTGTCTATTGCAGTGCCTCTACTCTTTGCAACTAGCCTTAGTGTATATGCTAGTTCTTTCGGACAAACAATCAATCTCAAAAAAAATAAAGCAAGCCTTGAAACCTTGCTAAGGGATATCCAAAAACAGAGCGGATACAATATCTTGTATAAAGAATCGCTCTTGCCCAAAAAACGGACAGCTGATGTAAAATTTATAAATGCCCCGCTGGAATCTGTGCTGGATGAATTACTGGGCAAGTATCAAATTGTCTATAAAATAGTCGACAAGAATATTATTCTGAGCAAAGATGCGCGTATGGAGCACGGGGTTTTTGAAGGTAAGGCTGCCGCAAATCAGCAAAAAATAATAAAAGGCAAGATTCTGGACGCAAAGGGCGGACCATTACCTAATGCTACTGTAAATGAGGTAGGAGCCGTCAACAGAACCTCTACACTTGAAGATGGTTCTTTCACCCTTCCTGTAGCCAGTAATAATCCTACACTTCATGTCAGTATGGTAGGATATCAGGCGGTAAATTATAAAGTCACATCAAACGAAAGCGTCGAAATCACACTCCAACAAACGGTTACTTCCATGGAAGAAGTAGTTATCGTAGGATATGGTACTCAAAAAGCGTCTACCGTCACAGGTTCCATTGTTGATGTAAAAGGGGATGTATTGGACAGAGCTCCGGTGATGAACGTAACAAATACGCTTGCGGGCCGTCTACCAGGTTTGGTAGCAACGACAGCCTCGGGCGAACCAGGGAGTGACAATTCTACACTTCGAATCCGTGGAGCCAATACTTTGGGTGACAATTCACCATTAATCGTAGTCGATGGTATCGCCAATAGATCGATTGAAAGACTCAATCCTCAGGATATTGAAAGTGTGACCATATTAAAGGATGCATCAGCCGCCATTTATGGTTCCCAAGCAGCCAACGGGGTCATTCTGGTCACAACAAAGAAAGGAAAAAGCGGTAAACCACAAGTGAGTTTGACACATAACCAAGGCTGGTCAGCACCAACCGTAATTCCAAAAATGGCAGATGCCGCCGAATATGCACAAATGCTTAATGAAATCGGCCTCTATGCTGGTCAAAAGCCAAAATACAGTGAAGAAGAGTTAGCCTTATTCCGTGCCGGCACAGATATCTGGAAATATCCCAATACAGATTGGTTTGAGGCAACATTTCGTACTGCAGCACCCCAACATAAAACAGCGCTAAATATTACTGGCGGTTCGGAATACCTCAATTATTATATCTCGGGTGGCTATGATAAACAGGATGCTATCTATAAAAATTCAGCAACCCAGTTTAATCAATACAATTTTAGAAGCAACCTGACTGGAAAATTCAATGATTATATTAAATACGGGGTTAACGCTGCATTGCGTGAATACAACCGAAACTATCCAACACGTTCCGCAGCGGATATCTTTGGAATGATCTTGCGGGGTAAACCTAACATGCACGCTTATTGGCCTACCGGGCAAAACGGTCCAGATATAGAATATGGAAATAATCCTGTCGTTATTACGACTAATCAGACCGGCTACGACCGAAATAAAACGATGATGCTCGAATCTAGGGCGAATCTGGAAATCGAGATTCCTGGCGTTAAAGGTTTATCTGTCAGCGGAAATGTCGCTTATGACAGAACCTTACAAAACGACAAGTTATGGCAGACACCTTGGACATTATACAATTGGGATGGCAAAACAGTGGATAATAATGGAACACCAATACTAGTTGCCGGACTAAAGGGATTTACATCACCGCAACTCCGACAAGATTTTGACACCAAAAACCTTTTGACTTTAAACGCACTGGTCCGTTATGAACGAAATTTTGGTAAAAAGCATCATTTCAATGGCTTGTTGGGAGTAGAAAAGATTAAAGGTGATAATATGGAGTTTTACGCTTTTAGAAAATATTATGTATCTGCTGCTATTGAAGAGCTATTCGCAGGTGGCGATGCTGAAAAAGATAATTCCGGTCAATCCGCCATGCAGGCCAGACTCAATTATTTCGGCCGCCTAAATTATGACTTTGACAACAAGTATTTACTGGAATTTTTATGGCGTTATGACGGTTCCTATAAGTTTCCAAGTAACAAACGGTTCGGTTTTTTTCCGGGAATATCGGGAGGATGGCGCTTATCCAATGAGGCATTCTGGCAACCGATCAAGTCTGTGGTTTCTGACCTCAAATTAAGGGCTTCTTGGGGTCAAACAGGTAACGACCGTATAGATGATTATCAATTTATGTCAAGTTATGGTTTCCTAACAGGGGCTTCCAATGTATATGTTTTTAATGGCACACAAGAAAATAAAGTCTTGAATGAACTTAGAATACCTAATCCAAATGTAACTTGGGAAGTCGCCAACCAATCCAATTTTGGTCTGGATGCTAAATTTTTGAACAATAAACTAACCCTGACAGCCGAATATTTTTATAATGTCCGAACCAATATCCTATGGAACAGAAATGCCTCGGTTCCCTCTTCTTCGGGACTCACCTTACCCAAAGAAAATATTGGCGAGGTGACAAATAAAGGATTTGAATTACAGCTGGGTTATGCTGATCAGGTCAATGGTTTTCACTACGCTGTCAATGGAAATATAGCCACCAATCATAACCGTATTCGTTTTTGGGATGAAACTCCGGGAATACCTGATTATCAACAATCAACGGGTAGACCCATGAATGCTAAACTCTATTACAATGCGATAGGTATATTTCGAGATCAGTCTGCTGTCGACGCATATCCGCACTGGGCCGGGGCAAGGCCCGGAGACATTATCTTTGAAGATGTCAATAAGGATGGTAAAATAGATGGTCTGGATCGTGTGAGATCCGAAAAAACAGAACTTCCGACATTGACCGGTGGATTTAATATTGACTTATCTTATAAAGGATTTTATACAAGCTTATTCTTTCAGGGAGCAGCTGGGGCCATTCGTAACAATTACTATGAAATGCAAGGTGAGGCGGGCAACTATCTCAAACAAAATATCGAAGGACGATGGACAGCGGAAAACCCTGATGCGTCAAAACCGCGGGCCTGGAATCGGTACAATGAATATTGGCGGTCCAACGATAATACCTATTGGTTACAAAACTCCGATTATGTCAGGTTGAAAAATTTTGAATTCGGTTACAATTTCTCGGATGATATTTGTAAAAAACTCCGGTTGACTAGACTCCAATTATATTTCAGCGGGCAGAATCTGCTGACCTGGACAAAAGTAAAAGATTTCGATCCTGAAACAACTACGGCAACGGCATACCCCCTAAACAGAGTGTATAATTTGGGCCTTTCACTAACATTTTAATAGCCATGAAAAGACAATTCAATTTATTCATATTACTAGCGACTTTGACATTTGGGTCTTGTCAAAAGGGCTTTTTAAATACAGACCCTTCAACGGAGTTTTCCGAAAACGCTGTTTGGACCGACCCTGCGTTGGTAGAGACATTTATCAATCAATTATATTTCAGATTGGACGAACCATTAACGGATGGCCGATTCAAAGCCAATCTGGTCGACGAAGGACATTATCGTGGGAATGCGGCTTCTCTAAATTTTAACCGCAGCATACAATCTCCAGACGATCTCCTAGGCTGGGGCGTATCACGCTATAGATCTTGGACCGATCTTTATAAAAGCATTCGGTTTTGCAATCTCTTTTTTTCGAAAGTTGATCAAGTTCCATTTTCCGCTAATCTAAACGATGGAAAAACGCTGAAAGATCGAATGACAGGTGAAATGCATTTCATGCGGGCCTATTATTATCATTTATTGACAAGTACATACGGTGGTGTACCCCTCATAACCGATCCTTATACACTGACTGATGAATTCCAAAAAGAACGGAGTTCGTACGCGGATTGTGTCAAATTTATGGCAGATGAACTCGACAAAGCTGCCGCATTATTGCCACTTGATCATACTGGAGCAAATCTGGGTCGCGCAACTAAGGGCGCAGCACTCACACTAAAGGCTAGGATCCTACTCTACGCTGCGAGCGATCTTTATAATAAAGACGTATTTCCGGAATTTGAAAAACCTGAATTGATACGTTATACTGATGGAAATCGCACAGCAAGATGGCAAGCTGCAAAAGAGGCAGCCAAAGCCGTCATTGATCTGAACAAATATAAGTTATATAAAGCGACACCTGCTGTAACGGATAACATCTCCCAAAACCTAACTGAAATCTTCCTTAGTAAAAACACCGAAGAAGATATTTTCATTAAGTATTTTACGGTTCCGATGGGACAACGTGTAGGGCTATACTCCTCACCCAATGGTTACCATGGTTGGGGTACAAACGCTCCGCTAGGTGATTTTGTTGATGATTTTGAAACATTAGAAGGTAAAAAATTTGACTGGTCTGACCCAGCTATGGCCGCAAACCCCTACAGCAATAGAGATCCTAGATTTACCGCTACAGTACTTTATAACGGTGCATCCTGGCGGCAAAGACCAGATGACGCAAAAGGACTGGATCCGGAAAATAAAGTGCAGACCGGAAGGTGGGAACGTTGGAATGCTTCCACTGGTAAAGTAGACCTTGTCTACGGTGTTGATACGCGAAAAAGCACGATCGAAGATTGGAATGGTGCTTATACAGGTTATTATTTACGGAAATACATCGATCCAGCAGTCAATGCACAATATGATAAGCAAGCAGTGACCTGGCGTTTTATGCGTTATGCGGAAGTCCTTTTGAATTATTCCGAAGCATGTATCGAATTGGGACTGGAGGATGAAGCCCGAACCTATTTAAATATGATCCGTAAAAGAGCTGGAATGCCAGCGATTACCGACTCGGGCGCCACACTGAAAGAAAGATATAGAAATGAAAGAAGAATAGAGCTGGCTTTTGAAGAACATCGTTTCTATGATGTCCGTCGTTGGTTGCTAGGGCCTCAAATTTATAATAGAACAACGAAGGTGGCTGATATTGTCTACAAAATGAATCCCGACCACAGCACATCCAGCACACCGAGCATTAAGCACATTGATTTTGAAAAATACAACTGGATGGATAAAGCCTATTTTTTACCTATTCTACGTGATGAATTAAAAAAGAACAATTTACTCATCCAAAACCCTGGTTACTAACATGAAACAATTGCATCTCATTATCGTATTATTTCTATTCAATAGTGTCTTGGCTATTGGTCAGGAGGACATCAAAATAACCCATCTCCCTTTTATCCAGGGATTGACCGAACATTCAGTATCCATTGTTTGGACAACAGACCAGCCAGCAACAGGATGGGTAGAACTGGCACCGGATGATTCGAGCCACTTTTATTTTGAGGAAAGGACCAAATACTTTGCATCAGCCTACGGTTTTAAGAATGTCGGCACACTACATCAGGTGACATTGAACAACCTGAAACCGGGAACACGATACCGATACCGTGTATACAGTCAACAAGTTTTAAAACATGAAGGTGTCAATGTACAATATGGAAAAGTTGTGGCCAGCAACGTCTATCGGCAGGCGCCATTATCCTTTCAGACACTAGGCAATGCCGCCTCGACTCATTTTACTGTTGTCAATGATATCCATGAACGCAATGAGGTGCTGGATAAACTATTGGATATCGGCGATTTAAAAACAAGCGATTTTGTCGTTTTCAACGGGGACATGGTGAATAATCTCTTGAGCGAGAAACAACTATATGACGGATTTATGGACACGGCCATTAAAAGATTTGCGAGTGAAAAACCCATGTTCTATTCACGAGGAAACCACGAAACCCGTGGCCCCTTTGCAACTGAGTATCCAAAATATTTCCCGACACCGACAGGTAAACTCTATTATCAATTCCGGCATGGCAACACAGGTTTCATCGTACTCGACTGTGGCGAAGACAAACCCGATACGGATATCGAATATAGCGGTATTGTGGAAATGGATAATTATCGGACAGAACAGGCCGCCTGGCTTGCGCAAGCAGTTGAAGATCCGTCATTTAAAGATGCCAAATATAAAGTGGTCATCTGCCATATGCCCCCTTTTGGAGGCTGGCACGGTGAACAGGAAATCTTAGAAAAATTTGTCCCCATCTTAAATAAGGCCGGCGCACAAATCATGTTATCTGGCCATCTGCATAAACATATTATCCAAAATGCGACAAACAGCATCCATTTCCCCATTATTGTTAACTCAAACAACAATGTACTTCGGGTGGATCTAAACAATGAAAAAGGAACCTTTAAAATCCTGGATCAGCAAGGGAAAGTCGTGGATCAGGTCGTGATCAAGCCGCTGAACTAATTCCCATTAATTTTCTGACAAAAGCGGAGTTTCCAAAGTTTTGGCAACTCCGCTTTTTCGCTGATCTTAGCCCAATCTTCTACTGGCATATTTCAGCTATTCTATTTTGAATGTAGGTATTTTACGTTTCAGACCTCTCCTTTCTTCGCCTTAAAAGGTTATATTAAGTTAGCGGTTTGACAGAAAGCGGTGAATACATTTGATTTTTGTAACTTTGAAAAATCATGAGTGAAACGTTAGAGACCATACAAGATTATTATAAGCGATTGAGCCATCTGCATTCCAACGATGGGACAATATTGGATGTGGAGCTCGGAAAATCACATTTTAATATTTCGCCCCGTAAGTACTGTGATTTCAAAACGCCCTACAATAGACGTGACTTTTATAAGATCAGTCTAATCTTGGGGAAAGGTTGGTTTAAATATGGTCCACACGAGTTGTATATCGATCGGCCAGCTCTTTTTTTACCTGCGCTGAATATTCCTTATAGCTGGGTCTGCGACACAAATGAGCAAGAAGGGTATTTTTGTTTATTCAACCAAGAGTTTTTTACTGGCAGTCAAACATTTGAACCTTTTAAAAAAACATCACTATTCAAGGAATGGAGTAAGCCGATTGTTTTTTTGGATGCGGAACAGTTAAATCTACTTACAAGTTTTTTTGACAATATGTTTCGTCTGAATAACTCCGGTTATCCTTTACGCTGCAGTGCGATCAAGAGCAATTTGGCAGCCGTTCTTCACCTCGCGCTGGAATGGCGAGTAGAAGATGTCGCTCCCCAGGACCAATCCGGCAGCCTACGTATGTATCGTCTATTTGACGAACTGCTGCATAAGCAGTTTCCTCTGGACTCTCCGGCGTATCCACTAGCATTACGTACAGCTGCTGATTTTGCCCAACGACTAAATGTACATGTCAACCATCTCAATGCTTCTGTCAAATCGGTCACCAATCTGACCACTACACAGATCATTAAAAGAAAAACTTTTGAAGAAGCAAAAAATCTTTTAATCTACACCGATTGGAATGTCGCTGAGATCGGTTATACGCTTGGGTTTGAAGAACCAACCCATTTCAACAATTTCTTTAAGAAAAATGCAGGAACATCCCCGCTTAAATTCAGACAGAAAAACAAGTGATATTTGATTTTCGTAATTTTTACTTTGTCAAATAGTACCAACGCTATCAAAAAAGTCTCTAGTTTTGTTTCATAAAAAGAGCAAGACAATGTTGAGACAAGCATCCGCGCAACGCATTAAGCTAGTTACGTTCATGGCATTTGTATCCATGCCACTTTCTGGATTTGTAACGGACATCTACCTGCCTTCGTTTCCGGCAATGGCCAAAAGTTTACATGTTCACGAGCGGGATATTCAATTGACATTAACAAGTTATTTACTCAGTTATGGTATCTCCCAGTTAATTATAGGCAACATTCTTGACAGTATCGGCCGGTATCGTCCCAAAGTCCTGGCTTTGATGCTGTTGATACTGAGCAGCCTTTTGATAGCGCATACAGACAGCGTATTTTTCATTTGTCTGTTAAGAGTTGTCCAAGGTGTGGCCATATCTATTCTGGTGGTGGCCACGCGTGCGCTTTTCGTGGATCTTTATGCCGGTGAGCGATTAAAGAATTACCTGAGTTACTTTACAATTGTCTGGTCCTGCGGTCCGATTCTTGCACCATTTCTGGGCGGCTATCTGGAAAAAATTTTCAACTGGCAAGCCAACTTCTATTTTCTTACTTTTTATGCCAGTGGCTTATTGTTGTTTGAAGTCCTTTATAGTGGGGAAAGTATTGCCGAAAAGAAAAAAATCAACCTAAGGGACAACTTGAACCTGTATAAAATGATGTTGCAGAATAAACGTTTTATATTGGGGATATTGGTGCTGGGATTTAGTTACTCTATTGTTATGCTATTCAACATTACAGGCCCATTTATTATAGAAAATACATTTCATTTTTCTTCCGTTACAATTGGCTACTGTACCTTGATACTTGGTTTTTCCTGGATGATCGGTGGGTTTATCACAAAAAAGCGTATGCATCTTGACTTTGTTCCCCGTGTGATTGCTCCTGTTCTATTGCAGGCATCTCTTATTATCGCTTTAATGATGGTCGGCATATTTCAACAGAATCTATATATTATGCTAGGTTTTGCATTTTTTATTCATACGATTTCGGGCGTCTTATTTACAAGCTTTTTTACCACTAGCATGTTATTTTTTCCAAAACATGCCGGTACTGCCGGCGGTTTAATGGGGGGAATGGTTTATATTGTAACATCGCTATCCAACTTTATTGTAGCGATAAGTGGTAAAGTGACAACGCAAAATGGGCTAGCCTGGCGTTATTTTATCTTTTCGACTTTTCTAACCCTTATCATGCTATTTATGTGGAAATTACAGAAAGTTAACGCGGAGTAGTAGAGTTGATCACATCAGTCCGATCGATATTGAGAAGAGATAAAATATTTTATTATTTTTAAATATGTCGATATTAATTGCTATTGCAAGAAATGGAAGTGTTTTTTATAATTGGAATTGATAATGTTCCTTAAATATTAAAAACTGATTATTAACGCAACAAAGAGTATTAAATAAATGGACACATCGATAATTCTGAAGCCCCTATCAATCCAGCATGTCAGATCATTTTATACTTGGCTAAACGATCCGGAAGCGATTAAATATTCACTTTCATTATTTCAATCTTTAAATACAAAAGAAGCGATCGATAAATGGTTTATCTCTGTGGTCAACGATTCAAAAAATTATAATCAAGGAATTTTTCTCGCCAATTCAAATACACTTGTTGGCTATGCGGGGATCTGTAATATCTCGGCATCAAACAAACTTGGCGAGTATTTTATCTTTATAGGGGACCGCAATCAATGGGGAAAAGGTATAGGCTCACAAGTAACGAAACTGATTGTTGCCTTGGGATTTGAAGAATTAAACCTCAACCGCATTATGCTTACGGTTTCGGAGCCCAATTATGCTGCTGTGAAAGCATATACGAACGCAGGTTTCAAATTGGAAGGAAAGATGCGTCAGGCATGCTATAGAGATAATAAATTCCATGATAAATTAATCATGTCAATATTAAGAGAAGAATGGAATAATTGACAGGTTGTTTGTCAATACATTTCAAATAACAATAATCTATTAAATGCACACTAAAAAATTGGTGCCACATCGGTACGGGTGGCACCAATATAAAAACCAAATTACTGTTTCCGCGCTGTTGCCAGAAATTCTTCCGTTCTAGATGGGCTCAACAGCTCCCAGAGGGAAGCAACGGTCCAGCCGGGAGCAAAAATATCATTATAAAATCCTTTTCCATTTTTGCCATAATCCCAATTTGTATGTTGAACGACCTCCGGATAATAACCTATTTTAGCAATATTGAAAAGATGGTCTTTAACCGGCATCAATTGTAACATAGAACTCTTAATCACACTCGAAAAAGCGGAGAGCCGCTGTTCTTTGGTTTCCTTGGCGAGCCAATCGAGAACAGCTGCGAATTCAAAGATAAAAACATCGACATGGTTGTTCTCAACAGAGACATTTCCCCAGCCACGGGATTTAAAACCAACATCGCCCAACATTTGTCCTGTGGCAAAAGGCACATCCCAGGTATAATACCAAGTAAGACAAAAATAAGCTGCTTTCTTACACTGCTCCAAATAATATTGACGCTCTTTCCCTTTACTTACCAAGGCCAAATAATACATTGCTGTAGAAGCATATAAAGATGCTTCCTTATCCTCACAATTGGCATCTAAGGTGGACGAAAAGTAATCTGATTTAGAAATAATCTCCCGTTCTAAATATATTGCAGATTTTTGCGCCTGTTGAAGATATTCCCCTTGTTTAAAATAAACAGAAGCCATAACCAATGGAACCGTGGCCGAAGGTGTGCTACCGCCGCTGCCATCTTTTACCTGTAGCTGATCGTCAAATTTACGGGGAAAGCTTCCATCCGCCTGCTGGAGTTTTGCAAAATTGCCAAGTAACTTTTTAATACGCCGTTCCCATTCAGGATGCTTTCTACCCTTTTTCTGTTCATAACCGAGGTAATTTAGCATCGCAAAGATCCCCTCCGACTGTCGTCGAATACTGAATTCTTTTGTTTCGTTGTTGTGTGTAAAATCGACGAACTCCCTAAAAAATCCACTATCGGTAAAACCATGCTGTAGATAACTGTCAAATATTGCCTTAGCGTTGCTGACCAATTGAGTCTGCCCGTGAGTTTCTCCATATTCAAGTGCATTGTATGCGTTGAGCAAGACTCGCCCCACAAATCCCACTTCTGCGGATCCGGTATTGTTGCAATCATCTGTCCGCATATGTACTCCTGAATAGTATTTTAGTTCCTTGTCACCGACATAACTCTCCTTAAAGAAATTTGCTAAAATATCTTTGGCTTGATCCGGAGTATAAGTAGTCGGAAACGTCGACGGCTTCTGCCTGTCGTAGGAATAAGTCCATGCCTTGGACACAAAATCACCATAATTATCGGCTTTACCTTCATTGATCTCCCAGGAAAGATGTCTTGTTTCACCTTTTTCAAGTTTTTCAAAGGCAACAACCTCGGGAGCTAAGGTTAATTTTCGGAGATAAGTCTTGGGTGCTTCGTGATAAGGAAACCCAAAGACCAAAGCTGAGGTTCCATCTACATTTTTAAATCCGGTAAATCCAAGATCAGTTTTACCACTTAGAATCACCTCTCCACCTTGAAGTGGGGTCAAGGCATCCCGTTCTATTTTATCTAATCGGATAACGGTATAATATGTATTAGAAGCCGCATTGAAAACACCAGTCAAAGGTGTGCTAAGGCGGTCTTCCCGTACCTGCCAGCTATCGCTGGTTTTAAAGGAAGGTGCCTCCTGCGGTGACCGCATATTTTTATGATACCAGAAACCCGGCATCAGAAACTCACTTTCGGTATGTGTATACTTTTTAATTTTAAATGTTTTTTCAAAATTAAAGTATACCCGTTCTTTGGCAGTTACAACTACATTGACAATTGTTGTCCCTCCATTTTTGACAATAGTCTGCTTCACATCCAAGGGCATAATCGTAGTGGACTCCAGTGTCTGCCCACCATTGTCAAGTAGTTCAAAGCGTTTGGCCGGATTGCCCGGTGCCTTCAACAGGATTGCCTGGCTCATTTCCTGAGCGCTCAGGGCATACGAGTTTGCGACTAATAATAAAGAAATTAAAAAGTTTTTTTTCATTCGAATGATTGTTATTGAGTACCCATTTCTGGCTATATATATTGCTGATTTATTTTCGTTTTATTTTCGGACGAATAATTTCCGTGGATATTTTCATGAGGGGAACCGCATCTGCTGTCCAACTAACATCGGCTATGTACATCGCCCTTGGATGGATACTATCTTTGCTATGATGCGCGTGGAAAACGATTTTGAGTTTCCCGTCTTTATCCCAAAAAAGTGCATTATGCCCCACACCGACCAGATCCGCTGGCAACTGCAGAATTGGGTTTCCGGTATATTTTGTCCAGGGTCCTGTAGGTGAACTTGCTGTAGCCAGACCAATACCGTAGCGCTGGCTTTCGTAACTATTCGCCGAATAGGTCATGTAATATAGGTTATTATGTTTAATGACAAATGGGCCTTCATTAACTAATCCCCATACTTTTTCCCATTCCTGTGATACCGCGATATGCTGTTTCAGGGTGTTACCATTGATCGTTTTCAGGTCAGCAGCAAGTTGCGCCGACCATACTGCGGATCCATTATTAAAACGGACAAAATAGAGATAAGCTGTGCCATTATTGTCGATAAATAGACTATTGTCAATGGCCTTTTCACTTTCTAGCATTGGTGTTTTTGGCTCTTGAACAAATGGTCCCAACGGTGAATCTGAAGTCGCGACACAAATATGTTCATTGGCACTGTAATACATATAGAACTTCTTTTTATCCTTAATGTAATAGATTTCGGGAGCCCAAAACCAACGTCCACCCCAAGAGTCCTCGCCTTTTAACGTCAGCACATTTGATTTGCTCCAATAACGAAGGTCGTCCGAAGTATATACTTCGATACCGTTTTCGGCATTTGTACCGTAGGCGTAATAAGTATCTTCATACAACAGAATAAAAGGATCAGCCAACGGTACAGCTGGTTCGAACACAAAATCACTCTTTTCGGACTTTGAGCAGCTGAAGCTATAAAGTGACAATAGCAACAGTAAACAAATATAAATTAGCTTTTTCATTTCCTATAAAGTTTAAGGCTATGCCATTAATAATTTGGATTTTGTTTGACATTTGGATTATTGTTGACTTCATCCGAGGGAATCGGCAGTGAGCGGTGTTTCCCCAAGGTAAAATTATTAAAATCGGCATCCCTTTGTTTCAATTCGGCAAGTCCTTCTTGTGAATTTACCAAACCCCAACGTTTCAGATCTGCCCAGCGATGTCCTTCCGTAGCTAGTTCCAATACCCTTTCGGTTTGCAATCTTTTCAGGAATGCGGTTTTATCGGTAGTTGCACCGGGATAATTCAAGGCTAATTTTGGCATATTTACGCGTTCACGGACACGGTCGACAAGCGCTACAGCCTCTGTCAGTGAACCATTTGAGGCTGCAATGCATTCTGCATACATTAACAACACATCGGAAAAACGAATTAGCCGCACATTTGTAGGATTATAATAGTCATCAAAATCACGGAAGTAATCTGATCCATACTTTCTAAAAAACACACGTCCCGGCCAGTTACTCCACTGGGCCGCATCACTTGTCAACCGATAGATTTTGTTATTATTTGGAAAGTCGTCCTGCATACCGTTATAAAATGCCGTATACCGCAATCGTACATCAAATCCATTGTCCCTATTTTTCTCTTTCTTAAATGCATCAACTAACCAGGGCCGAAGTTCTCCATCGGTCCAACCAATGCCTGGGGGGGCAAAAAATTGTCCACGGTTCAAGCCTAGATTGGGGCCCACGTCCAAATCACCATCGCCCGCAGGAGAGGGATTGGCGTCTGAATATTGGATCTCAAAAACAGATTCCACATTATTCTCTTTGGCTTTATCGAAATTATCAAAATAATTGGCTGTCAAATTATAATAGCCCTTTCCGGCCCCTGTTACCAGCCAGGACAAATCTGCCTTTGCTTCATTCCATTGATGCAGCTGCATATATGATTTTGCCCGAAAAGCAAGTGCCGCGCCTTTGGTTGCCCTTCCTTTTTCGGAACCGCCCCATGCTTCGGGCAATAAGCTTTCGGCTTTACTAAAGTCGGCGATTGCCTGCGCATAAACTTCTGCTTCGGTATGGCCTTCCGGTTGAATTCCCGGGGTTGAAGGTTCCAATACAATTGGAAGACTGGGATTGGTACCACCCCATAATAGCGCAAGGTAGTAGTAATATAGCCCCCGCAAGAAATACGCTTGTCCAAGGATCGGTCCCTGATCAGCTGGATTGGCAAAGGTAATATCTGGGGTATAATGCAGCACTTGATTTGCACGGAAAATAGCCTCGTAGCAATCGCGATAGGTCCAGGCATTTCCTTCCCAGAAATTATAGTTATTGTACCTAAACTGTGTCCATTCTTTGAGTTCGGCCCAGGGACTTTGACTAAATCCTTCATCTGAGGTTAGATCCAAACGAAACCACATCCAGCGGCTAAAGGTGCCCGGTTTATAGAACATATTGTACACTGCGTTGACCCCACGTACCGCATCCTGTTCGGTTTTCCAATAGGTCTTTACGGTAATGGTATTGGGATTTTCCACATCCACTTTGCAGGCTTGCATCAGGCCCACCGCCAATAAAATATAGAGTAGCTTTTTCATTGCGTTCAAAAATTAGGTTAAAAAATAATTTGGGCTCCGAAAGTGAAACCTTTGGCATTGGGAAATGCGCCACCATCATAGCTTCGATCCCAAATATTGCCATTCAAAAACTCGGGATCCAGTCCACGATAGGAGGTAAAAGTGATCAGGTTCTGTGCATTGACATAAAACCGAACCTGCTTCAAGGTCTTTCCTAACAGCGTACGCGGCAGATTATACCCCAAAGCGAGCTGTCTGATCTTAACATAATTTCCATTCTCTAACCAACGGTCCTGGTCGCCGCGAACATTTCGGGAATCTGCATAAATGGGCCGCGGGTCTTTGGCATTGGGATTTTCTGGAGTCCAAGGATCATAATCGGCGCGGTAGTTTGAATTGTCGTCAAAACGGTCGTACGCACTGCGTGGCCCATTAAAGGATTTGAAGCCAAATGCACCTGTTAATTGTACCTGAAAATCGAAACCTTTGTAATCTAGGCCTAGATTCATCCCCAATTGATATAATGGTATGCTCCGTCCCAGATACTGTCGATCAGCATCTGTAATCTGTCCGTCATCGTTAAAGTCTATATATTTTACATCGCCCGGTTTGGCATTGGGCTGAATCAATTGCCCTTGACTATTTTTATACGCCTGTACTTCTTCATCTGAACGGAAAAGACCATCCGTTTTGATCAGATACCAGTTACCGATAGAACTACCAACTTTGGATTTTGTATCCCATTGCGTAAACTCCTTTTTGTCATAGCCTAATTTGAGGATCTTATTCTTGATATAGGATGCATTGACGCCGATCTGATAACCGAATTCACCAATATGATCATGCCATTGCGTTGCAAGTTCGATACCTGTATTGCGCAGGGAGGCAGCATTCACGTAAGGATTTCCGCCGTTGTTGCCTGTAGCCATCAAGATTTGCATCGGTGTCAATACATCTTTGGTTTCTTTGATAAAATAATCCAGGGATAGATTGAGCTTATGGGAGAATAGCTGGGCGTCAAATCCGGCATTCAACTGCGCGACCTTCTCCCATTTGAGATCGGCATTGGCCAGTTTGACCTGGGTCATCCCGTTTTGAACGGTCTGATCAATTCCAAAAGCGACCTGCGGAAAAACATTGATGAAAGAAACCCAGTCCCAAACACCGATATTGGAAGTACCCAAAACACCATAATTGGCGCGCAGCTTTAAATCATTGATCCAAGGTACCTGAAAAAAATCTTCCTTACTCATACGCCAGCCTCCGGAGACAGATGGAAAATAGCCTACCCGATAATCTGGATTAAACTTCGAGGATTCGTCGCGGCGCATGGTAAAACTGAACAGATACTTATCATCATAGGTATAATTAACCCGGCCAAAGACGGAAAATAACTTTTCGAGATCTTGATAATTGCCGGTTTTTGGGTTGTCCAGTGCAGCATCCAAGTTGGTAAAATAGTTTTTTCCCGACATGAGTACATTATTTTTCGTTCCCCACAGTTGTTCATAATTGGAGGTCTGATAACTGATACCCGCAACGGCAGAGACATCATGCTTTTCAAACTTCTTCGCATATTCTAAGGTATTGTCATACACCAATCCACGGTATTGTGCCTGGTTTTTATTTAAGGAGGAAGGATCATAAGGCTGGTTATAGGTCCAGAAGCCCTCCTTTCGCAGATACATGTGACGATCATTACTCAGGTCAAAGCCAAAATTAAAACGGTATTTGAATGACTTGAACAGTTCCAATTCGGTAAATACATTTCCTCTGGTCCGCAGGTTACCATTTTCCGTTTGCTCAAAATCTTCTTTGGCGAAAGGATTGGTTCCAAAGGTGACATCCCGATTCCCATCGCCAATACCATATCCTCCTTTGGCAACGTTATTTTCGTCGTAGATTGGAATGGTTGGCAGCATACGATAAACATCGACAATGGGATTGGTATTGAGTTCATGTACATTAAAATTACTCAGCACGATATTTTCGCCGATACTTAATTTGACGTGCTCTCCAAAGTTGCGTGAAGTAGACATATTGGAGCGCAGCGTAAAACGTTTACTGGATGTTCCGATCGTGGTTCCCGTGTTGGATTGATAATTACCCGAAATATAATAACGGCTTTCTTTGCTTCCGCCTGAGAAAGCAATCTGTTGATCCTGCAGCCAGCCTGTTTTGAATACCTCTTCCTGCCAATCGGTATTGCCCTCGAAATGGTTGGCCGATTGCCTATTGCCATTGCTAAATGCCAGATCATTCAAACTCAGCCATAGATTTCGGTCAGCTAAGTTGTAACATGGCAGCCATTGTGCTGTGGCCCGGGAGGAAAGTTCGATTTTCATCTGCCCCTCTTTACCCTGTTTGGTTGTTATGATGATAACACCATTCCCAGCCCTCGAACCATAGATCGCAGCTGCGGAGGCATCTTTCAGCACCTGGATACTCTCAATATCATTGAAATTAAAATCCCGGTTTGCTCCCGATACAACCCCGTCGACGACATATAAAGGAGTGCTTGACCCAAATGTCCCGGTACCACGGATCTCAACCTTACCTTCTGCCCCAGGATTGCCGGCCGTGCGTACACTGAGCCCGGGTAAAGTCGCCAAGGCATCCCCTACAGTCCCTGTTACCGTGGTATTTTTCATTTCCTTTGGATTAAAGACCGAAACAGCACCCGTCAGATCCGATTTTTTGATCGTCTGATACCCAATCACGACAACTTCTTCCAGGTCTTTGTTTTCTTCCTGAAGTGTGACATCTAAGGTCGCCGCACCGTTAAACAAAATTGTTTTGGGATGAAAACCGATCAAAGTGAAGATCAGCTCCTGCCCGTTGTTCGCAGCAATTGTATAACGGCCATTTTCATCCGTCGTCTTTGCGGTTCCTGATGCTTTTATGGTAACGGTTACGCCAGACAACGGCCGACCCGCTTCATTCAATACCCTCCCTTGAAGGTTACTCGTTTGTGACTTTACTGTAAGGGACAGCAAGCACAAGAAAAGAATGAAAAATTTTCCCTTCATAATTTGATTTATTAGCGTATAAAACTGGTTATTTATAATTGGGCAAAGACAAGAATCCATGGCCGGACTTTGTCTTTAAACCTACTCCAAATGTAAAGGGTGTTACAGAAACCAAATAGTAGATATGATCCAAAAAATGGTAAAAATTAGTCATTTTTGCTTTTTGACCAGCTTGTACATCTTTTAACCGATAATTACCATTTATCACATATCGGCCATATCAACAGAATCATTTATTAGTTTTATTTTAGTTGATATGAAAGGGGCTCTCATTTTTGGTATTGTTTTTTTGTGCCTGGCCAGCTCGGTCACTTGCCAGGCACAACGTTATTCAAATTTTCATTTTAGAAAGTTGCAAGTGGAAGACGGTCTTTCTGAAAATACGATCTATTGCATTGTCCAGGACCGACAAGGGTTTATGTGGTTCGGGACAAAAGACGGATTGAATAGATACGATGGAAATAGTTTCAAAAATTACCATTACCAAGCGGAAAAAAAACAGTCACTGGGAAATAATTTTGTCAGAAGTATCACGGAGAAATCGCCGAGTCACTTGTATATTGGAACCGATGACGGTTTGTATATCATGGACAAGATTACAGCATCCTTTCAAAAGATTGAGCTTAGCATAAGCGGCAAAGGAACGTTTAACTCAGCGATCAATGCCCTTCATGTCGACCGACAAGGAAGTCTTTGGATTGCAACCATGTCGCAGGGCATCTGGAAATATAATCCAAGTACAAATAAAGTTGTGCAGATACAACTGAATGGAGCCACATTGGGGCAAAATGCAACCTGGGCCATTCTACAGGATCGTTCCGGCGTAATTTGGGCAGCCACACGCCTCGGACTCCTTCGTTTCAACAGCCAACAGGCACATTTTGATATAGTCGGTCCGCTATTCAGCGAAGTTGGAGATTCTCAATTTGAAATTCTTTCGATGTGGGAAGACCCTAAAGGAGACCTATGGTTAGGTACCTGGTCGCAGGGCTTGATTCGTTATAACAAACAGTCCAACGAATTCAGTAGCTTTCTAAATAAGACCAGCCATCCCTATGTCACGCATATCCGTGCGCTGCGAGAATTTCGCGAAAACCAACTTCTCGTTGGTTCAGATGACGGACTCTTCCTGTTTCACACCGAAACGGGGGCATCCGAAAGATTAGACGTACCCTATTACAAACATGGTCTAAGTGACCAGAATGTCTACTCCATTGCAAGGGATCGCGAAAATGCCATTTGGATCGGTACTTACTTTGGTGGAATTAATTATCTCAATACAGCATTACTTTCCGTAGAGACTTTTTTCCCGGATATTCTTCCCGGATTTCTTTCCGGAAAAGCTGTCAGTCAGTTTTGTGAAGATACCAAGGGCAACCTTTGGATCGCAACGGAAGATGGTGGTATCAACTACTATGACAAAAAAAAGAAACAAATTTCGCAACCGATAAAAGCTTCTTACCATAATACCCATGCCCTGCTTTTGGATGGCGATCATCTTTGGATCGGGACTTTTTCCCGTGGACTCGATCGTTACAATCTAGTAACTGGTCAACGTCAAAATTTCAGACATGATGCCAACAACCTGCAAACAATTAACGATGATTGTATCTTCTCGTTGTTTAAAACAAAAAACGGGGATCTTCTGATAGGAACTCCCGCTGGACTCAGTCGATATGATCAGCAAAAAAAGAAATTTGTCCGTATCCCTGAAGTCACCCAGTTTATCTATGACATCAAAGAAGATGATGAAGGTAATATCTGGCTCGCCTCGTATCAATCAGGCCCCATAAAATTTGATCTACGCAAGCAAGCCTGGATTCATTATAGCTTGATCCGGCCAAATGATCCCATTTCGTCCAGCAAACTAACCAGTATTTATGTTGATAGCCAACATCGGTTATTATTTTCGAGTGAGGGAAAAGGAATATTTATTTATGATAAGGTGAAGGATAGCTTTCGAAATATCGGGCAAGCCCAAGGCTTGCCAAACAATGTGATTTACGGCATACTCGATGACGCCTTAGGTAACCTCTGGCTCAGCAGCAACAAAGGCATTATCTGTTTTCACCCTGACAATCCCAAAAATTACAAACTCTATACAACAGAGAACGGATTCTCAACGAACCAGTTTAATTTCAAAGCATCTTTCAAAGGTAAAGACGGGCGGTTTTATTTTGGTGGGATCAACGGGTTTACAAGTTTCTATCCCGATGAAATCAGCGCTGTTAAAAATCAAACCGTACCAAATGTTTTCATTACACAGATACAATTATTGAACAAGCATAATCCCAACTTAGAAAAAGACATTCAGGTTCAATTGAACAAGAACGAAAAGATTGTACTAACCCACCAATTTTCTTCATTCAATATCTCCTTTGTGAGCTTGAGTTTTGCATCACCTTCCAAGAATCAATATGCCTATATGCTAGAGGGGGTTGATGACGAGTGGACTTTAGCCGGTAATACGAAAAGTGTGAGTTATGTTAATCTTTCGCCGGGAACATATGTTTTTCACGTAAAATCATCTAACAATGACGGTCTATGGAATGAAAAAGGCACAGTCGTACAAATTGAAATATTACCACCGTTGTGGCGTTCCATTCCTGCAAAAATAACGTATGCGATCCTATTCATTGCACTGTGCTATGTCTGTTTACGGTATTATATTATAGCGAACAAGCGTAAACAAGCTCGTCATTTAATCGCCTTCCAGTCTGAACAGGAACAAAAATCTTTCCGATCAAAAATTGATTTCTTTACAAATATCGCGCACGAGATACGTACGCCTTTGAGCTTAATTACGGCACCCCTGGAAGAAATACTCCTGTACGAAAATGGAGATAAAGAAACCATGCAGAATCTCCGGATCATAGAGAAAAATTGTGAGCGCCTTACCGTACTGATCAATCAGCTACTTGACTTTCGCAAAATGGACGAAAATGGACAGCCGCTAAGCCCGGAACCTGTCAATTTACGAAATTTGGTAGAAGATCTTTACGATAGATTCAGAAAATCAATCCACCACAACAAGGTGCGCTTCGATTTATCAATCCCTCAGGAGCGAGACCTGATTATCGTAACCGATTTGGATGCTGTCATGAAAATTGTGAGTAACCTGCTTACCAATGCGACGAAATTCGCTTATTCCTATGTCTCGATCGGCCTAGAAAAAAACGCAGACAATTCTTTCACGATTACGGTCTCGGATGATGGTCCGGGAATACCGGATGACTTTAAAAAGCTTGTATTTGACCCCTTTTATCAGCTTAGCACAAATAAAGACCGTAGTGGAACTGGCATCGGACTATCCTTGGTCAAACATCTGACAAACCGGCTGGGCGCAGAGATAAAAATTGAAGATATGCATCCCCGGGGTACCCGATTTATCTTTAAGATCAACAATGTTCAGCTAAGCACGGAAGTTGCCAGTCTAAACATGGAGGAACAGCCCATACCCCTTGACAGGCCGGAGTATAATCTTACCCAGATCCTGGTGGTTGACGATAACCCGGACATTACGGCTTTTATTAGCCATTCGTTAGCTGTATCGTATCATATTGATATTGCTCATAGTGCGTCAACGGCCATGATCATGTTAGACAATAAAGTTTATCATCTTGTAATCTCCGATATCATGATGCCAGAGATTGATGGAATTACATTTGTAAAGCGTTTAAAAAATGACATTAATTATTCGCATATCCCTGTTATTCTGCTATCTGCCAAAATACAAAATGCAACAAAAGTTGAAGGCTTACTCTCTGGTGCCGACGTATTTATTGAAAAGCCTTTTTCGGTGACCTTTCTAAAAGCACAAATCAGCAGCTTACTACAAAACCGGAAATATCTCTTGGACAATTTCCATGCTTCACCATTATCTTCTTATTCTTCTTTGGCCACAAATGTCCATGATGAGGCTTTCTTAACACAGCTCAATGCTGAAATCGAAAAACATCTTTCAGACGAACAATTCAATGTAGAGTCACTGGTGGATATATTTAAAATCAGCCGTTCTAATTTCCAACGAAAATTAAAGGCAATTAGCGGAACATCTCCTGGCGACTATGTACGAAATTACCGGCTAAAACGCGCCTGCACATTACTGATTGAATCAGATTATCGCATTAACGAAGTGGCGTTTCTTGTGGGGTTTAGCTCGGCATCCTATTTCACAAAAGCGTTCATAAAAGCTTTTAATTTAACTCCGAAAGAGTTTATTCAACAATCGCGTTTACAATCCAGGTAAAACATGGGCCGCTTATAAAACAATAGTTCGATAAATTCAATGCACATTACAACAGCCCCCCACAAAAGTGTTTGACCCAAGTTGTAGAGGATTACTTAGAATAAGCTGTTTTTGGATATAATTTCCTGAACGCATTATACACTGCCTGATGAATAATGGTTGAATGTAATTCATCGGGCATATAGTCAAAAATAACTTCCATCTTTTTATGGTTGCGCAGAATATCGTAAAACGCCGCGGCATCCTGATACATTCTGAGATCTTCATCCTTATTGGGAACACCAAGGTAAACCCGCACCTTTTTTCTTAGGTTAGCGTTTAATAGCTTTTCGGTATTTTTCAAAAGCTCCTGTTGCCCCCACCATAAACTCGGACTAATAATAATATAATTATCAAAAAGATCAGGTTGTTTGAGTAAGAGCTCTGCGGAGAAAAGTCCGGCCAAAGACTCTCCGATTACGGTTCTTTCCGCTTTTGCTTTATAGTGTTTACTAATATAAGGCAGTAATTCATCTTTAAGAAACGCAATATACTTTTGCGATCCGCCATAGGCAGGAAAGCTAGCTTTTTGAAATCCTTCTTTCTCTAAGAAGTCAATATCAGGAACTGCAAACGTAAAATCACGTCTTCGGGTATTGCCCTCAATCCCCACGACAATGCTATTAGGAAAGCGTGCTATCCAAGGTTGTGTATCAAAACGAACTATCCCGGCGATATGAAAAAAATCTTCATCCATGCCACCATCGAGGACATACACAACCGGATAGGTCAACGTATCATTTTTCCCATAATTATCCGGAAGGTAAATATTGACCTTTCGGTCTTCATTTAAAATATTTGAATGTAGGGTAGTGGATTTACCGATGGTCAAATCACGTTCTTTGGTCTGTCCAACGGCGAAATAATGACAGATGAGTAAGGTTAAAAAAAATAAAATTGTACGCTTCATTTCAAATGTTAAAATTAAAAATAAGCCCAATCCCGCACAGCAGATCTCCATGACAAAAAAAATGGCGGCAATGACCTATAATAACTTCGAAAATAAGTTTAAAAATCAATAAAAAAACAATTTTTATACTTATTTCCTGTTGCCTTTATAGATTATGTCAAACCATCCCGACAGCTCAAATGTTACACGACCCGTTCACATTCATACCCCCAGTCAAACATCTGCTTCATAATTCTACCGGCGTCTATATCCGACTGAGAAGATTCTATCCTTAAAATATTTTCATCATCATCAAGATCAAAGTTAATTTTATATGCTGAGAACAGCCCCAGAAGCGTCGCAACGATTTGTTGCGCTTCTCTGTATTTACAGACGTTCGTTTTAAATATTTCAACCTTTTTCATTGTATTATATTTCACTAAATTCACCGAATGCTATCACGCGTAAATAACTTGATTAGCCCTTCGATTTACTTTCAATTACTATATTTACGTAAGCCAACATCTTGTTGATATGTCTTTCAGATCTTTACTATTTATTGCTTAATATCCGCTGTAAATCTGTTGGATACCTCGGCCCTACTGTAGGCACCGAATCCTTATGATAGACTTGCAAAACATCGTGGAAGACTTCATTATCTTTCTTCTCCTCTATATTCGAAAACAGCCTCACAATTGCAACAAATAACAAGAGGGCCAAGGCATTAAAAAGATGCACCATATCGATAAAAACTAAATTCCTAGTATCTAATTTCAAAAAAATGAGCATATTCTGCCAGATATTTTCGGTAAAAGACTGGTTTAGATCGGTAAACGCCCGTTTTTCCCCTTTTAACATTCAATAAAGCATTTTTCGACAAGAAAAAGCCACATTAGACAAAATGTGGCTCAGTTAGTATATTGATTTAAATGGCTTATTATGAAAACTGCTCCGTTAGTATACGTGGATTTTCGGGACTGATTGCCACCACGCAAAATTCCCCGCCATTCTCTTCAATCTGTCGCTGCGCATTTTTTGGTAATGTGCCTAGGGCAAATTGGCGTCTCCAAACCTCGACACCATCCGTAAACGCTAAGGGCAGTTTCTTGGCGAATTCCCCGGGTTTTATAAAATCTGGTCGAAAGAAATCAAGAATCTCTTTTTCTATTTTATCATCGGTATTTGTTGGAATGGCAAAAATTTTCGCTGTTATCGCGTCAATGAATGAACTTTCATGTCTTTTTTCACCAGTACTATAGATACAGTAATAAACATGTTGTTTATCGTTTCCATAAACCTTCTTTGCGATACAGACAGGTGCCATTTTCGTTTCTTGAGAAAGCTTTTTATGCGCCGAACGATTAATAACGGCAACCATAACAAAACAAATAACAGCAATTGCAGATAAAACTGTAATAACACCGATACCAATAGTTTCGATCAATCCTCCAAAAATTGCCAATGTCAGAAAACAGAGCAAACCTATACCGATCACCAATGGTAAATAAACGACTTTGTTTTTGCCAAATGCGGAACTCTTTATATACTTCTTGATAATTGTGCTATCATGCTCCAACTTGCTAAGTTGCGTTGTATCCATCATATCTGTTTTTAGATTTTTTCAATGCTTATCTAATCGCAAATCAAATGTATCTAATATCTTAATTATGATCACTGCATATTTACAATTCGTCTAGATTGATTTAATATTCGTTTAAATAAAAAGAAAATGCGACAGCTATTCCAACCTGTTCATGTAAGATCACAAACTAACTTTAGCTAAAAAAATTAAACACAAATGGGTAATTTTTAAATCATTAAAAATATTCAAACATTTTATAGGCACATTTGTTTATATAACCAACAAATTAAAAAATGCCGTTAAAAAATTGGATATTGTTTCTAACACTCCATACAACAAAACTACTCATTTACTACAGAGATGGGAATAAGGACTCCTTTATCCGTCATGCTGCCAATTTTCAAGAGATCGAAAGTACACTTTCGGCATTAAGTCGTCGAATGGAAAGCAATTTTGATAATTTTACTTACCCGCTTAGTTATCTCGCCATGCATATCGCTACGGGCGAAATTTTGGGATATACCAATACTTTTGATTTACAGGTTAAAAAAACAAGGTAATAGGGCTTGGTTAAAAAAATATTTTCTCCCCATCGATGCCATTGGTACAGCCTGCTTTTGATTTATCACAAAGTGATTTGGTAAAATCAGTGACGATATATATACATTCTCTCTTCAGAATAAAATCAGTCTTTCTTTAAAATACCCTTTTTAACTCCATCATCAATTAGACCTTCGGCATACTCCCATAATACATTGGACCCCGCTTTGATGACACTTTTTTTTGCATAGACCTTATTATAGTTCACACCAGGTTCATTCCAAGTACCGCCATTGTTGGAACTGTTCTGTAACAGTGGTTCTAAGCGATCCATTGCCCTTGCAAACTTCGCATCTTGGGTTTCTCCGGCTTCAAACTCTTCCCATATTGCAATGAGTTCTTCTGCTTGATATCCTGGTAAGAGGCCGAATATTCTATGGGCAGCCAAACGCTCCTCTTCCGTATTGCTATGCGCTTTTTGTGTGTCGTAGATAAAGGTGTCACCTGTGTCAATTTCGACAATATCATGGATCAGTACCATTTTAATAACTTTCAGTATATCCACGGATTCGTCAGCATGTTCAAATAAGATCATAGCCATTAAAGCTAAATGCCAGCTATGTTCCGCATCATTCTCATACCGGTCACTATTGAGAAGCTTAGTCTTTCGTTGAATGTATTTGAGTTTATCAATTTCCTTGATAAACTCAATCTGTCTTAATAATTTTTCTGGCGTCATAGAGATTTTATTTTCATGCATACGATCTACAAAATTAGGACATTTATAAGTTCCCTCAATTGCCATTTGGCAATTGAGGGATAACTATTCCGACAACTAATTTTATTGACATCCGTAGGACAAATTTGGGCTCACAGATCAATGTAGTTTTATTAAATTTGATAAACATCAAATCCCATCCTGACGCATGAAGAAAATAGGATTTTTATCTTTTGGACATTGGTCCAAACATCCGGCTTACAGCACGCAGACTGCAAGCGACACCTTGCTTCAGTCTATCGATCTGGCCTTAGCAGCAGAAGAAATAGGCATAGACGGAGCTTACTTTAGAGTACATCATTTTGCCAACCAGCTGGCATCACCTTTTCCCTTACTTTCTGCTATTGGGGCAAAGACCAGTACAATTGAAATAGGTACCGGAGTGATTGATATGCGTTATGAAAATCCTCTATACATGGTGGAAGACGCCGGAGCAGCTGATTTAATTTCAGAAGGCCGGTTACAATTAGGAATTAGTAGAGGGTCACCCGAACAGGTCGTAGACGGTTGGCGCTATTTTGGCTACGAGCTCGCTGAAGGGGAAACCGATGCTGATATGGGGCGTAGGAAGGCACTGGAATTTCTGGAAAAACTTAAAGGGGTAGGTTTTGCCGAGCCCAATCCGTACCCGATGTTTCCGAACCCTCCGGGCCTGCTCAGACTAGAGCCACATGCAGCGGGACTACGTGACCGCATCTGGTGGGGAGCGGCATCGAATGCAACAGCAGTATGGGCGGCTCAAAACAGAATGCATTTACAAAGTTCGACATTGAAATATGATGAAAATGGGAAACCTTTTCATATACAACAGGCTGAACAGATACGTTTATATAAAGCAGCATGGAAAGAAGCAGGGCATCCTGGCGAGCCTAGAGTTTCCGTGAGCCGATCGATTTTTGCATTAGTAGATGACTTAGACCGGTATTATTTTGGGCAGGAGTCGGACCGTGCAGATAAGATTGGATTTATCGAAGCGGACAAACGTGCTATTTTTGGCCGCAGTTATGCCGCCGAGCCTGACCAACTGGTCAAAGAACTGGCTCAGGACGAGGCCATCCAAGAAGCGGATACCATTCTCTTAACCATTCCAAACACCTTAGGTGTAGATTACAATGTGCATGTGCTTTCCGCTATTTTGGAACATGTCGCACCTGAATTAGGCTGGCGTTAGCTATCTCATACAAATGATAAACAACATTCGTTACAAAACCAAAATCGCAGTAATCGGCGCGGGCCAAGCCGGTCTTTCTTCAGCTTACCACCTAAAAAAACTGGGACTGGAAATTAATCGGGACTTTATTATTCTGGATGAAGCCCCTTCCCCCGGCGGAGCATGGCAGTTTCGATGGCCTTCACTGACACTAAGTACAGTAAACAGAATCCATGACTTGCCGGGCATGTCATTTGAAGAAACTTTGACAAACAATGAGACTGAAGTGCAGGCAAATATTGCTGTTCCACATTACTTTGATCGCTATGAAAAGAGGTTTGGGTTACAGGTATATCGTCCAGTCAAAGTAGATCGAGTATCCTTACATGGGCAACGTTTTCACATAGACACTGCGGAGACCCTATTTTCAGCGGACGGCATTATCAATGCCACAGGTACCTGGGAGAACCCTTGTATCCCGCATTATCCCGGAGCAGATTTATTTCAGGGGGAACAATTGCATACAAAAGACTTCAAAACAGCGGACTATTTTCGAAATAAACACGTTATCATTGTCGGCGGTGGTATATCGGCCATTCAGTTGCTGGATCAGATTTCAGCAGTGACAACCACAACATGGGTCACACGACGACCGCCTTTGTTCCGCGAAGGACCTTTTGATGATATGGCCGGTCACAATGCTGTGGCGATGGTCGAAGAACGGGTCAGACAGGGATTACCGCCATTATCGGTCGTATCGGTCACAGGCCTCCCCTATTCTGCTGAAATTCAGGCAATGGAAAAACGAGGTGTGCTCACGAGATTTCCCATGTTCAGCGAAATTACCGCGACTGGCGTAAAATGGGAAGACGGCCGAGAAGAAAGGGCCGATATTATCTCGTGGAATACCGGATTTAAAAGCTCATTGGAACATTTAGACGCGGTATTGCCTAAAGAAGAAAATGGTGGTATATTAATGGACGGACGGCTAGCGACGATGGTGGCCAGGGAACCTCGAATTCATCTGGTTGGTTATGGTCCTTCGGCCTCCACGATCGGAGCCAACCGAGCGGGAAGTGCGGCAGCAAGGGAACTTGTAAAAACATTGAATCTTTTGTAGTATTATTTTTGGTCAGCACCAAACCAAAGCTGCCATATCAGTAAAATCTGTTTATATTTAAGCCTATTTAAAATCTCATATAGAAATAGTTATTACGATGGATATCCAAAATATTGTTCCAGGTCAATCCATTGCCCTGTTTGTCAAAAATATTCTCGTATTCGAAAACAGAGATGCCTCAGAAACCATCCTGCCGTTTTTTGCGGACGGATATCCCGGACTTCTATTCCATCAAACCGAAAATGGTTTGACCATACAGCCGCATGGAAAAAAAATGCCAACAATCTTTTTATATGGCCAAACGATCAAGCCCATCACCATACATGTGAACAGCCATTTTCAAATCATTATTTTTCAATTTTATCCATTTGTTTTACGCGCTTTCTGGGGAATTAATCCCCAAGATATCAATGACAGCTGCCATTTTCTGACTAATGGGCCCATAAATGATATCAATAAGATCATTTCAGAAATTCTATTGGTCCCAACTATACCGGAAAAGATCACGGTTATCGAAAATTTACTGCTCGATTATTTTGAACAGAAAAGAAATAAGCTCGATTTTTTAATAAGAGAAGTAATCCAATATATTATCGACAGCAAGGGTACTATTCCAATCAAAGAAATTGCTAAAAAAGAAAAACTGAACATCCGAACACTCGAACGAAGATTTCTCAACGAAACAGGCATTTCTGCAAAGCAATTCGCGAAAATAGTTCAATTTCAGTCTTCGCTCAGCCAACTGGCGACAAAAGATTTTAGCAAAATAAATGATATCGTCTATGCGAATGGGTTCTCCGACCAATCACACTTTATCCGGGTATTCAAAGCCTTTACAGGAATGACTCCAAATACATTTGGCAAGATGTAGTTTTGTCGTTTTTATTCTATTTTGAAAGCTTATTGATGACGATTTTTACATAAAGAAAATTAAATATAATCGTTACTTTTTTAAATTCGACAGCAATGAAATTACATGATATCACTATAGCAGCAGCAACAATCACGTCAGCATTAATATCAGGCCTGTTTTTCGCATATACATTCTCAGTTAATTTAGGGCTCCATAAAGTGGATGACAAGACTTATCTGATGGCGATGCAAAACATCAACAGAGAAATCTTAAATCCAGTATTTTACGGCTGTTTTCTGGGGGCACCATTATTGTTAATTGCTTCGTCAGTCCTGTATTTTGACCTATCATCTCCGAAATTCTATTTGATCTTGACGGCATGCTTATGTTATATTATCGGTGTATTTATGATTACTGGCGCCAAAAATGTTCCGCTAAATAATCAACTGGATTCGTTCGATCTTTCAAGAGCCTCATCGGAATCAATCCATCGGATGCGTCTCCTTATGGAGGAGCCCTGGGTATTCTGGAACAATATGCGAACCGCATTCTCCTTGATAACTTTAGTTTGCCTTATCATCAGCCTTGTTTTTTTTAGATCCAAAGATTAACAAAAAAATACAGGATTCTGCTCAAATCACTCTAATCCACCCACTATTGTGCTTCGCTCTTACAATCAAAAAGATCAAACGCCTTAGAAACCACAATATCACAGGCAACTGATCATTCGAAAAGCGAAAAAAGCAAAAGAGCTTACGGATTTAAATTTGTTCACAACGGATTTAAATCCTGCTATAAAAGGCTACATATTCTATTGTACTTTTATAAAAAAATAAGAACAGAAAACTCGAATGAAATGATCTTTAACATAAACTAACCAAAAACAATAAAACTATATTTCCATGAAAACACAAAGAATAATCGCCGCCATGCTCGTTGCATCTGTAAGTTTACTATCCTTGTCATCATGCAATGGCACCTCAGTAGATACGATAAAAGCAATGGAATCCAGCTATAACAATCACAATAAGACCATTGAACTAATTGGTGAATTTGACGCTCCTTCCTTTACCTTTTCATCGGGTAAATCAAAGACAATGGCAATGAATTTTGTTGTGAAACCGCATGCGATCAGTTCCGAAAAATTCACAGCATTTAGCGTAATATTACCTGTTGGAACAGAAAACAACAATGTCCTATTTGAGCTTCCGGCAGACCAAAAAAACTATACGCTCAAAAATTTCCATGTCATTGATAAAAATGGTGAGAAAATCAATCTCGACACGCATACTACGTTTAAAATGACTGGCACTGTACATTACAGTGAATTAGAAAAACCTGAAGCTGAGCGCGACAAAACTAATTTCAATTACAAGATAACGGACGTAACGTTTGAAAAAGACTAAAACACGATCGCGCAAATCCGATCAAATACATTATTAAAAAACTAAAAATATGATAAATATTCAGCTTGGAAACAGCTTCTCATTTGGATGGATAATTATTGCAATTGCCTTGATCATGGCGCTGGGAATTTACATTGCGTACCGAAAACAACAAGTGATTAAGGTAAAATACATCATTGCGGTAATCGTGATGTTGGTAGTAGGAATAAAATGGCTTTTTGAAAATTAAATGCAGCGTGGTGTGACACCCGGTAGCTACGGTGCAAGCTATTCTCAAAGACATTCGGGATAGGTAAAAAATTACAGAGTTGAATAGATTTATTTTTGTAAATTCAAATTTAAAAGTGCACGCGATCGCGATCGGCACCGAATGTAAAAAGTCAGTTTACGATGAAGTTTATTTCCGCTTTTATTATTTTTTTCTTTTTCTTTTGCGTATTCGCTCAGGAACGTCCTCAATTTGTTCCTTTTAAATTCGAAGGTAAATTAGGCATATTGAACGTTTCGGGAACGGAACTAGTTTCTCCCGATACGTTTATAAATGGTCCTGGTAATTATGATGTGGTTGGCGATTTTCGAAGCTATATCGTGGCAAAAAATAAAGGAGAGGACGAGGTCATTGATGCCTATTCAGGGAAAGAACAGTTTTCGGGGTACTTGGATAGGGCCTGCGGGCATTTGAGAATCAAGAACGACAGTTATTATCACTTTGAATTGAATGGAAACTCTGTTCTACTAAGGCCAGGAAATTCACCAATACGGCTTGCCACACACTATAAAAAAATTGAATCAAATCTTGACGCCTGGGACAATGAAAGCGTAAATGGCAAACAATATCTCTGGGCACTGAAAACAGATGAAACCTATGATGTTTTAGCTCCTGACAATCATTTTATTCCGGTAAATTCCTTACCCAGATTTGAAAGCTTTGACCTCATATATCGGATAAATGAAAATGCTCCCATGACGCAGATCGGCTTTGTACTAGGAAGCAAATCCGCAATCCAACGTACATTCGGTCAGAAATACGGTATCCCCGAATCGAACCTTGCGGTTGAAATTTATAACGCTGATTTTAACAAGTTAGGCACGGTACCTTATAAACGTGACGCAATCGCACAATTACTCAATCAAGAAATTGAACTGCGGGGAAGCATAATGCCACCACCGAGCATGTCAAACCAACTAATTACCCCTCAAAATAAAGCAATTGTATTGAATGATGAATTTAGCCTCATACCAGCAAAAGATGATCAAACACAACTTGTGCTCGTCAATGCACAGCAAGGGAATATTCCCGTCCTGGGAAATGACCACTTCGATTATAGGTATATCAGTACACCCAAAAGTTTAAAGGCTCTTTTGCAAATCAGACATGCTGAAACTGGAACTTTCTTTTATTTTGATTTTAACGGGCTCTATTTTCCAAAAGGAATCCCTTTAATCCCCAAAAATTACAGAAAGTGGGAATGATGAATTCGTAAATATCCCTGGCTAGTATGTGACCGGCACAAAACAAATCGAAATTTATCTAGTACGTTTTATTCTTTCGATTTGTCGGAATTGAAAGCAATGAACATGCAAGAATAATGAGCAACTAATATCCTTAATGTACGGTTATTCGTAATAGCGCATATAATATATACTGTTCGACGCTATGACATCATACATTAGACATGTTCACCGACCTTCAATCCACAGCCAAATATAGCAAATAAAACTAATTAAATTAGCTATATTTACTATATTACTTAGCGATTCAAATTAACAGGCTGTAACTATGTCGTTTAATTTTTCAAAAATATAAAGCTGTTTAACATTTCCAGCCTGCTCAAGAAGGAGAAAGTGGTGGCCTAAAGCAAGTCTTATAATGAACGGCTGATATCAACAACATTAAAGATCTGATCTACATCATCCAAACTGACTTCAAAATCTGGATAGGCAGCTTTATCTAAATTGAGTGAACGTAGTGTAAGGATTCCATTGGTGACATCGTGGTAGGCAATTTCCTTAATAATTACTCCTTCATAGCGATGTACAATGACCCAATATCTATATTTATGGGTATGGAATTTTGATTGCCATAGTTCACGCTTAATCAGACGTCCAGTAACAATATCACCATCAAGGACACTAGCGTCAGTCCCATCAGTCATACTATCTCCACTAACTTCAAAAGAACGGTAAGCACCTTTGTGAAATTCATTTACCGTAATAAAATGCGCCGGTAAATCATCCATGTATTCCGCATCTGAAAAACCCGAAAGATAACCAGCTTTTGCCTTCTCGGTAACAAGCTTGGTCTGCATCAGATAACGTCCCGGAGATACCTCAAAGAATATATTGTTTTTATTTTCATCAATAAACTTAACATCATTAGAAAAATATCCAATGGACTTACCGTTTCCTACATTGATCATTGAAATAGTATCAGACTGAGAAGCTCCAGGCTCATTTCGTTCTCCTTTCCCATAGAGCAACCAATCGTATTGAACTTGAGGAAAAGCATTTTGAATCCTGGTTTTCATCGTAAGACCAATCGGATATTCACCTTTCTTGATACGCGAATATACCTGCTCGCGCACGCCCAATATGCCCGCAAACTCCCGGTTGGTAATCCCCATCTCCAAGCGCAAAACTTCAAAATTATTAGCTGGATAAGTTTCCATGTTTTTATAGGATATTTAACAAATGTTACACTAAATCATAACAATCTGACACTAAGTTACACAACTTATTAAACCTAAACAAATAAATAAACAAAATAAATACATTAATATTTGATTATCAAATAATTAATACTAAACAAATAAGTTTAACACTTTTTAAAAAGCATAAATTATTCAGTAAAATAATCATAAAAACGCTTGAATGATTAACAAATTTGTTTAACTTTGTTTAACAACATATATTTATAATGACAGATCGCTCAGCGGCACTATCACCAGCAGGAAAAAGGCCACTCGTGGCATGTATTAAAATACGATAAGACAGAGAAAATAATATTCATTTAAAAACATCAAATATGCAACGCTTCTTCACAACAAATTCACAGCTAGAAAGGTCCTTCGCATTGAACCAGGGTTATATTAGTACCCAGGACATTCATCCAAAACAGACACAGCAGGTAGAGTTTATGTCAGTTCTACTTCCACAACAAGAATTAACCACATCCCCAATACAACAAAATGACAAGATCAATTCCCTACGTATGAACACATTATATTATTCTTTCATTTTGAGTTTCTTAAAAGAAAATCATCCTGAGATATTGAGATCAATAGATAAGATATATGAACCCGATCTTACCAAAATAAGTCAAGTCATCGACTGTTATTGTGAATTTATGGGTATCCCCAATCAACAGATTAAGGGCGAATACATCAATTACAAAGACATCCAACATCGTTACAAAGCAATCGCAGTCGTTTTACGGATTTTTCAGCCGGAAAAACTGGACAACCTAAAGGCGAAAGTAAAAAGCACGATATACAAAGAACTCGGCCCATATCTAAAGATTAATAGCGATACCTTACAAAAATCTATTATTTGTGCTTGCAATCAATTTGACATGTATAACGATTTCAGGAAAGATATTAAACAGGCAGTAAATTACTATTTTATCAACAAACGTTTCAATGATAAGTAAGAAAGTTTCCCAAAGAACGCTAGATTATTATACCGATCAAAGGACACAAGCGGACAAATCGCTTCCTTTGATCGGTATAACAGACTTTAGCCCTTCTCCCCTATCCTCCTTCGCATCCACCAAATCAGGACACCCGCCAAAACAATTAGGCCGGTAAAAAAATACAGCATGCTTGTTACCGCTGGCCTTGCGGTTCGTGTCGTCACTTTATCCTCCAACTGGAGTTTTTCCTCTTTGCGCAAAACACGCTGTACTATCTGCTGTCGCTGTTGGGAAACATATTGCTTAAATCTCTTACTGCTATCCGTATGATGCGTTAGCTGCTTATGGATCTTTCCCTTAATTATATTTATCATTCCATCCGGACTGATTTCCATTTTTTCACCCTCAATATGCATCAGATCCTCTGTATGTACCGAAAGACGGTTATGAGACTGTGCAACTTCCAAGCGTATACTACCAGAGTCTACTTTTGACAGTAGGGTCATTTCTTCATTCGCCTTCAGGATTTGTGACGCCTTTGTCCTTATTGTTTTTTTGAATAGACCGCAGCTACTAACGAGCAGTAGCATTACGGTCAATAGAAATATATTTCTCATTTTTTACTTTTTTTAGTTCAATTTGCAATTCATTATAGAGTTTCATCAGATCATCATATTTCATCTGCAATTCCGCTAACGTTTTCGAACAAGCCATACGGTCCTCATTGGCAAGTTTGAGGCCTTCATTAAGATCCTCAATAATAGCCCTTAAATGCTCTATATCCTTTTCAAGCCGGTTTGCATAGCTCTCCCACTTATCAATGACTTTTCCAGCATTATCCACATTTGTTGCTTCCACTTCTGCCTGCTGTTTCGGCCGACCAACAAGGTAACCTCCAATAGCTGTAGCAATAGGAATAATTAACTTTTCTAAAATTTCAAATAGTTCCATCGTGATTCTTTTTTAGTAGTGGTTTAAACTTCTTCCAGGGAAACTGCTTCCCCGGATCCTCCTTTCTCCCTGGAGCAATATCGCTATGTCCTAAAATCTCCTGAATAGGATAATGAGCAATAATTGCCTGACATACTTCAATCGCTGCATTGATTTGCTTTTCGGTATAAACTTCTGTCCCCTTATTTTGTAACTCGATTCCAATGCTATACCTGTTCAAATCGTTCAATCCTGCCCAAAAACTCAAACCCGCATGCCAGCATTTAACGTTAAATGGTGCCAACTGTGTCACTATCCCTTCCCTACTGATGTGCACATGGGCCGAAACTTTACTTTTGGGATCCGACATCCAATGAATGGCACTAGTCGCATTGGTAGCACCATCATAATGCATAATGATATAAATAGGGCTAATAATCCCGTTCTTATTCGGTGTATCGTGAAAGGAAACTCCTATCAATTGATGTTCTTTAATATCCATGTCTTCTTTAATTTTTAAAATTTCTGATCGTGATTAAGCACTTATTTTTTATTAAAATCTAGATTTCTGTTTTATTCAATATATGCTGCGAGTGACTACTCCCGCCGCTATTTCAATACAAATTTAAAGGAGAACCAAGCCTGAAAAATGAAATTCCGCAGGTATATAAGCGGTATGAAACAGCTACCGAATATCAGTCAAGGACTGAGAAGTTTTATTGATGGTTAATTCAAAAAACAAAAAGCCACATCGCTATGATGTGGCTTAAAAAATATGTTGACAGATTTGCTTATGGATAGCCATTATCGTCAAACATTAGCGATAAAAGGAGGTCGAACCAATATTCCGTCTACACTGAATAAATTCTGAGAAAAATCAAAACAATTTAATTTAATGAACCTATTTCCCGATACTATTCTGACAATCTCTTACTTAATAGATACGCAAATGTACTAACTCCGATTTTTAAACAGGCATCATCAATTTGAAAATAAGGAGTATGGTTCATAGCTACAATCCCTTTACTAAAATTAGATCCGCCAAGAAAGAAATAGACACCTGGAATTTTTTGCTGAAAATAAGCAAAGTCGTCGTTAAAATAGGGAATCTGACCTCGACTTAAATAAATATCTGTTCCATTTTCCTGTCGAAGAATTTGATAAGCTTCGCTAGTCAATCTAGCATCATTCATTACCGTAGGATTCTCTCGACTAAACGAAATGGATTGGACATAGCCAGATAATCCCATTTCCTCTAGCACTGTTCTTACCTTAGTAAGGATATTCGGAATTACAGCGCTATCAGTCTCATACATTTCTAACACCAAATTTTGTGCCTCCCCATTTTTCGCAGCACGGAACTTACCATCGATAAATGAATAATCACTGAACATTGTATTGGGGCTGGCCACACCAAGCGCCGGATCTGCTATTTTCTGTATATCCGCAGGGTTAGTTCCTTTAGGGATTCTGCTCAATTTCGTTGTAACAACAGCAGAGAGTTTATTAAGTTGTGCCAAATTCAATGTTATCCCTTTTATTTGGACCTGGATCTCTCTTTGGTGGGCAAACATTTCATTCGGCTTTACTAAGATTTGGCCAACAGGGAAAGCTGTTACGTGGAGCCCATAGATTTCTTCGATCCCGAAATCAGCCAAAAAATTAGTTTCCATCATCTTCTTTGCTCCATTAAAGGTCTCTTCCTCTGGTTGAAAAATAAAATAAACTTCCCCTTTCATCTGCTTCTTATTCTGAGCCATTACTTTGGCAATCCCCAATGCAATAGCCATATGTGCATCGTGGCCACAACCATGGTGAACGCCCTTGGCATGAGATTTATATAGCTCATCCAGATCACTATCCATAGCCAGGGCATCCATGTCCGATCGCCAGGCAATTTTTCTACCTGCCTTTTCACCCTTCAAGATGCCTATCACACTTTGACCATATAGATCTGATTTTACTTCTAAGCCTAATTTTACCAGATATTGCCGCACAAATTCCTTCGTCCCGATTTCCTTACCCGAAAGTTCGGGATGCTGGTGCAGATGGTTTTTAATACCGACAAACTCCGCAAAATGTCGCTCAGCCTGCCCTGCTATTTGAGACCGGGAGATCGCCGTAGTCTTATTTAATCTACAGGCCTGCAGCATGCAACTTGCCAGTATTAGCAAACCGATTTTTACACTTACTCTAAATTGTTTCATCATTTGGGTCAGTATGTAATTTATTAATGAAAAGTAGTGAATAAGAAGCTCCCAAAAATAAATTTTAGGCCAACGCTCCTAAAAAAACGGTAAATATATCCTATAGACAGGTAAGTAATATTTAAGGCATCCAGTTGGTACTTATCCCTATCACCAAAATCTATGATATCGATACTTGAAAAACTAGAAGCAATAGATTCGTAGATTCCATCCCAAGCTTTCCAATCGAAAATGCCCAATTACTTACCTTGGGCAAAAGATTTAGGTCTCAAGCTAACTTTGCTTTAACAATACAAAACATATTTGCTATTCCGTTGTTATCTGATCGTTATAGCATAGGATGAGTTATATCGTTAAGGCTAGGAAATCGGTTCACCTAGCCTTTTTTGTCAGCAACAATAGATTGCTCATTCAAGCTACAATTTTCTTATCTGCCATTATAATCAGCCTATTGCTAGTTTTATAAATGGATATTCAATTCCATTGCTTAGTGAAATGTAGCTTTAACTACAACGTCAATCTTTGGTACAACTAAACCTAAAACAACGTCAATTTATTACACTTGACGCTATACGGCCTTGCTATTCCAGAAAATAAAATACCGCTTTGCGTGTCATGAACATTTCTTTAGGAGTAATAGCTATGCCTTAATTATTTATTTTGTACTTTAGGAGAATAATATCGAAGGCGTTTATGGACAACAATCATTTTTCTAATTGCGACCAAGAAGCCATACATCTTTGTGGTCAAATACAGCATTTTGGTTGTCTCCTCCTTTTTGACGCCGCTCTTAATTGTATAGGCTGGAGCGAAAACTGGGCAGACACAGGATTACCTAGACAAAGTGTATTCCTAGGGCAAACCTTGACGAATTTTATTGATTCTCTTGGTATCCAACATACGATTGATCTTAATGAAATCATACAGGATCATACTGATAGCTTCAGGCATCGCTATGTGGCTGATATTGCTCTAGCGCATACACCACACTATCTAAGTATTTATCCTTTTGACAATAAGATATATGTTGAAATAGAGCAGCATCGTTCACAGTCTCATCGATTTAAAAATACATTCTTTTATGCCAAGCATATCAATGACAGCGACGATACCTGGAAAGCGCTGGCCGAGAATATTTTTACAGTGACAGGCTATGATCGTGTTATGATCTATAGATTCTCGGAAAATGGAGATGGTCAGGTTATTGCCGAACATGTCGTTGGCGGACTTGAACCATTGTTAGGTTATCATTATCCGGAATTTGACATTCCCAAACAGGCTCGTGAGCTTTACACAAAAATATTTGCCAGGGTCACACCAGATATTGATGCGGCTCCCATACCGATTTGGGGCGTTGAGCCCGAAAACTTGGATCTATCCATGACTGCGATCCGTGCAATGTCACCTATACACCTGCAATATCTGCGAAATGCACAGGTGAAAGCAAGTGGCAGTTTTTCCATTATCATTAATGGAAAATTGTGGGGACTCGTCGCTTGTCAAAATAGAATCCCCAAATACATTGATTTAGCGCAACGACATCTTTCCGTTTTCATTGTGCAATATGCTGTCAATAGTTTTTTGGCCAAGAAGCAAATTGAGGATAATAATTTCAAACTTAAGACCAAGAGTGTCGCATTTGAGATCAGGCAAAACCTGTTTACAAAGAAAGATCTTGATAAGGTAATCAGCTCTCTGACATCGAGCTTAATGGACATCCTCCAAGCCGATGGAATAGCCTTCAAATATCTTGACAGATGGCATGTTGTCGGCATTACACCACAAAAAGAAATGATATTAAGCCTGGACAACCACTTCCGAAAGACAGTTACTGAACCGTTATTCTGGCAATCGGATTTCCAATGGCCACAAGATAAAGAAGACAAAATTTTTACTTTCCCAGGAATTGCCCTAATTGATCTAGAAAACAAATTGGATTTCAAAATCTATTTCTTCCGAAAGGAAGTAAAAGTAGAGGAAACTTGGGCCGGGGTCCCAGAAAAACGGCTTATTTACGATCCGACAAAGGAGATAAATTTCCCTTCCCCCCGTACATCCTTCAATGCCTGGAAAAAAACAGTTGAAGGAACAGCCCCAAAATGGAAAAAGCGCGAAATCAACTTCCTAAAAAACTTGAGCATCACAATCCAGGAAGCCTGTCTAAAGAAGATCTTAGAAATTCAGTCGCTCAATGAAAAATTAATCGAAACAAACAATATCTTGGAGACATTCAGTTACACACTGAGCCACGATCTTAAAAATCCCTTAGCCGCCTTACAGATGACGGCACAGATGATTCGGGATAGGCCTGGTTTAAGTCAGGAATTCCTCGGGAAAGCAGGTAGAAACATGATGGAAGCAATCAAGTTGATGAATAACATGCTGGATAAAACGGTCCATTTCGCCCGTACCAAAAGTTATGAATTTGAATACGAAACTGTATATCCGGAACGGTTTATCGAAAATATCATCGATGATTGCAGCGTAAGATTTAATGTTCATAATCTACAATTCGAAAAAGGAAGAATCCTTCCAATTGATGGGGAAAAAACCTTAATTTATCAATTGTTCCTAAATCTTCTGGGCAATGCGATCAAGTACAGCAGCAATAAAACAACGCCACGCATCGGGATAGACAGTCTAATTGATGAAAATTATGTCTTGTATAAAATATGGGATAATGGAATCGGTATGTCAGCCGAGGAAACTGAACGAATTTTCGAAATATTTCATCGTTTACCTAATGCGCTACAATTTGATGGATCAGGGGTTGGATTATCCATTGTCAAGAGAATTGTCGATAGACTCGACGCAAAAATCACAGTAGATAGTAAGTTAAATCAGGGTACAACCTTCGAAATTAGATTTCCCATTAGAAACTGATTTTGCTCACCATAAATCCAAACAGATGATACCCCCTATTAGGTTCTGAGCAAATGAAGATTTAATGCGATCTAACGACCGGTTCATTCATTATTTTTTGTTAAATTAGAGACTAGTCGATAGATTCCTGTTCGACAGTTGTCATCAAAGTGGGCATGAAACGGTTTGATTGGTTCGCCCCAAGAGGAAATCTTCAAAGTATTATTTACAAATGGATAAATTCAGCTTATTAGTTGGAAATGATATCAACAATATTTCTCCAGGAATTAGCTGGAGCGACTTGCTGACTAATATTAAAATAAAATATCATGTAACAGCATTGGAAAATGGTCAAAAACCATTCCCAATGTTGTATGAAGAGATTTTTCTAAATGCAATTAAGATACAGCATCTTAATGAGAAAGAGCTTAAAACATATATTTCGGATAGCGTCTCACAAATAAAGCAAAATGAAATACACGAATTGATCCGGGCCCTTCCAACTAAAAACATCATTACGACAAATTATGAATTCAGCTTGGAAGGATCAATTCCAAAAAATAATACGAGCCTGGTGAGAGAAACCACATACAGTGTTTTCCGGCGGCATGAGACCAATGATAAAACATATTGGCATATTCATGGTGATTGTGACAGTCCCAATTCGATCAATCTTGGATATGAGCATTATTGTGGACAGCTTCAAAAAATGAGAGATTACGTGGTAAATGGCACTAACTATACGTCAGACACTGTTTTCAAGGCCGCTTTGATAAAAAGATTGAAGCAGAAAAAAAACTTGCAACTGCAATCGTGGATAGACTTATTCTTTACTCAAGATATTCATATCCTCGGGCTCTCTTTGGATTTTGTGGAGATAGATCTTTGGTGGCTTCTGACTTATCGTGCTCGAAATAAGTTTTATAAAAAAAGTAACTTCATCCAAAATAAGTTATTTTACTATACAACAAAAAAATGGCATCAAATAGCGGTGGATAAAATGCAACTACTTGGAGCCAATGACGTGGAAATCATCGTTATCGATGAATCTGACAAAACAAAGTATTACAAAAGAATATTAAAAGAGATCTATAATCGTTATCAGCTTCCTGCACATAAGTAGCAATTAAGGTCACTTTGATGGCTAGAAAAGAATTTCATCCTTTTAACAAGTAATTTGTTTTTGCTGTTTTATTAAGTCAGCTTTTGGATAGTTGTACTTTTACGCTCTCCTATCAATTTTCACCAAAAAAGTCTAGCATCTGCTGCAAAGCTGTTGTCGAATGCATTCGGTCGCCATTTTCCAATGTATCCTGTGTGGCTTCTGCTCCACGTTGGATCATCTGTTTCTCAAAATAAGAAATCGCAATTTCTAAGCTTTCAAAATTACCATTGGTCAGACATGCCGCAAGTTCAAATGCATCTTGCATAGCAACATTTGCGCCCTCTCCGGCAAAAGGTGGCATACGGTGGGCAGCATCACCAATCATTGTGAGATTAGACTGTGTATTCCAACATTGATCAAGAGGGAAATAGTATTGTGGCCGAGGTATAAAAGACACATTTTCGTTAGCAAAAAATTCGTTCCACACAACGCTCCAGCCCGAAAAATTATCCTTTAACCATTTGGAAACTTGCTGTTTGATATTGACATCATTACCTGGTTCGGCAAATATATGTTCAGGCGCTTTTGTGCTGGCAACAAACATGATGGATCCATCGCCCTTTGTGCCATACCCGATAAACTGCTCATCCCCAAAAGCCATTACTTTTCCTCCTTTTGTAAATTCGAATAGCTTGGAAGCGTTTTTATGCGCATCATATATATTTCCTTCTACCAACGTAATCCCCGAATAAATTGGGTTAGGCGCATTGAGATAAGAACGTATTTTGGAATTTGCACCATCGGCAGCAACAACAAGATCGGCATAGGCTGTCTGTCCCTTTTTAAATTGTAAAATCCAGCCTTCTCCATGTTTTTCCATCGAAACAAAATGGCGATCCCAGACTAGTGTATTTTTATTCAGCGAATTCAGCAAAATATCACGTAGCGGAGCCCGATCAATTTCCGGTCGGTTTTCAGCAACCGCAGCGATATGATCATGATCGTCAAATTTAATATGAAGATCCTTATCCACGATACGCAGCTTACTTGCTGTCGGGCGATAATGTTTATAAAATTCATCGATAAGTCCCGCACGTTTTATCGCCTCAAGACCTGTCCCTTCATGAAGGTCCAATGTAGAGCCTTGTACGCGCACATCGCGGCTGAAATCACGTTCATAAACTTGTACATCCGCCCCCTCCATCTGTAATAATCGAGCTAGGGTCAGGCCGGCCATTCCGCCGCCGACAATAGCAATTTTTTTATTTTCTATTAACATCATATTTGTTCTTAAAATGTTAAGACAAAATTATTTCGATGTCAGGGAAGATAATAGTATAAATCGGTCGTTTTTATTTTTTAGCAATTCCTTGGGAACTACTCCAGAGAACTTCTTAATTTCTTTGATAAAATGATTCTGGTCAAAAAAGTGTTCATCAGGAAAAAGCTTCCCTTGGGCAATGTGATCTAAAGAAGCCCGAAAACGTAAAATGTTAGAATATACTTTTAGGGATAAGCCAAACCACTGATTAAAATAGCGATTGATCTGCCTACTTGTCCAAAATACTTTTTCTGAAAGCTCAGAAACTGAAATAGTGCCTTTACTTTCGTATATAAGATCAAATAATTTTTGTTTACGTGCATCGATAGTTGCAGGTAACATTGATGAAAGCACTTGGACAGACTTGTCAATAAAATAATCAAAATCCTGTAAATCCTGTTCGCTAAAACCCCAAAAATCATGTTCCAATATCTTCCCAGAATTTATAATATCAGCTATACTCTCGTTTAAAATATATTCTATTGCAAGTAATTTTAAGCTGATACAAAATATTACCCCATCGATTGGAATTGTAGCCTGTTCATGCGGTAGCGTACCCAGTCCGAGCAAAATGATCCGAAAACCTTCAGCTGGAGAACGAAAAAGAAATAAATCCACCCGCCCATCTGGCAAGCCTATTGTTTCTTTGACCTGCCCCGAATGATTGTAGAGACACCAAAAACTATCTACGAAATCAGAAAGTGTGTGGTCAGGTTTAACAGTTTTATAGTATAGCCCATCCCCAATCATACTATCTACTTATATATTTTGCCATGCCATTTTAGGATCTGTGCACTGTTACTTTTATCCCTGCTAAATTTAGAAATTAAATCTTACAACATCCGAAAAAGAAAATAGAAACGAATTTACTCTTTCACTCTTAATATGAGCCATAATACTTACTTTTATAGCTTGACTTTAACGCTCTAAAAATGGCAATCAAAGATATCGAAATTGTAAAAACTGAAATCCTATCCAATAATTGGTATACCTTAAAAAAAGTCACCTATCAATATACAAAGCCCGACGGTACAGTGCAACAACAAAGCCGAGAAGCTTATGATAGAGGGAATGGCGCGGTGATATTGCTTTATAATACCGTGTCCAAGACTGTTATATTAACCAGGCAGTTTAGAATTCCGACCTATATCAACGGAAATGAGTCTGGCATGTTAATAGAAGCCTGCGCAGGTTTGCTAGATCAAGATTCCCCACAAGATTGTATACGGCGGGAAACAGAAGAAGAAACTGGTTATCAGATCAAGGAAGCAGAAAAGATATTTGAAGCCTATATGTCGCCCGGTTCAGTTACCGAAATTCTGCATTTCTTTATCGCCGAGTATACGAACAATATGAAAGTCAGTGATGGTGGAGGTTTGGAAGAAGAAGAGGAGAATATCGAAATCCTCGAGATTCATATTCAAGATGCGTTACGCATGATCGAAAGCGGCGAAATCAAAGATGGCAAGACCATTATGCTCCTGCAATATATTAAATTGAAAAATATTTTGTAGCCTATTCTTTTAGCTAAATATCTTAACGAGCCTCACTAAAAATAAATTTGGCCTGCTGAAAACTGATCGTTGACGGAATATAATGCGGAATCCCCATATATACTTGCTCAGTACCGGATCCTAAAATATATTGAGACCCTTTCTTAAGTAAAACAAAGGGTCTCCTTTTCTTCTGCCCCCATCCAAACGGAAAATAATAGTAATCTCCGGCTAGCGTATCATTTTTGATATTTCCTTGAACTTCTCCCGAATCAATTTCACCTCCCGGTCGGTAGAACCGTAATTTTCCATGAAAACGGCGTTCAAAGAGATTAAGCTCTAATTGAGCACTATCCCGATTGCTAAAAGCAACATATCTCAACAACTCAGTATCTCGTCTCTTTTCTTCACAACTTGCAAACGAAAGTGCCAACAGAACAAAATAAGCAGCAAAAGTAATTAAACGCATTCTTTTTTATAAAATTTCGATACACCCTGATTCAGCGAAAAATAATTTCCCTATTTAAAACGCTAAATTATAAGTCGCCAATCTAGTGTTAAAAATTCAACTTTTACCTGCATTCGTCACAATTTTATCTGCTAGCATTTTTAGCTGTTGCATATCGGAATAATCCAACTTTAGGGCTTCAAAAATTTGCATAGGAATACAGTTTGCTTTTTCTTTCAATTCTACACCTTGATCCGTGAGACGAATTTTCACGACCCGCTCATCTGCCTTACTCCGGGTTCGGGTAAGCAGCGACTTCCCTTCCAGTCGCTTCAGCAATGGTGTTAGTGTGCCATTGTCCAAAAACAACTTTTCTCCAAGCTGATTGACCGTTTGCTCACCATTTTCCCATAAAGCCATCATTGTAATATACTGTGGATACGTCAAATCTATTTCTTCTAAAATAGCACGATATTGCTGCATGATCTCACGGTGCAGGACATATACGGAAAAACAAAGCTGTTTGTCCAATTTCAATAAATCATCCATTTTGCAAAGATATTGTTTTCCTAAAGTTTAGTGGATAAGATGTTTCCTATTTATATTCAACGACAAACTCCTCTTTTGGTATTCTTACTTTTTTCATTGTAGAGATCCAGTCGCGAGAAGCATCGGCAACACCTACATACATTAGCGATACACTTTTCAATCCAAGTTTATCCAATTGCAACACTTCATCCACTACATTATTGTCGAAGCCTTCCGCTGGAGTAGAATCTACCCGCAATTCTGCTGCTTGTGCCAAGGCCAATCCCAACGCAATATAGGTTTGTCGCGCAGTATGGGCAAAATTGCGCTCTGCTTCTTCATTTAGATATATGGACTTCAATTTATCTGTATACGATCCAAACCTACCGCGCGGTAAATCCCGTACATCAGTCGTAAAATCATAAACTTCATCAATACGCTCTTCTGTATATCTGTCCCAAGCAGCAAAAACCAATACATGAGAACATTCTCTCATACATTCAGGATTTAAGGCACCTTTTGCCAATTCCTCTTTCAAAGTTTGGTTTTCAACCACCAATATTTTAAATGGTTGTAGGCCCGAAGAAGTTGGTGCAAGGCGCGCTGCCTCCAATATTTTATCTATATTTTCCTGTGTTACCTTTTTTGTCGGATCATACGCTTTTACAGCGTGTCTCCATTGTAAATCTGTAATTAATGACATTTAGTTAATTATTTATTTTGAAAAAAGAACGAATAATATCGCCAACAACGCCGGAACTCCCTGTACAAAGAATATTTTTTTACTTGCAGTGATGCCTCCGAATATACCCGCAACAAGAACACAGCCTAGAAAGAATAGGCGAACATTGTCACTCCAGATCGGATCATTGATAAAAAATGACCAAGCCAAACCGGCGACCAAAAAGCCATTATATAGGCCCTGATTGGCAGCAAGCCCTTTTGTAGGTTTAAAGAGCTCGGCTGGTAGCGCTTTACCGAAACTACGCCTTCCAGCAGTTTCCCATGCGAACATTTCCATCCACACAATGTAAATATGTTCTATTAATACAAGTACAGTAAGCACTGTGGCAATATGATTCATATATTATTCGTTATTTGACACGGTTAATTTCACATCGATATTACCTCTGGTCGCATTGGAATACGGACATACCTGATGTGCTTTTTCAATCAGTTGTTGTGCTACATCCAAACTAACCGCAGGGATATTGGCATGCAACTCCGCGGCCAGTCCAAAACCACCATTTTCTAATTGACCTATACTCACCTGGGCGGTAACGGTTGTTTCACCTGTTTTTATCTTTTCTTGTCTAATCACCAAATTCAGGGCACTATCAAAGCAAGCAGCATAACCAGCCGCAAAAAGCATTTCTGGGTTTGCATAATCATCATTTGCTCCACCAAGTCCCTTCGGCATACGTACCGCCAAGTCCAATACAGCATTTTCACTTTTTACCTGACCATTTCTTCCTCCTGTGGCTGTAGCGCCGATTGTATATAACGTTTTCATATTTATTTTGTTTTGTTTTTGTTTCTACTACACAAATGTAGATTGAAAAATTATATTGTGCAAAATATAATTGGACTAATGACATTTAAATGAAAATTGTCTGCATTGTCCAAATGAGTAGATCAGGAAACCTGTAAGTGATTCAATAAAAAAAGCTAAATTTGATTCTTGCAAATGTAATTGTTATGGAAACAACTTCAATTGAACAGTTTTACAATGAGATAAACGCGAGTATACCGAAGGAAATCGCGCGTGAGATTGGGCATTTTAATGTGTTTAGTTATGTGGAGCTTGCAGCAAAGTTGAAAGAGAAACCCGTTATGCCTTATAACAAACGAACCTATTACAAAATCAGTCTTATAACAGGAAAGAACACAGCCGAATATGCTGATAAGGTAATCGAAATAGAGGAGTCCGCGTTGGTCTTTGCGACACCGAAAGTACCCTACCATTGGATACCTAGAGACGAAAATCAACAAGGCTATTTTTGCGTTTTTACAGATGATTTTTTAGCAAGAAATAAAAGTGGCGTCATATTAGATGATCTGCCAATCTTTCAGCCCGGCGGGCTTCCTGTTTTCCAAATCACTCCCGAACAGCGCCTTGAAATTGAACACATTTTCAAAAAAATGAATAATGAATTGTCTTCCGATTATGTATTTAAATATGATCTTTTGCGAAATTATGTACTTGAAATTATTCATTATGGGCAAAAATTACAACCGAAAAGCATCAGTAACCCCACGCATAATGCCTCCAGTAGAATTACTTCACTTTTCATCGAATTATTGGAAAGACAGTTCCCTGTAGAATCACCAATGCAACGGTTACAGCTCCGAACAGCAACTGATTTTGCTGAACGTCTCGCGGTTCACGTTAACCATCTGAATAAAATCCTAAAAGACAATACGGGAAAAACAACCACGCATGTAATTAGCGCCAGAATTACGCAGGAGGCAAAAATTCTCCTTAAACAAACAGACTGGAATATTTCCGAGATTGCGTATTCACTCGGTTTTGAAGAAATCGCCCATTTTTCTAATTTCTTTAAAAAGCAGACCAATCTTTCACCAAACAATTTTCGTTCTCAACCGATATAGTTTGAATTTCGCAAATATTCATTTGCTTTTCACAAACTCAACAGATGCCTTTCAAACGAAATTTGTCTTATAAAATTTTAAAAAAAATAAAAATGGCAAAAAATAAAATCGCTTTAGTAACTGGTGGAAGCCGGGGTTTGGGAAGAAACATGGCAATTAATCTTGCTAAAAAAGGCATCGATGTCATACTGACTTACCATAGCAATAAAGTAGAAGCAGATCATGTCGTCTCTACGATTCAGGCTTTGGGACAACATGCAGCTGCATTTCAATTCAATGCAGGTGATACAAAATCCTTTGATCAGTTTATAACACAAATAACCGATCATCTCAAAAATCAAACAGGTCAATCAAATTTTGATTTCCTGATCAATAATGCAGGGACGGCATTATATGCCCCTTTTATGGAGACCACGGAGGAACAATTTGATGCGGTATACAATATTCATTATAAAGGAGTCTTTTTCCTAACCCAAAAAGCGCTTCCCTTTATAAATGATGGCGGACGTATTATCAATATCTCCTCAGGCCTTGCCCGTTTTGCTTTTCCCGGTTCTTCGGCTTATGGTTCGATGAAAGGAGCCATCGAAGTTTTGACAAGATATCTTGCCAAAGAACTAGGATCTCGTGGTATTGCAGCGAATGTCGTCGCCCCCGGAGCTATTGAAACAGATTTTGGTGGCGGACATGTGCGCGATAATAAAGAAACCAATGCACATATTGCCAGTGTAACAGCCTTAGGTCGTGCCGGTTTACCCGACGATATCGGTGGAGTTGTTGCCTTCCTGTGTACAGAAGATGCCCGATGGATCAATGGACAACGCATTGAAGTATCCGGTGGTATGAACCTTTAATGCGCATTTCATCAATACGAAGCATATGTCTCGCTACTAAACTAGCAGATAGATGTATACTATTGAAAATTATGGCTTAGATAATAGTTACATCTGCAGTAACAATACTTAACAAAAAAATCCCCGATGCCTATTTTAGATCGTCTTCAAAAAGAACCCTGCTTTTTGAGAACAATCGTAACGCATCGGGGATAGAGAAAAATCTTATTTCAGGAACAATTTTCGAATCGCTTTGTTCGCTACATCCATAAGGTAGACATTGCCCTCTCTGTCCACTACAACATCTTTTATTGACGTAAATTTAGCTGTTGCCAAAGTACCATCCGCATAGCCATAACTTGTTTTTATCAGGGTTGTTACCTCTTTGGTTGTCATATTGACTTCACGGATAGCATAATTATTGTTATCAGCGACGATTAATCGGTTATTCAGGCCAGAGCTAATTCCACCGATACCATTAAACCTTGCGGCAGTTCCTATGCCATCTCCGTATCCAGCATCCGGATTTCCAACAAATATTACCCCGCGGTTATCACCTGGTTTCACTATTTCAATCCCATTGTTGCTGCTTGTATTCTGATCGGAATAATACAGGTAGCCCTGGTTATCCACAAAGGGTTTGCCCAACACCCAGGATGGTCCCGTTACCCTTGTATAACTTCCAGTGTTATTGACTTTGTTGATCCCCAATCCAAATCCAGCAATCGAGACATACAAATTTCCTGATAAGTCTATACACATGGCTGTCGGCGAAAATCCGCTTGCGTGTACTGTACGTTTACCTGCAGGCGTAATTTTAAAGATCTGATTTGCCCGTTGATCGCTGACGTAGATATTATTTTGTTGGTCAATTGCTATTCCTGACGGATAATCAAAAATTGCGTTGGCGCCATCGACCTGCAGGATGGAAACATTCCCTGTAGGCGATACCTTCTTCACTTGTTTATTCTCTGGATCTGTGACGTAGATATAGCCTTGTTGATCAATTGCCATTCCAGCCATGTTATTGCCAAAAGTGGTCATTCCTGGGCCACCTGCCAAGGTCATTATTCCTGCCCTACGGAATGGTCGCGGTGCCAGGGCGTCTTGGCTGCCAACGACAACTTTCACCTGACCTGTTGTTACTCCTTGTGGGGCTTCCAATACTAATTGATTCTCACTAGCACTGCTTACTCGCGTCAAAACTCCGTTAAAATAAACGAGATTTTCTGCCAGATTGGTACTAAAACCAGTTCCCAGGATTGTAACACTCGTCCCGGCCAGACCATTGTCCGGACTCATTGAACGTATCCCCAATGTCTGATCTTTGAACTGTGGGCCTTCGACCGATTGATCATTGACAACAACCTTTACCTTGCCCGATCCGGTCCCCCCTGGAATGGTCAGCTTAATCTGATTTTCGCTAATTGAAGAAATAGCGACCTGCTTTCCATTGATGAATACCTGATTTTCGTCCAATATCTTACTAAATAATAGTCCACTAATCGTCATTTCGGCTCCCTTTGGACCACTTAACGGTGAAACCGCTTCAATGACTGGCTTGCCAACCACTGTAAACACCGGGCCGGAGATCTTCTGTTCATTGATATTGACGGACAAGAGTCCCGTACCCACTCCTGCTGGTGCAACAACGACAATTTTCTCAGGGCTGGATTCCAGGACGGTAGCAATTTTACCATTAAAATCTACCACATTGCCCGAATTCAGCTTCTCGAAGCCTTCTCCTGTCAACGTAACCTTTGTTCCCGCTCCACCAGTGGCTGGTTTAATGCTGCGAATAACCTGATAGGTAAAATTCTGTCCCTGAGACTTTTTCCCGTCTACACGTACTTCCACAGCACCATATCCAGCATCTTCGGGAACTTCAGCAATGATCACCTTATCGGTCACGCTTACTACCAATGCTTTCTTGCCATTAACGTAAACCTCCGCTGGAGTTTCAGTGCTGCCAAATCCCTCACCGTCAATCCGTAATTGGGTACCGAGGGTACCATTCGTCGGAAAAACTTTTGCTATAGACAGGTCCTGATAAGTATACGTGCCCACATCAAAGCTATTGTTACCATATTTCAAGACAACTGTTCCACTTTTATCACCTTTCGGCACACGTAATACGACTGCTGTGGGAGTCGCGCTGATTACCTCTGCCGAATTTCCAGCAACTGTGGCTGTAAATTCAGTTATTGAACTACTGAATCCCTCTCCTTCAATGGTAACCAATGTGCCCGCCTTGCCTGAATTAGGATAATAGCTATTTACTTTCGCTATCTCCTTATCTATCAATTCCTCTTTTTTACTACAGCTGATGAATGCAATCGCCATTGCTATGCATATCATTGTTAGTTTTATTATATTTTTCATAAGAATAAATTCTTTTTTTTACCTTATTTATTGAGTTTCACCACTCGAATCATTGTTTCAATTGTTACAATTTAAACTTTCTTCTAGACGTCTTTTAATTAGAAAGTATAGCGAACACCACACTGTATCTGTGCCCTCGAGTTAAAATAATCTATGCTGTAAGGTTGGCCCGGATCGCTGAACGTAAATACAGGCCAGCTTTCCGCATTTTGGCTCGGGGGGAACAATGTAGGTGTTAACCCTACGCTACTCGTGGAATTAAATGTATTGGGCGAAAAGTATTGAATACCCCATTTTCTATAGATCAGATTAGTCAAGTTCATAATATCCACTGAAAATGTAATAAATTGTTTTTTTGACTTCTGAACAAAGAGATCATGGGCAATGCGTAAGTCAGCCTGCAGATTCCATGGTGTTCTTCCCATATTTCGTTCTGTGAAGTCACCTCTACGGGAACTTAAGTATTCGTTGCCGTCAATAAATCGGTTAAAAGCTTCCGCCTGCTGTTGGGCGGACATCCCACCGGCGATATCCTTGAAATAACGGATTGCTTCTGTTGCTCTCGGAATGTACACCAAGCTGACCTGCTGAGGCAATCCCTGAATACTATTGTTGACGATACCATAGGTGAATGGGCTACCCGATTGCGCACTAAAATATAAGGTAAAACTTGTCCGTCCGGCACTGCGCCATACTTGTTCATAATTTATGCTTGAAACGATGCGGTGACGTATATCAAAGTTACTATAGGCCAATTTCGGATTGTTCGGAATTAACGATTGATTGAGCTGCCAATTACTCTCCATAGAATTACGGACCCCATTGCTCAAATCTTTGGACTGACCGTAGGTATAGCTCAAAGTCGCATTCAGCTTTTCTTTGATCGTTTTCCCGATCGTCCCTGTGATGCTATACCGATAGCCTTGACTGGTATTGCTCAATAGGTAAACATTTGAAAAACGATTATCTACGGTACCACTGTAAACAGGTTGCTGCTTGCCCATATCATATCCATACCATAACGGATTATCTTTATTATTTAGCTGTTGGAATAATACATCTTTTATATTTTTTGTATAAATACCTTCCAGTGTGAATTTCCAGCCTTCCGCCTGATAGTCTATCCCCAAACTTGACCGTAGAACTTGCGGCAGTACAAAATTATTATCAACCAAGTCTACCTGTGTCTTACCCGTGCTTGGATCATTGATTATGGCACCGTTTTGTCCAATAAAGTCACCTATCCCATTCTGGCTAGGTTTAATGGGATCAGAGCCCGGAGCAAAAGGTTTTTGATCAGCTTTTTGATCAAATGCGCCATAACTATCGCCCGTATTATAATAAGCATAGGCTAGCCAGGCGAATGGTATACGACCAGTAAACAAACCGGCTCCGCCTCTTATGACCAACTGTCGGTTGTCCATTGCTTCCCATCGAAACCCAATACGTGGGGAAAGTTGGATTTTATTTAAAAATTCGTTTCTAATTCGATTGGCAGGGGTGTATGTATAACTTGTCCCAAAACCAGGATCCGCCCACATATCGCTGACTTTGTCACTTAACGTTGGCATATCGGGTAGGCTAGCTAAATCTGCTCTAAGTCCAGGGATAATTTGTAAATGATCATTTACACGGATTTCATCCTGAACATACAGACTATACATATTGACCGAGAAATCCGCTGCGGGATGATCTAAAATATAGGATCGTGTATTGTCTGTATAATTATAGCTCCCTCTAACACGATAAGGTACATTGGCAACAAAATCGGCAATACTGTTGTAATCCACTCGACCATTCCAACTGTTGACAAAACCATAGCGAATACGATAAAGTTCATTATGTGTTCCAAACAAAAACTTGTGTCTACCTTTCGTCCAGTTCAGGTTTGCTGTAATCTCCCATGTCCCTTGTCGCATATTAAAAATACTGGCTTCGCGATCAGTTCCGAGATAGATTGTTGTTCCTGGTGTACGTCCCTGAATCTGCACCTGAGGCAAAGAAGGGTCACTCAGCGGGTCACGACGGTCGTTTACCTGCGTATACCCCAATACAACATTGGAGGAGAGATTGTTACTAAATCTACTCTTTAATTCTGCAACAGTACTCGTTTGGTTATTTTCCTGTTCAAATGCCATTCCACTGAAACGAAAATCTTGCTGATCCCTGTCCATATGTGTCGCTTTGCTGAAGATCGTATTGTTACGAATAGCCAGCTGATGCAAGGCATTGATATTCCAGTCCAAGCGGTTAAAGAATTTGGTTGAACGTGACCAGTTAGTATAATTATCAGCTGTTCCAATATTAAAAATATCTCCGTAACGCGACTGCGCCGCCGTTTTTATCGCCTCGACATCAGCGTGATCCAGAATATGGGCCGTTTCAACCGTTCCTACACGCAGTTGTGTAGGATCTTGACATCGTGTCAGCTCTTCATTGCTGAAGAAAAACAACTTATCTTTTATCAACGGAAACCCAATTCGAAATCCCGTTTGATAGTCATAAAAATCTTTATTCATTTTCCCTAGCGTTCCCACACGATCTTTCCCTGTAAGGGCGGCATTACGTCCATAAGCGTACACCGAACCCTCGACCTGATTCGTCCCGCTCCGTGTTACGGCATTGACAGATCCACCCGTAAAATTTCCTATTTTAACATCATAGGGAGCCAGATACACTTGCATATCCTGGATAGCATCGATCGATATTGGATTGGTGCGCGTGCTGCTTCCTGCCATTCCCGAGGTACCCGTCTGTCCGCCTAGAGAAGGGCTAAAACCTATCGCATCATTATTGACAGCTCCATCCACAGTCACATTATTGTACCTGAAGTTAGTTCCGCCAAAGCTATTATCCCGGCTTCCCTGTGGTGTTAGTCTAGTCACATCCGTAATCGAACGATTTGCTGTTGGCATATTTCGTACCTGTTCACGGCTAATATGACTCCCTGTTCCCACTGTACCGGCCCTAGTTTCCCGTTTTCGGCCTGTTATGACAACTTCTCCAAGGGTTTCTGTGCGCTGTTGCAGGATAAAGTCAATTTGCAAAGCTTCTCCCAGGCGTACAAAGATATCCTCTCTGTGATCGGCCTGAAGCCCTATACTGCTCACATCCACTGTATACGGCCCACCGGTACGAATATTGTTCAATGTAAAATGTCCATCTTTATCTGTGGACTGTACGTAACGCGTGCCTGTGGGGGTGTGTACAGCAGTAACTGTCGCTTTCTCGACAGCGCTTCCAGCACTATTTTGAATCTTTCCGATGAGTGCACCTGACGTTTCCTGTGCCGAAGAAACAAATCCTTGCACGAGAAGTAAAAAGAGGAAAATTAACTTGAGTGTTGACAATAGCGGATAGGCGATCCCGATTGATCTTCCTATGCATATATTGTCATATTGATATCTATTCATTTCTTGTTTTCCTAAATCGTGAGATAAAACTTTTTTATTATTGTGTAATCTGCAAGCCCTGATCGACAATATGCAGTACCCCCTCACCAGTTAATATATCCTGTTTATGCAGGAGGACGTCACTGGTATTACCCAGGCCACGGAGTGCGATGCCCGTAAATGATCCCGGGGAGTTTACATTGGGAATCAATCTTATTTGAATACTATTTCCATCCAGCATCGTTTGCTTAGATAAATTTGTGTTACCTGTACTTAAAATATAATCGTATACAAAGCGGCGATCGCGAACGATATGATAGTTGACTACTTGTTTCAACTCTGCCAAACCTGCTTTGTCAACCTCTTGTACCGAAGCGAATCCCAGTTTCGCCATCGCCGTATTGATTGGCGCGAAAACGGTATAAGGCCCTTGATTACCTTTATCCGATAACACAGCAGTTCTTTTGACAGCTCGGGCAAATATGCTGATGCTTGCATCTGCATTGATCGCGTCCACAATCTTATCATGTACATAAGGCGTCATCACCCGGTCGAGGACCTGTACCAGTCCATTCGAGGCTGGCAAATTTTGGGTCAAAATACGGGCACCATTTAATGTGAGTACCGTATCTGCGCCTTTGACCCAATGTGTGGCATAAACTTTACCTTTTCGTGTTTGCAGCTCTTGATTAAATAAAAATGGTAGTTTATCCAATTCATATTTTCCGTCCAATAGGTGATAGTTGGCGATATTCGAAATTATTGAAGCACGTTCAGCTAATATTTCCACGACACTGGTGTATCCCGCATTAGCAAAAGCTTCATCCGACGGTGCCAGCAAGGTATAAGGTCCCTTACCTGTTTTCAGTTCCTTATCCAAATTGCTTACACGCAAAGCAGCATTAAACGCCGATAAATTAAAATTATCAGCAACGACAAGATTCACACTGTTATTATCGAAGCCAACAGCACTGTCCTCCTTTTTACAGGCAAATGTTAGGCTACTGATCAGCAAAAGCATTACATATCTGCTAACGCTAAATTTATATTGTATCATCTCTATTTAAGTTTAAAACCTTTCGGAACTAACAAATTATCAAGTACGTGAATAGGTCCATTGATGGTATTGATATCCGTTTCCACCATATTGACCGGCGCCTGTTCTGCATTCTTGATCTTCATCTGGATTTTGTTTTCATTCGTTGAAAAGGCGAATGGCATTTTATAAGCATATTGAACTTGCCCTGAACCGCCGATATTCACATAATAATCGTTTAACAATACAGGATCCAGGTCATTGCTATAAAATACAGTGTTATTACCCATCAACATACCATATGCCGGATCCTTTGTCGCCACTATCCTTCCCCAATTGCGATGATAGCTGAACAGGGTATCCATCGGATAGGCTCCACGGGGCTCAAAGTATAATTCATCATATCTCACATCTCCTCTTTTGGCATTGAACGCTAAAATATCCTGTACACTGTTAAATCCCGCCCGTTTAAAGGCATCATCCGTAGGTGCAAATGTTGCGGTCAAGGTCAGATTGGCCTCATTTTCGAAAATAGGGTCGCTTTCCGCCACCCAGCCACGGGTATAAGGTGCCCTGGCATCGGGATAATAGCTTAAAAACTCCTCTTTGCTCATTCGATAACCCCATAATGGTTCAATATCATCCAACATTTTCTCAAAAAATGCCTCCTCTGCCAATCGCTGAGATTCAATAAAAAAGGTAAACCTTCCATCTGCCTTTAATGCATCCAATATGGTCATAGTCGGTTTTTGAACAAATTTCTCCATGAAATAGATCCCCCCATCTGTTGCGGATTCGTAAGTTAATTTGCCTACTGATTTACCATTAACCAGTAGCTCTCCATCTTTTACAGCTAGATAATGTCTGTAATAATAAAGGTCATAGCGGCGTCCTATAGGTTCCTCATTATCATAAAAAGGAACACGAAATTTTGAATTTTTCAACATCGAACGAACCATTAAACTATATTTACCAAGTTTAGTCTGATCAAGCTCACCCCAAAAGCTATAAAACTGAACAAATTCGATAAGTTCTTCGGTTGTCATTTTTTGAATAGTCTCCGCTGTTATTCCGGCTTGCTTGAGCGCATTATCGGTTGGAGCCAAAACCGTGACTTTCGTATGAATACCTTGCGCTTTAATAAGTGCTGAGATATTGCTTTTTTGCCAAGCTGCCAAAAATACTTTCGTCTCGCTATGTTTAGCCAGTAATTGGCCTATATCTTGTGTTGCCTCGTTTTGATAAGGAACCTGTTCACCTACAATGTCAGGCATAAATTCGGTCTTACGGCAAGATAAGATCAGAAATAAACCCGCAACCCACATCAGTACGATATGTCGAGTGACCTTAATTGATTTATTTTTCATTTTCTTCCTTTTTAATAACCTGATCAGGACTTACTAAGCCTTGATCCAAATCATGTACCACACCATTACTACACAAATAGTCCATTTTAGCCCCGACCGAATAACTTATATCCGCCAGGATAATTGAATAAAATGTATCGTTACTTCTGAGCTTCATATAGTAACTCATTTTCCAGGTCGGATAGGCCTCATTCGCAAAGTATTCCATGTAATGAATGTTATCTTTCAAATGATACTTATACGAACCGTTCGAATTAATAATGCTGAACACCTGCGAATCCGAGATAAAAAAATGTTTGTCATACATGATATAGGCGCCGAATAACACCTCAGTTATATATCTTTGAGGCACGGCACTATCCAAAAAGCTCATTGTAATTCCTTTCTTTTCCAGTGCCTCATTCGTTGGTGCGAACACCGTAAATGGACCTTTTGCAGCAAGTTGATCCCACAGACCGAATTTCTTCAATCCGGCAACAAACACCGTATATTCCTTTTTATCACTCAACCATTCCTGAATATTTTTTTCAAACTGGGGCTTCATCAGCTTATCAAGCACATGCAGGACACCGTTCGACAGAACCACGTCCTTACGGATTGCCTTTGCACCGCTGAAAAACAACATGTTGGATGGTGAAGTTGCCCCTGGCATGATCGAACCTATAGAAGCATATAATTCTGACCCCTCAAAGGTTGCATACCGAAAATCGACAGCATTACTTGGAATATCACGCAGGTAAAGACGGCGCGGAAGAATATGGTAGGCAATCATTCGCCGTAGGCTATCTTTATTCATCTTGTCAAAATCAGTTGGCCTAAATATCCCTATTTCATTAAATGCAAGATCATTGGGTACGAGCACTGTAAATGGGCCTGCTCCATTGAGCTCCACTGCCATTCCTGTCTTTTGGAGCGCAGCATCAAATAGGCGCATTTCGTAATTATTATGAATAAAATCTGCTGCCGGCCGTATATTTTCATTCGGTACAGGCATAGTAAGATTGTCATGTTTGCAACTTTGTAGGATAGAAATAAACAGGTATACAAAAAAGCAGCCTATAAACCTCATCTGAGACATCTTATATTTTATATTTCGATTCATCTTTGCTTATGTTTAGTAGATAGGAGGTGCATATTTCCGTTGTATTGTCGTTAAATACACTCGACCATTAACAACTTCAATCGTATTGACCGTGGCGAAAGTGCGCGGGTTGTCTTTTCCGGAATGGACATTGACCAATAAATTCGGGAGCAGCGTCCCGTTCTCATTACTTGTTAATCCAACTTTTCCATTCAGAAGACAGTTAAGTACAGCCCAATTGCTTCCTGTATTGCGGTCACTATCGTAAAAAGGATTTGTAACCGGATTCATTCCGGGCGCAAAAAAGTCAAACCGTTCCCATATGGATGTTCGAATGCCATTCGCATGATTACTTGCCCATAGCGGAAAGCTCGCATAAGGACTTACAGCATCCGAGCTCGTATTACGTCTAATTGTGGACATAAACTTACCGCGGTATCCTTTTACGGTGGCGGCATAGTGGCTCAACTCTTCCTGACTTTCATAAAGCGACATATACACATTCATTTCATCCTTGATGCCATACTTAAAACTTGCGAGTTTGTAATCGTCATCTTTTAAACTGGCATCAGCTTCCCAAAAACCTTTTGCGCTCATATTGTAAAAATTGACATAGACCAATGAATCTGATAAAGGGAGTTTATGGAAGTTTTCCTGCCGCAATAAAATTCCATGGTCTTTTTTGACGAAATCTTTTTGCAGCAGATGCAAAGTATAGACCTCCTTACTTTGCAGGTTAATCACCGTATCTATCAGAATGTCATTTCTCAAGCGTTCTTCCAATTCAAAGAAAGGAACTGTATTTTTGGGTCGGTAAGCAAAAACAAGGCGAACTTCTCCAGATGGAATCTGTGCCCAGCTGCTCAGATCAAATCCATTTAAAACTGGGCCAACCAATACATTCTCTTTTCCCGGATATTCTGGATTACTCAAACTTGTGCTGTTGCCGATATGTGAAGGATAAGGTGGCGCATAAGGATCACGTTTGTCCAAAAAGTCACCTATGATTTCTGCTCCGGTAAATTTTCCGTCTGCTCCAGTCTTTGGATTGATGAGCATACAGAAATAAGGTACCTTATCATCTTTGCTTCCCATGGTCTGTACATAGTTGATGTTATTAAACACCCTTAAGTAAGCAGGCTCAGCGATCTGTGTATAGTCAATTTTGGTACAAGCCGCGAACAGGATGAGAAAAAGGCCTAATACGCTTACGCCATGTAGTATTCTTTGTGTTTTCATCGTTTAATTTTATTTTTCAGCTGTGATGAAGCGATCAGATTTATCCATCGAGTGTATGCTTAAAGCGGCATTCATGAGCTCGCTTTGTTCGGTTAACCATTCCCCTATGTGAATGAATAAATCATGATGGTTTCATTATTTATTATGTTTGATAATGATCATTTTAGCTTTCTCTTTAGCAGATACTTCGGCACCGCTTTTTCCAATCAATGCAACGGTATAAATTCCGGGTTCGTGGGCAGGCAATGCTCTTTTGATTTTTGTGTAGAGTGATTTATCAGCGATAAAGTCTGTAGATTTCAATACATCAATATCTTCGGCCCACACGCCAGGAACCACATCGGGCTTAGATCGATAAGCCATAATTTGGTAAGGCTCCATCATCATATTCATATTCGTGTAAGGCATATTTGTCGACGGAATTCCGGGCTGAAGATTCACATTGGAATGATTTCCGATGGCTTGCCCATTTGGAAGTGTAAACGTGATATAAGGATTACCAATGGATAGATTTAAGAAACGATTGAAAAAGAAAAACTTAAAGGCGAGCCTGCTATACGTTCCATCATCTTCGGCAGGTAAAGGCAGCGTACCACTGAGATCATTAGCAATCAGTAACAGTTGAGCCTTTCCATTTTGATCCGGGTATATCCAAATCGTATAATTTTGATTACTCCGTAACTCCGAATTTAAGGAAGCGATAACATTGCCCGAATTGTCGACTGCCTCGATCGTATACCGTTTCTGGGTAAATACACCGTAGCCGCTCACTTCTCCAAAATCAAGGCCCGATGCAAGCGTTTTTCCTTCTATCTTAAATCCGATAGATTGGTCTTTGTATGCATTGACTCCCTGTATCCGGAGATAACTTTGGTTTACCGGCGCGGCGATATCTGTAATAATCTGAAATGAATTCTGATACACATTAACAGTTTCATCTATTTCATTGGAGATATAGCTAAATTTCTGCGGAGCAACTACAATCGTATATACCCCACCGGGCTTGAAGTCCTGAATGGGTGCATAGACCAGATTAGTTGATCTTGCATGATTTTCCGGGATAGTAGAAGTTGGCAGATCAATCAGACCATATTCATGTCGTTCGGATCCCAATGCAGGAAGCGGTCTCCCATCCTGAAGCAATACCTTGAATTGATAAGTACCGTAAGGCAATTCAACATAATCAGATACCTTGCGGGCAACGGATATTGCATTCGTCTTTGGGCTAACTAGCGTACCGTCGGCATAGGCCAGCGATATCTCCCCAACCAAATTCTCCTGTGGCCCCGTCAATCCACTGGCTGGATTTTTAATTGCCCCAGCTAGATTCACAATCCTGATCTTGAAATGATCGGGTTTGCTCGGACTTGTCGCAGCCCGCGCTATGGAGACAACCTCAGGCTGACCATTCATGAACGTAGTTGGCAGTAAAAAATAGTCTTTGGGCGTATCGTAACTATTATTTACATTGACTTTAAGATCATGGTCTAGCCCAAATCCCGCATAATAACGTGCGGCAAAACTCAATTCAGCCTCTTCATTCTGGTTAAAAAGATCTTGTGGAATAGGCCATATTTTCCCCAGGCGTCCATCCGTTGGGAAATAGGATGTCCCCGGATATTTGTGGTTACCCGGGTTTAGCGGATGTAATACCACGAAATTGGTCAAGCTATCACCATTGGCAATAAGTTGGTTGTAGTCAAATAAGTTAATAATTCTCGAATTCGAACTTGGCCTATTTTCGGTTACAGGGCGGTTGTCGGTAATAACGTCCAACTTTTCTTTTTTACAAGCGGAAAAAGAAAGGGAACATACAGCCGAAATTCCTAATAACCACCAATAGCTATTGGCAAATACATTGATTTTCATTGGATTAAAATAAGTTATAGGTAAAACCGATCATAATTTCCGCACCACGTTTGTAGCTCCGGTTGATGTATTCATTTCCATACCATTTCCCGCCGGTTTGTGGATTTGCATACACTGTTTTTATGGCAGGATTCATAATATTCTTTGCATAGCCCTTAAATAAGATTCGTCTATTGAGCTTTTGTGAGAATACAAAATCAAGATAAGGTACAGGTTGTGTATACAGATCAGGCTCCCCTGTCAGATTGATCTGTACCAAGCGTTCGCCCACCATATTGAAGGTCAAGGTCAAATCTGTTCCAGACTTGTCATTATCATAATTTAACCAAGCATTGATGGAATAAGGAGCTTGCTCAAACAGTGGGCTATTTTTAGGCGTGTACCGGTCAAGGGAACGATTCGCTTCATAACGTTCGGCAGATTTTTTTATCTCACTCTGTGCCAACAATAGGTTGGTACCGAGAAACAGGTTTTTTAAAGGATCATATAAGCTTCCTAAATTCTTGACTACCTCGAACTCCAGTCCCCACACTTTACCGACATTAGCATCATTTTGAAATTGAATTGTCGGAAATTCCGGGTAAGTGGCCGCCAGACCCTCCGTTTTTAAATTAAAGACTTTGACCAATTGGTTCTCGATACGTTTTCCAAAAGCAGAAATAGCGATCACTTCCCCTTTTGCGGGAAACCATTCCCAACGAAAATCTGCATTTTGTGTATACTGATTTTTCAGATTAGGATTACCTACGACCAACCCCATCTGGAAAGCATCAAATTCAAATACGTTCGTAATTTCTCTCAACTCCGGTCTTGCCAAGGTCGTATTGAAAGCTCCACGAAAATTCATATTATCGTTAAGCGTATAAGTAGCATTTACCGAATAAAAAGGTTTGTAACCCGTTTTATAGACAGAATTTGGATTAATTGGATCCAATGGAATACGTGTTCCATCCGGAGATGTTGCCGTTAGTGCAGGATCTAAAAACACATTAGCTGTATCTACTGCTGACCCGATATTGGTCAGCTCAAACCGTACACCACCCGCTATACGTAGTTGCTCTGCAATTTTAAGATCCAACATACCATAAAGCGCATTCGTCTCGAAATAACCTTTATAGTTATTTGGTGATTTTTGGCTATTGTATAGAAATCCCCCTATAGGCATCATTCCTTCTCCCTGTCCGGCCTTGGGTAGCACAACGCCAACTATTTCATTGCTGACCAGGCGATCCAGATTGCCCTGAACATCATACAATGGAATGGATTTATTGCCCGTAAAATTCGATCCTGGCAGAAACAATTGGTTTTCCATGAATTTACGGTCTCTGAACAGGTAGTTAAAGCCCGTCTTTAACGATTGTTTCTGTCCAAACAGCTTAAAAGGAATATTTAAATCCGCTTTTGCATTAAAATTGTCCTCATTTAAATTTCGCCATCTCCGACCATTGGGTTCAGCCTGAATAATGCCATAATTTCCAAATCCGTTTACATAGCCTGATGTGAGTGCATACAGGTGTTCAGAATAGACATAATCATCGCTACCTGCCTGTTCTCCAATAATCGGCCGTCTATACCAGCCTCCGCCCCTGGGGGTGTAATCCACCAGACTTACAAATCTAAAATCCGGATCATTTTGGGTGGATTTTGATGTCGCCACGTTATAGCTCAATCGCGGGGAAAATTCATCTTTCAAAAACTTATGTTCACCTTGTAAATTAAACGTATTCAGATTTCGAAAAGTCTGTTTTAAAGAATGAATGGTGCTTCGGACCTCTCCCGGTAATCCGGAATATTCATAACGTCCATTCAGATTAGTTGCGATGGATTCACCACCCCAGCTTCCGAGGTATTGCATGCTGATTTCATGTTGCGGATTAAACCGATAGGTAACACCCACAAGCGTACCATAGTTAAGAGTTTCTGTCCCTGTATTTTCTTGATAGGTCTGATATTTGCCCATAAATAAGCTATTGGGTGTAATATAATTGGGGATATTTCTAAAACTAAATATATCGGGATTGCCTGTGACGACACCTTGGTAGATACTGTATTGTGTCAGTTCGCCTTGATAAGTATCAGAGAACCTTCGGTAATAATTTCCACCGACAACAAGTCCCAACTTGTGTTTACCGAAGACATCGTAGCTATTTCCAAAGGTAGCGGAATACAGTTGATTCATAGGTGCCCGGCGATATCGCGTCGTCATGACAGGATCAAAACTTTTCATAATACCATTGATACGGTTCACTTCCTGATAGCCGGAAGTGCTATAATTGCTATTGGCAATCATATCCTGAATAGAACTGAGTCCATTTGGGTATTGCTTTGAGAGATCCAGGAAATCATTCGACAGGTCTTTTTTATTGATTCGTGTCCCTAATAATCCCATTTCACTATTCCAGAAGCTATTATAGTTACCACCTAGACCGATATTCGAATTGAGCCCCGTCTGCGCGATAAGTTCGAATGTCATCTTATCAGGTACAGATTTCGTTTTGAGCTCAACGATACCTGAAGCTGCATCCGCAGGCTTATCTGGCGTAACTGTTTTATATACGGTAATATTGTCCAGAAGTGAAGCAGGAACGAGATCTAAGGGGATAGCACTACGGTCAGGATCTGAGGATGCCAAACGTACCCCATTCAATTGTCCAATTACAGACCGGTCCCCTAGCCCTCTAACGGCAATATATTTATCATCCGTTACGGTCACTCCCGTGACACGCTGAAGTGCCTGAGTAGTTGTGATACTTCCTGTTCGCTCTATCATTTCAGCGGAAATAGCATCCTGTACAATGGATGCACGTTTACGTTCTTCCAGTACGGCCGTTTCTGTATTCGTTTTGCGCCTTGCCTGAACAGTGACCTCCTCCAAAGCAGTCGCAAGTGGTGCCAAACTAATCGCAAGATTTGCCTGTGCTTCTTTTATCTCCAGTTCTCTTGTCTGATAGCCTAAATACGAAACAACCAATGTTGCTGGAATTCTGGCAACCGTTAAGGAGAAGTTTCCATTGCCATCGGAATTTGTTCCGCCCGAGGTTCCCTTGACACGGATGGACACACTGGCCAGCGCGCGCTTGGTTTCCTGGTCGGTTACCCGCCCCGAAAGGAGCTGTTGCTGTAAAATAGAAGCCGCTTTGTTGGAACCCGAAGGTGCAGCCGTCACAACAACCAATTTATTTTTCACGACATAACCAAAAGGCTGTCCTGCAAAACAGGTCGCTAACGCCTCCTCCACGGTCGCATTTTTGAGGCTTATATTAATGGTTTTCGCTCGATTAAATAAGCCATTATCATAAAAAAAATCATAGCCGCTCTGCTGCCTTATTTCTTTTAAAATAGTTGGGATATTGCTATTTTGCCTGTTGAGTGTAATCCGTTGACCATAAGTAAACGCACTGACTTTCACCAACAAACAAGTTAAAAATACCATGGTGATTTTCATAACACGCATGCATTGATAAAAACTCATATATTTGTTGTTAATATTATTTGATGATTATTGAATCGCAACGTTATCGATAAGCTTAACACATTGACCAAGGGTGTTACCAGCACCTTTGGTTGTTTTCATTTGGCTTATCGCATGATTAGATAGGTCAATCTATCACGATAAGCCTCCTTCCATTAATTTTTATTTTTACTTTCCCAGTGATTTCTAACATATCAATGATGGTGGATAACGGCTGAGAACGCGATACCATACCATCAAATTTGAGTTTTTCTAGTCGTTGCGGACACTCCACATCCACATTGTACCACCTCGAAATCTTACGCAACAAACTACTCAACTCTTCACCTTTAAATACAAAATCGCCCTGTGTCCATGACACATCTTGCGAACTATCAGTATTATCTATACGCAAGCGCTCACTTAACAATGACCTTTGTCCAGGTTTCAATAAAACAGATTCATTCCTTTTTAAAGAAGTAACGCGCACACTGCCTTCCAGCAACGTTGTCGTGGTATAAGGTTCATCGGGATAAGCATTGACATTGAAATGAGTTCCGAGTACTTCAATTTTTTGTTCTGCTGTTTCCACATAAAAAGGAATCCGTTTTTTATCCCCTCCAGTCTGCACTTCCAATTTTGAGATTTCAAAATAGATTTCACCCGTCATACGTACAGTTCGGGCATTTTGAGCAAACTTCAATGGATAGGTCAATGTTGAATTTGCATTCAGAAAAGCTTTAGAGCCATCGGGTAGAATAACCTGATATTGATTGCCGCGATTGGTTGTAATTTTATTGACCGCAGCAGTGGCCGCAGCATCCTGCTCAACGGCTCGATAGACCAACTCACCGTTTTTGTTCTTCTGAATCTCCACCCCACCTTGAAGCGCAACAACACTCCCATTGCGAATGTCAGTTAAGGAAATTACCGAACCATCTTTTAAAGTCAACAGTGCAGCCTCTTGTCCTGGAGAACCAATATGTTGGGCTATTGCTTTTGTTTCCTTAGGAGCTTGTTGCCGGAATAATAACAGTGAAATTGCCCCCACAGCAAGTAAGGCGGCTGCAATTTTAAACCAGACCGTTTTGCCAATTTTCTTAAAACGGTGCTGGTCAGAACGCTTTTTTATCTGTTGCTGCAAACGGAAATAATTTGTCTGCACAGATTCTTCACCGGAATAATAGCCCAATGCCAGGATAGTCGCCTTTAATTCTCCAATGGACTGTTGATGTTCCGGATATTTTTGCAACCATTTTTCCCATTTCTCGATATCCTCTTTATCCGTTCTCTTGCAATAATTAATAAAAGATTCATCTTGCAATAAAGCCTGTAAATTAAGTTCGTCCATTCTGCTCTAATTGTAATTTATCCAATAGAGCAAGGGACATCATTTTTTCACTACTTATTTTTAAGAAAAAATCAACAAAAATGAAGAAAGCAGTCCTACGGCCACTTTAAGAAAGATTTCTTGTTCATTGGACAGATTATTTTTGATCTTTTCCAGTGACTTATAGATGGTATTATAAATGGTATGAATAGAAACTTGATTCGCATCAGCGATCTCCTGACAGGAAAGATCTAGAAAAAAGCGCTGATAAATAACCAGACGTTGTTTTGCGCCCAGCTGTTCCAGGTGTTCTTGTACCAATTGCGCAACAGTATCTGTTGTTACCGTACGAATATATTGTTCTTCGACAGATTGATGGACTGCTGGATCATGTGCTTCTTCGGAAAAATCCAGATCCGCTAGTTGCAACATTTCCTTCCGAAAGAGCTTTCGAAAGAACACGGTGATAATATAATTGTGATGATTTCGTATTTGTCGATTGCCTGTTTTTTTCTCCCACAGATGTAAGAACACATCATTGATACTATCCTGAATGCGCTGCATCGACATTTTTTTCTTCAGCCCCAAATACGAAAGATAATGGTAATAGTGTTTATATAAAATATAAAATGACTCTTCACATTCATCTTCCACAAATTGGTCCCAAACATTCCTTAAATCTTTTCCGGTTAGTGCAAACATGATCTCCTGGTAACGATGACTTTGAGCAAAAGAACAAAAGTCTTATTAACAAGAGATTAAGCCAAGATGAAGAATAAGGAAATTGTACGTAAATTAGAATTATAAAAACGATATAAACCTCATGATACTGACATTACTTTAAAAATCTAATTTTTTATCAAAAACAAAGAGTACTAATCAATAAAAAATTTCAACAGGAAATGGAAAAGCAGCGATTTATTGCAAGCAGACTTAGAGAAATTTTATTAAACGGTCATTGGATTGCAAATACCAACTATCAGGAACAACTGTCAGATATCAGTTGGGAACAGGCTATCCTGAAGATCAACAATTTAAATACGATTGCCACACTCACCTATCACATCAATTATTACTTAAAGGGATTACTTGCCGCATTTGAAACGGGAAAGCTGGAAATTAATGATAAATACAGTTTTGATTTACCTGAAATAACCGGAAAGAACGATTGGGATAAACTTCGCTCTGATTTTTTGACAAATGCAGCCCTTTTTGCCGATAAAGTCGAACAATTTGATGCAGAAATTTTTGATCAGCCTTTTTTTAATGAGAAATATGGATCCTATCTAAGGAATATTGAGGGTGTGATTGAACACAGTTATTATCATCTGGGACAAATCGTATTGATCAAAAAAATAATCACTCAATGAGAAGGAAAAGTGGCCTTTCAGTAACCTGTCTGTATATAGATCTTACTGAAGCTGAAGCAAAGTGTATCCCATAATATAGATCCTAGCAGATTTATGTTGTATTACTAAAGCAATTTATCTAAGTTTGATCCCTATGCTAGCAGCTTACTTTCGGTCTTTAGGCCTCTTCAATCCGGAAGAAATTACCGAGATTATTCAGCTTTTTGAATTCAGAAGGCTGAATAAAAATGATTTTTTTGTCAAGGAGAATCAGCCCTGTAACGAGGTCGCCTTCATTGCCTCTGGAATCTTTCGGTCATATTATACAACCTCAAGTGCAGAAGACGTCACCTATTGTTTTCGATTTCCCAATAGCTTGATCGCTGCCTACTCCTCTTTTATTACAGGCGGTCCAAGTGTTGAGACCATGCAGGCCCTCACCCCCGCAGAACTCTGGGTCATCAAAAAAAGTGCTATTGACAAACTTGCAGCTGAAAGTCTAGTCTGGACAAAATACCTCAGGATGATTGCTGAACAGCAATATCTGGAACTCGAAAAACGTATCTTTCAATTGCAGAAAGAAACAGCTTTGCAACGCTATACGGTCCTACTTCGGGATCAGCCTGAATTTGTCCGACAAATACCATTGCAGTATTTATCGTCCTATCTGGGCATCACACAACGGCATTTAAGCCGGATCCGCAATGGGATTACTTTTTAGACATTTGTCCTATAATTGAAGGGACAGCCCCCCTACTTTTGTGTTATCAGAAGAATAACATGAAAAAGAGAATACTTATCATCAACGGTCACCCCAATAGGGAATCCTTCAATTTTGGTATTGCCGCAGCTTATAAAGAAGGTGCCAAAGAATCTGGAGCGGAAGTTCGCTCGATTAACATTGCTGATCTGAATTTTAATCCCAATCTCCAGTTTGGATACCAGAAGCGGACAGAGCTCGAACCCGATCTCCTGCAAGCCTGGGAAGATATCCACTGGGCGGATCATCTAGTTTGGGTACATCCCGTTTGGTGGGGCGGTCTTCCGGCGATTATGAAAGGTTTTATTGATAGACTCTTTTTACCTGGTTTCGCTTTTCAATACCGTGAAAACTCGCTTTTTTGGGACAAATTACTCAAAGAAAAATCCGCACGGATTATTACGACCCTAGATCAGCCCGGTTGGTATTATGCCCTTATTTACGGTAGGCCCAGTGTCAATCAGCTTAAAAGATCAACCTTGCAATATTGTGGTATATCACCTGTGAAAGTGACTTATCTTGGCATTATAAAAACGTCCGATGCGACAAAGCGGGATAAATGGCGACATAAAATCAAACAGCTCGGAAAAAGACAAGGTTAAAAACTGACCTGGTTCTCTTTGCTCAATTTTTCAGGAATAAACATAAGCGTCTGTTTTTTTGTCAAATGGCAATTGTACCCTTCCTGTTATCCCCTAGCTTTGATCCCATTAATTCAACACAATAGCAAAATGGATATTTTAATTGGACTCCAGTGGGGAGATGAAGGAAAAGGAAAGATCATTGATCTGATCAGCCGTGAGTATGACATTATTGCCCGGTTTAATGGTGGGGCAAACGCTGGGCATAGCATTTACCACAATGATAAACGGATTACGCTGAAATTACTGCCCTCGGGAATCTTTTATCCCCATATCAAAAATATTATCGGTACCGGTGTGGTGATCGATCCAGTTGCACTCCAGGCGGAAGTGGAACAGCTTCAAGACTGTCTGTCTGACGCTAATTTAATCCACCGGATCCTGCTATCAGTGAAAGCTCATCTTGTGTTGCCAACCTACAAGTACTGGGATATGTATTTCGAAGAATCACCGGAATACCGTACTATTGGAACAACAAAAAATGGCATTGCACCCACTTACTCCAATAAAATACTTCGGCAGAATGTACGCGTGGAGGATATCTTTTCCAAAGATTTCGAAGCCTATGTTTTCCAAATTTTGAATAAACAGTATGCCGAATTACAAGCTTTGGGGCAGGATATGCCGGCAGTACAAGAATTATATGATAATTTTCTAAAGGCATGTAATTTTTTAAAAAAGCTAAAAATTACCGATACAGAAATTTTCATCAATGAAGCACTCAGCAACAATAAAAAAGTATTGGCCGAAGGTGCTCAGGCCACTTTATTGGATATCGATCATGGCAGCTACCCCTATGTCACTTCCTCAAATACCATCGCGTCCGCTGCATGTGTAAGTCTAGGGGTGTCGCCCAAGCTAGTTGATAAGATCTATGGTGTTACCAAAGCCTATTGCACACGTGTAGGAAACGGCATATTTCCAACCGAATTAACAGGCCCCCTTGCCGAAGAACTACGTGAAAAAGGAGGCGAATTTGGATCCAATACCAAACGCCCGCGAAGAGTGGGCTGGCTTGATCTTCCCGCATTAAAATATGCTGCCATGTTAAACGGGGTGACCGACCTTGTACTGACAAAGGCAGATATCCTAAATGGCATGTCCGAGGTGCCAATTTGTACAGCATACGAGATAGATGGTGAAACAAGAACCTTAATTGCTCCAACATTTGCAGACGATATCCCAAAGCCGGTCTGGAAATTTTTAGACGGATGGGATGCTCCACTGAATAAAATCTACCAGCAGACACAAGTTCCAAAAGCACTGAAACTATTTATCTCTTTTTTGGAGGAAGAATTAAAGATTCCTGTAAAATACCTATCCACTGGACCACAACGGGAAGAATTGATTATCTTAGGTAATTAATACAAGTATTATGGAGCAGCTTTTAGCCTATATCCGAAAATTTGGTCAGCTTGATAAGCGAGAGGAAAGTCTAATCAGGCAGGCCTTTGAGAAAAAGCATCTTCCAAAAGCGACCTATTTTGTCGCTTGCGGAAAGGTTACCAATAGTATAGCCTTCGTAGAAAGCGGGGTATTTCGTTCCCTTTATTACAATGATAAAGGTGACGATTTTACACGATACTTTATTTACGAAGGCCGCTTTATTGGAGATTTCCAAAGTTTTCTGGATCGTACTCCATCCAACGACTATATCGAATCCGTTACAGATGCACAATTGTGGAGCCTTGATATCCATAATTTTCTGTTGTTGGAAAAGGAGATCAAAATCTGGCCCTTACTGATGGCTAAGCTATACGGTTTTGTCATTGAAAGCAAGTTAAAAACAGCGAATACCATGATGAACCTCGATGCCAGTGAACGCTATCTGCTATTTCTAAAGCTCTATCCCGGACTGGCAAATCGTGTTCCTTTAACAATGCTGGCCTCCTATTTGGGGATTACAGCTTCTTCTTTAAGCCGCATCCGAAAGAATATCGTATAAAGGATGCTATTCATAGCGGGTCATCGTTCCCCGGGAACCCGGCGAGCTGTCACGGAACCATGTATCAAACTTTGGCTTAGCGATATAGAATGTAGTTTTTATCTCATTTGCTCTACCAGCGATAGAGCAATCTCGTTGTAAAAACGTTGTCTTTGAGATCATCAGAGAAATTTGGTAAACTAGTCGTCTCATTGGTGACATGTTCGTTGTAAACTGTCAGTTTCAATCGATTACTGATCTGATAAGCAACACCGTAACCCAATGTACTGAATTTTACATCGCCATCTGCCGTAAAATTATCAGGCATTCCGATGCTCATACCACTTGCCTTTTTGTTCGGATCATATACGTCATACGCCAATAAAGCTGTTACACCTGTTTTTGCGATTTCCTGGGTAAACCAAAGGTAATATCCGTTAAATTTTCGCTGGTACAAATCCGTTGCCGGCTGGGTGGTAAAACTTCTACTTGCGTATGGCCCTTTGATATCCTCTCCACCAGCTACACCGGGTTGGTCGCCGGTTACATATTCCGTCTTAAAGCTGGACTTTCCAAAGCTATTATCGAGTTCTATCTGCAAGTTTGCACCATAATAGTTCCGTCCGATTCCTTTACCCTCGTTCTCATCGCTGGTATGTGCAGTATAGCCAGCTCCATCAGAGGTATAGTAAGTCTTCGTATCGTTTCGGACTGATCCTTTATAGAATGAACCACCGAAACCAAGATGTAATCTTTTATCCGCAAGGCTATCGAACTTAAATGCCAAGTTACCGATCAGATCTTTTTTGGAGTCATAGTCTTTGGCTGAATGCCCACTTCCATTTACCAGGGCTAAATCTAAATTCAGGAATTTTACTTTGCCTCCTGGATGGTAGCTAACCATACCACCAAGATCACGTTCACGCGGCATCAAGGTTTGAAACACGCGCGCTCTTTCCGGGAAATCGCGATAGCCAGAAGAGTAGACGATAGAATATCCAAAGGGTCTGTTGAAGAGACCGGCTGTAAGGCTTAAACCCTTTTGGCTGGGGTGCCGCAGCTGAATGAAAGCATCCATTAATTGCACACCATCCTGTGTTGCATCGAGTTGGAACACAATACTTGAATAGGTATCCACGCGGTCGATCTTAAGGCGGCCACGTCTGATCATAAAACGGTTGTCAGAGTTCTTGGAGAAATCCCCACCGGAGAACGAAGTTATTCCTGGAGATTGCGCCTTTTGAAACTGTGTCTGAAGGTATCCCGTGATTTTGATATCATGTGGATCATAACTTGAAGGCGCATTGTTATTTTGCGCCATGGCCACTGCAGGAGCGATCAGAGTTGCGAGTAAAAGTGCTTTTTTCATTGAATAACTTTTTTGTAGCAATGGATATCATCAGGACTTATCCGTATAAACAGATTTTACGTTCAGATGGTTCATTGGTATTATAATAATCTCTAATATAATGAATGAATCTTAAGAGGATTACAGGTTCTGATTAAATATTATAAGTCCTCTTATTTCAATGCCGTAAAAATAGATTCTCAATGTTAAGTTAGTATTAATAAATTGTTAGACTATTAATTTGTACACATAAAATTAATGATTTGGTAATAATACATCAAGATTAAATAGCCACAAAACATAATTGCCATCCCTTTTGATAAGGGATGGCAATTATTATTACAAAACAAAGGAATATTAGTATCCAGGATTTTGAACAAGATTAGGATTCTGTTGAACCTCAGCTTGCGGAAATGGTAATACGACAGTAGTTGCGCCCCATTTCTGTTCTTTGGCAGTTCCATGAGCAGGAATATCTCTCCCTGTTCTTAGGAATTCAAATGTTCCATGTCCTTCAAAAGCTAATTCGATTCTTCTTTCTTGTAAAATTTTTGAAATCAACTCACTTTTGGAGGAAGCAACTATAGAAGTTGAAGCATCAGATCTATGTCGTACTTGATTTACTATAGTAAGCGCCTCTGCACTAACAGAAGTTCCTGAAGCAAGATTTGCCAAAGCTTCTGCTTTTGTCAACAATACTTCACTATATCTCATCACAGGAGCCCAGTCTCCTATTGTGGTAAACTTTCCATTCCAGAAAGCGCCATCTTCATCTACAATTAGATCTTTCCTTCTTAAATCATTAGTAGTCATTAGATTAACAAAATCAGGACTTGCTTGAATATCCCCTCTTAATCCAGGAGAATAATGTTGTCCTAAAGCATGATTTGTATTCGGATTATCCGAACCATTATGCGCAACGGAGAAAATACTTTCCGGAGTTGTATATTTAGTAAAAATGTCTTTTGGAGACACTTCCAAAGAGTATTTACTAGAAGAAATTACCTTGTTAGCAAACTCCAATGCTTTAGTATAATCCTGTTTATATAAATAAACTCTAGCTAACAAAGCATCAACAGCACCCTTTGTAGCCCGCCCTACATCCGAAATGCTTCTAGTATTAGTAGCTTCTGGCAATGAAGGATATGCCTCTTCTAAATCTTTAATAATTTGGTCATAAACTTCTTTAACCGTATTACGAGGGATTCTGTTCGAAGGATCAAAGGGTTTATCAGAAACTGCTAGAACCAACGGCACACCTAAATGCGAGCCATCAGCAGTAAATTTATAAGGCTGAGCCCAAAGGTTTATCAAGTAAAAGTAACTTAATGCACGAATAAATTTTGCTTCGGCTTTATATTTCGCCTCGTCTTCTGGCGAAGCTATACCTGAATAGATTGCAATATTTTTTAGAAATAAATTTGCTTCGTTAATCGTTCTATACCCACCAATGAATGCGTCTTCAACTATTAGATCATCAGATCGCAATAACGAGAAATTAGGAATATTTCCAAAATTGGAAGGGACTCCGCAGTCAATACCTCTTATATCAGAATATATCAACACTCTTCCACCCAAAAACTCTCTATTTTGCAATGCATCATACATTCCAATTGCCGTTTTGGCGATTCTATCTGCAGAAGCAAAAGCCTCTGCAGGATCCAACTGTGCATAAGGACTTTCAAATAATTGTTTCTCACACGAAACAAACAAGGACCCAAATGCTATTGATCCCATCAAAATATATTTAAATTTTAACATAACTCAGATTTTAAAGTGAAACATTTAATCCAAATGTATACGTTCTTGGTTGCGGAACAGCTCTACTATCAACACCAATAGCAATATTTGAATTATTTCTATTAGAATTAACTTCTGGATCTTGACCCTTATAGCCTGTTATAATAAAAGGATTATAAACCTGAGCGAATAGCCTTAATCTACTAATTCCGATACGTGATAAAGTTGCTCCACCGAAATTATAACCCAAACTAATTGTTCTTACCCTCAAAAAGTCGCCTTTTTCTAAAAATTTATCAGAGGCAGAGTTCGCCTGATTATCAGTCAACACCACTCTCGCAACGTCTGTTTTCTGTCCAGGGGTAGTCCACCTATCCAAAATTTCCGTACTATTGTTTACAAAGAAATTTGAAAGTAATGCAGCTCTGGTAGAATTGTAGATATAAAATCCACCAGTATAAACCATAGAAACACCAAAATCAAAATTCTTATATGTAAAATTATTGTCGATACCTCCATAATACTTAGGTAAACCTGATTTGTCTGTGTAAACAGCATCAGCCCCTGTCATTGCGGTTGTTGCTTTCCCATCTTGCGTCCAAGACTGAGTATCTGGATTATACATCTTTACTGCTCCATCAGCTGTATACCAAGTTGGATTTCCAGTCTGTTCATCAACTCCAGCCCAACGTCTTAATTTATAGGTACCTAAAGACCTACCAACGCTTGCAACAGAATTACCTTCAATAATATCTACACCTTCAGTGATCAAATCTTTAACTTTATTGCTAATCGCTGTAAAATTAAATGAAGTATTCCAAGTGAAATTCTCTTTTTCGATGGTTTTCATATTAAAAGTGAACTCGACCCCTTTATTGACCATTGAACCAATATTCATGAATATCGAGCCTGCTTCACTTACTTCAGATGAAGGTACCCCTGTAGTATACAATGGTTTTGCTTGTAAAATTAGGCCAGAAATATTGTTGTTAAAATAATCGATTACAAAATTGTATCGATTATTCATTATATTAAAGTCAATACCAATATCCAGCTTTTCTGAAGTTTCCCATTTTAAATCTGGAGTTCCAACTTGGTAAGCAGAGTAGCCGTTTAAGCTAGCATAGGATCCACCTTGGTATAAATCTCTTGAAGCATAGGATCCAATCCCCCTAGAATTACCAACTTTACCATAACTCGCTCTCAATTTTGCATAGGAAATCCAATCAACTGATTTCAAGAAATCCTCTTCTGATGCTACCCAACCCAACGATGCAGATGGAAAGTATCCCCATTTTGAGTTCTTACCAAATGCTGAAAATGCATCAGCACGTATAGCTAAATCAATTAAATACTTATTTTTGAATCCATACCCAACCCTTGAGAAATAAGACTCTAAACCATTAGAGAAAACCGTTCCCCCAGTCATACCCATTACATCATCTGTACCAGGAGCGACGCTTGTAAATGTTCCGTCAATAATATCGGTAAAGTATTCGTCACTAATATTACTAGCTCCGGCATAAACTTGCTTTTCTTTTGTAAACTGATATTCTGTCCCTAATGTTACAGACAATCGATGATCTTCATAAAAGGTCTTATCATAATTGATATAATTTTGCCATACCCATTGATTTCTATTTCTAAAATTATCCTGAATTAATCCTAAATAAGCTGTTCCAAGTCCACCAATGTTAGGGTGGCTGTATTGATGTTCATAGTTATTCAAATAATCTATACCAAACTTACTCGTCACTCGTAGACCCTGGACCGGTTGAACTTCGATATAACCATTAGCCAATATCTGCTCTGGAGTGTTCTGATTTAATTGCTTGTCCAACGTAGCAATTGGATTCGCTATATTTCCTCCTGTGACACTTGAATTGTTTATTTGATTTAGATTCTTTCCAAACCCCAAGTATCCAGATCCACTCAGATTGTACCCAATGATATTGTTTGGGTTTCTAATCGCAACATTTGGAAATGCATTTAATGCTGCAACGGTTGCCCCCGCAATATATCGATCTGTTAAAACCCCATCATTCACAGTTTTAGAATACGATAGTGAAATCCCACTCTTCAACCATTTGGTCGGTTTAATATCACCATTTAACCTAACTTGACCTGATTTCAACTCGTTTTTATAAATGATGCCTTTTTGATTCAAATATCGAGCAGACCCATAGAAATTTCCTTTATCATTTCCAGAAGATATCGAGACAGAATTATCATAGCCAATACCAGTTCTATAAACTTCGTCTAACCAATTTGTTCGATCATTTACACCGTCTCCATCAATATCACTTTCTTTCGCTATAACGTTTACAACACCCTTATAGCGCGGTGCCGCATTTTTTGCCTTTTCATTACTGATTTCTATAAACTGATCTCCATCCAACAGATCTATTAACTTCGAAGGCCTACTTGAGGTAATCTTGGATTCAAAACTAATATTTGAAACTCCATTCTTACCTCTTTTTGTTGTAATTAAAATAACTCCATTAGCAGCTCGAGATCCATAAAGAACCGCAGCAGCCGCATCTTTTAAAACTTCTATGGACTCAATATCATTACTGTTAATTAAGGCCATTGGATTAAAACGAGTCCCGTCACCGCTATTAAATGTATTCACATTTTCAACAGCGTTCATTGGAACACCATCGATTACATATAAAGGAAGCGAGCTTGATGAAATTGAATTAACACCTCGAATTCTAACAGACATTCCATCTCCCAATGTACCTCCTGTTGAACCAATTTGCACACCGGCCATTTTTCCAGACATTGCTTGTTCAAAACTTAATGTTGGTTCTGCTGCAATTTTATCGCCTTTTATAGTACCTTGTGAACCTGTCAAATCTTTTATCTGCCGTTGTCCATAACCGGTGATCACAACCTCTTCCAATTCTCTATTAGAATCGTCTAAAGTCACATTAAAAGCAGACTGTCCTTCTTTTACAATTAAAGTTTTGTCTGCGAATCCAACTGAACGAAATACAATGACTTTTCCTGTTGGCACAGATAATGAATAATTACCATTCGCATCTGTTTGGGTAGCTACGCTTGATCCCTGTACTGCAATCGTCACTCCAGCTAACGGTTTACCATCAGCCCCCGTAACACGGCCGCTCACTTTCTTCTCTTGCGCGAACGCTACTGAAGTCAGGATCATACTACCCACGAAAAAACTGAGTAATTTGTGTTTCATATGTTTATGTTTATTTAATTAAGTATGTTTAATTCTTTTATAAAATAATTTGGCTAGTGTTATTAAAACTTTCCATAATTCATATATGCTAGTTAGTTGCCCATCTTCCCCAAGTGGCGGAGCCCGCTTGTTAAAAAATGTTAAATACAAAATTATAACTTTTTTTAACATTTGCAATGCATGCATAATTTTGTGATAACATTAAGCTAAAGAAAAAATAACAAACATCTAATAATCAGCAAATTATTTTCTTTAAAATTCGTAAAAAAAAGAAAATAACTGTAAAGAAAACACACTCAATTTATTGCAATAAAATAAAACACAAATAAAAAAAGGCTGTATCATTTTTTTGACACAGCCCTTATAGCTTTTATAGAGGTAATAATTCTATACTCTTACATTCCCCACCAAACGGCAATATCCATCGGGATATTCTTTGCATTCGGATTATATAATGTAGTTGTTTGAGGGAATGGATAACGCTTGGGAATTATGGGCAATGTTGCACCAACACTTTGTGGTCTTGGTGTTAATGCTGGAATTCCAGTTCGTCTAAAATCGTTATAAGGTTCAATTCCCTGATTATAGAGGGCCACCCATTTCTCCGTTAAAATATCAGTCTTAGTTGCGGTCGCATAATTTGCTACAGTGGCAGCAGATTCCGCTCCATCTGTTACATACGCTACATTGGCCTTAATCGCCTCATTTAAATCTGCAGCCGCGTTACCTCCTTGTCGTTGTTTCACTTCCGCCTCTATAAATTTGGCTTCGTAATAGGTGATGATTGGAAAATCATTATCACTAGCAAAAAATGGTCCGATCACTGATATATCTGCAGCAATGGCTTCTTTTGTTATATCTCCTCCAATAAATTGTTTTTTAGAGTTGGGGCGCAAGAAGTATGCTAACCTTGGATCATTTTTTGCAGACAACCTATCAACAAATATGTTACTTGCACCTAAATATCCTCTTCGTGAAGCTTGAAAAGCTCCCCATTGGTTTTGGGAGTTCTCATCATGAGGAGCAATCATATTATCATCATTAGAAGAAATCCCCTTCTTCAAATAGTCAAGGACTTTAGTCTCTGTACCTGTTACTTTACTAGAAGTCCGATTAAGAAACCGAGCTCTTAGTGTATAAGCTGCTTTTACCCATTTTTGAGCGTCCCCTTTATAAATTAAATCATCCTCCGCTGGCAAGTAATAATTTTGATCTTCTGCAACAGATAAATCTGTAATTGCATCTGCAAGAAGGTTATCTATGCTTTTATAAATGTCCTGCTGTGCATCCAATTTAGGTGTTTTGTTACCACTTGTCCATTGAAAAGCCTCAGCATAGGGTACGTCGCCCCATAGGTCCGTTGCGAGACTAAGATTAAGCGCCATCATAACTTTAGCAATTCCCTCATAGTATGGACTTTTAGTCTCAGCAATGTTTGCCTTGTCAATCATGAGTTTCAAATTGTACATTGTATTTGAATACAGCCCGATCCAAACGTTATCAAAATCGCCTTGCGTAATGCGGTAATTTTGGACATCTGAATACTGTGCATTTAGACCTACCGAATGCTGTACCAAAATACTGCTCATTCTGGATAAATCTCCTTCCACATTCTGAAACGTATTCACTTCAGCTGCCGTTAACATGGAAGGCAAGTTCCCATCCAATGGATTATTAGGACTTATATATAGATCATCACCCGTTTTACATCCAACAATAGCTGTAAAACACAAGGCATATAGTAATTTTACTTTATTTTTCATGTTATGAATAATGTTTAATTAAAAACCAACTCTAAAATTAATGGAATAAGATTTTGTACCAGGATTATTGAAGAAATCATAACCTGCAAAATTTTGATCTGAACCTGTCAGACTGGTTTCTGGATCTATCCCTTTATATTTTGTAATTAAGATCGGATTCCTAAGGTTCACGCCTACTTGAATATATTGGATCGCTTTAGAAACCTTATTAAAGCGGTAATTTAAATCAACAGAACGCAATCTTGCCCATGTACCGTCTTGAATGGATACTTCCGAAGATGAATTTCCTAAATAATTTTTAAAATAATTAAATGCTGTCAGTTCCGTTGTATTTTTCTGGCCATCGTTTGCACCACCGCCGTAGACACCATCTATTACGTATTTTCGTTCACGATCTTCAGTTATAGCCGCCTTACCTCGATTAATCAATACGGCATTTGTACCACCCCATAATTTTCCACCTTTTCTAAAATCCCATAGGAATGAGAATGACCAATTTTTGTAAGAAAACTCATTGTTAATATTCATTAACCATTTCGGTATAGTACTTCCTACACTACCCAAATCAGATTCATACATAGGAAGACCGCTATTGGGATCTATTAGTATCTGCCCCTGTGCATTTCGCTGAAATTTTTGCGCATAGATCACACCAAATGGCTGTCCTACGATTGCAAAAGATTGCGGTGAAGAAAAGGCATCACCAATAGACAGCTTATCTACTCCAGGAGCTAACTCTGTTACCTCATTGGTATTTTTGGACCAGTTTAAAGTAGTATTCCAGTTAAAATTTTCAGATTTAACAACATGGCCGTTTAAAGTCAGTTCGATACCACTATTTTTCATTTTACCAAAATTATTATAGTAGTATGCAAATCCGCTTGTCGGATCTACAGGCATAGAAATCAGAAGATTAGACGCCCGTTGTTGATAGTAAGTAAAATCAAATCCGAGACGATTATTCAGGAATTTCATTTCCAGACCGGCCTCATAACCGACGTTTCTTTCTGGTTTAAGGTTTTCAGAAACAAATTCATTTGAAATCGCAAAACCTAACTGTCCTTGATAGGGGAAGGAATAGCCATTAGTCATCCCATCAGCAATCAATGGCGATGTAAAATATGTTCTGTCTGAATAGGGTCTAGGCGATATACCCACATTGGAATAAGCTAAACGAATTTTACCGAAATTGACGATCTCGGAATCTTTAAATAAATCTGAGAAAACGTAAGAGATATCAGCTTTTGGGTAAAAGAATCCTTTTGCATTTCGACCAAAAGTAGTTGACCATTCATTACGGCCAGTCAATGTCAAAAATAAAATACTTCGATAATCAAATGTTGCATCTAGGAAGATAGCTTTGCTATTTCTGTATTCTTCAGAATTACTCGCATAGAGCATTTTGGCATTGTTTAAATTGTAATAATCTGGAATACTTAGATTTTTTCCCCTTGCAAAATTGGCAATACTTTGAACATAGTTAAAGTTACCTCCTAATAAACCCGAAACGGAGAAATCTTCGGAAATCTTCTTATTAAATTTCAGCAAAAGATCGGTATAGACATTACGATAGTTTACATTTGTCCGCTTGATTTCACCCCATTGTGCCGAGTCATCGTCACCACTTGAGCCCACAGCATAAATCTGATTGCCATTCGTCGCGTAAGTATCTAGTCCAGTTTTCCAAGAAACAGAGAAAACATCATTTAATTTGACATCTGCATAAACATTGCCTAAAAAACGATTATTTTCTTCTTTATAGGGGTTGCGTTCCGTAGACCAATATGGGTTATCGTAGCTTGCGAAATACGTTTTTTGCACACCCAACTCATCTTGATAATCTTTCAGGTTAAAATCTACTGGGGAGCGCAAGAGGGCAAGCATTACCCCGGCGATATTACTTCCGTTTTGAGCAGCTCGTGTATTTGCATTTGTAAAACTGAAATTTCCTCCTACGGTAATTCGATCATTCAATTTCGACTCAGCATTTAATCGGGATGTATAACGATTGTAACTTGTGTTCGGTACTATCCCCGTATTATTTGTGGATCCTACCGAAAAGCGCATGGTTGTTTTTTCTCCTCCAGAAGTAATGGATAAGTTGTTATTGAAAACGTTTCCATTTTTAAAAAACTCTTCCACATTATTATAAATTGGTTTTCCTGCTGCAATTAAATCCTCTCCCCAGCTATCAGCCGTCTCGTTAGTATATGCTCCACCCGTTCCCTGTCCATATTTCTTTTGAAATTCAGGTAGTCTGTTCACTTTCTGCATTTCATAGCTTGAAGAGAAAGTGATACCAAGACCAGATCCAAGTTTACCTTTTTTTGTGGTATAGATAATGGCACCATTACCAGCCGCCTGACCATATAGCGCTGCCGCTGCTGGACCTTTCAATATGGTTACCGTTTCGATATCATCAGGATTGATATCCAATGCCCTATTGGCAACCTGAACCCCTGAAAGACTTTGGTTATATGGATCATCACCGGCCTTTGTATTGTTCAAGCCATTGTCAATAGGAACACCATCTACAACGATAAGTGGTTGGTTATCTCCAGTGAATGACGCAGCTCCACGTAAAACAATTTTTGAAGAAGCTCCTGGGGTACCTGCTGAAGAAGTAATTTGAACACCAGAGGCTTTTGCCGCTAGCCCCTGAATAATATTCGCTTCACCAGACTTCACCAAGTCATCGCCACTAACCTTTGATGTTGAGTAACCTATACCTCTAGAACTTTTAGAAATTCCCAATGCAGTTACTACAACCTCTTCTAATGCGTTATCTTTGTTGTCCAACACCATATTAAAAGATGTCTGGCCTTCCTTTACGATCAATGTTTTATCTGCAAAACCTAAAGAGCGAAAAACAATGACTTTACCGGTTGGTACCGTCAGTGTATAGTTTCCGTTCGCATCTGTGGAAGTCGCTACATTTGATCCTTGTACGGCAATAGTTACACCGACCAATGGTTTGCCATCGGCACCTGTAACACGACCACTGACTTTCTTTTCTTGCGCAAAGGCAACAGAAGTCAAGATCATACTACCCACAAAAAAGCTGAGTAATGTCTGTTTCATATAGTTTATGTTTATAAAATGTGTTTATAATCTTAGCAAGCCGGATAGCACGGGCCATTTACCGCTTAAATAAGTCGTTTAGTTAGTAATGTTTTTTAACCTTTTCTTCTGTTAAAAAATGTTAAAAGCAAATTTATAACTTTTTTTATCTTTTGCAATGCGCGCATAGCTTTAGGATAAAACTTTGTCAACAAAAACAATTAAACCACTATAAATGAGCTTATTATTTTCTTTTAAAAAATAAATAACAGTAACAATGCCTTAAGAATAAATTCATATCACGTCCCTGCAGTAGATCATATTTTATTTATCCTCAGGGCAAAAACTGGTTATCTTCGAAGGAATATATTTCACATTCTTGATCGTAAACTCATACCAGCAGCTCATCTGCCAGTAAGATCATTTTTCCTGTATTGACCCGTCGAAGCCAATACAAAAAAATGCGGAATGCTAATAATAACAAAAAAGGCCAGATCCATCTAGATCTGACCTTAAAAAATCAACTATATTAGCTGGGTCTAACTATATCGCTTTTTTATTTTATTCCACAGCAAAATGAGAGGAATTAAAAGCAATAATACAAACCACCAATAATTAGTATTTAGCGAGCTACTTTTCGTTTGCTTTATACGGTGATTATTCTGAGCCAAACTTTTGGTAGCAGCTATCATATTCTGGTATTGTGCATTTGCCCTAGTCTTTGACTCCTGTATCCACAGTGCCCCTGCCTCCGCTGCCAAACCGCTATCCGGATGGAAACGGAAGCTGCTGTCCGACGAGAAATACCATGATCGAGAAAGGCTATTCCCCTGCAGCATATACCATTGCTGGGCAAACTCATTCCACTGCCATTCACTACGCGAAGACTGCAGCTCTTCCTTATCTTTTTGCTGATAAAGCTTACAGGAGCTCAGGCACATCAGGACTATGGTAAAAATCAATCGGTAGTTTATAATCTTACACATCACTTTCCTCCTTTCAATCCAGCCAATTTGAGAAACCATAGACTGTAGTCAGTGACCGGCGCTTTACCAATACAGCATTATTGACATTACCCTCTACCGTTAGGATCCAGCTCCGCTCCATTTTCTGTACAATGCCTACATGGTCTATGCGTCCAAGCTTTTGGTTATAGATTCCAAATATATCCGCCTGCCGAACAGCTCCGCGCTGAACCCGCTCTCTTGTATAGCGACGGGCATTTGGCAAAAGTGCTGGACTCCAGGCATTGCGCGGTAGCGGAAGGCCCGCCTTGCCGTAACACCAGGAGACAAAAGCCGCATACCAGGCGTAGCCTTTACCAAGACCTGTATAAGCTAAATATTCTTCAACGCGGGCACCATCATTCTTACCTGTAGCTTCCCTGACAGCAATCTCCTGTCGGGCAATGTCCACGATTCGCTCCCGAAACTGCACAGATAAACTTGGTTTGCTTGCTCCGTAAGGTACTACTACCGGCCCCTAGCGGCTTGGGATTACATGCTGTCCCACTACAGCACGATTGTCAAAACCGCCAGGAAAGAGAACAGCGAAGCCTCTACTTCAGCCACGGCTTCCAGCGACTAGCCATCATTGGACTGCTGGGAATTCGATCTAGAGCTTCTCAACTAGTTTGCAGCGAATCTCGCTGACCATCTTGAAATTATCGGGCAGCTTTAAAAGGTTGATCCGTGAAACTAGTTCCACAATCATCACTTATAAATCATAAAGGGGAAATTATGGAGTAATTAAAACATTAAATGTTTTTGTTCCTCTACCACAAGGACCATCTCCAACTATGCTAATAGGAATATAGTCTCCATTTATGGGATCATTAAATCGAAAATTTGGCGATACAGAAACCGAAATTTCCTCAGAATATTCACTACCACTAAAAATTACCCATTGGGAACCAATATGCCACCTCAAGTTTTTAAATGATGGATTAGTCAAGGCATAGGAGTATACTCTGTTTTTCCAACCTTTTTTTAACATTAGTTCACCATAAATTTCCACAAAATTCTGATTGCCCGAGCATGCATTAAAGTTATGAGTTACAGAAGCTCCACAACCTAGGAAAGATGCTGTAATACTACCCATTGTAGGCAAACTATCTTTTTTCTTTATTTTAACCGCCCCTCCGTAATTTGCCCCAACAATCTCGATATTACCTGAAGCTGTCCAATTCATATTTTCATTAAGAGTAAACCCCTCATATTTTACAGCTATATCGTAAGCCAAGCCATTGTTTATGGAATCTGGTACAACAAGTTCCATCAGGTCAGTTTCTTCGATAATGATAGGTTTTAACACCAAACTTTGATAACTTTTTTCTCCTGCAGGTTGTTTAGAAGTTGCAAATATTTTCAAATAATTGTAGCAAGAATCTGGTCTAAAATTAATAACTATAGGAGCGTGATTGAATTTATAATTATCAGAATTAAAGATAATATTATTTCCTGTCAACACTAATGGGGGAGCAGATTCCGAACAACCTTGTAGTACCTGTAAGCTATTAGAGATTTGAATTTGAAAATTTGGAGGAATAACAGCACCATCACTGCCGTCTGCGGCCGTTGTTATTTTATAACTTTTCCCTTTTTGAAAAGGAAATTTAATCGCAATGCCACTTCCATGAGCGTTAGAGTCACTGACATACGTACTGAGCCTAATTTGCTCCTTGGGACCATCTTCTCTGTTCCACTTATAAATAGCTCCGTGAGTGCGATATACTTCATAATTATTTATAATGAGTGGATTTTGATTTTCAAAAATACATCCATTGGGTCCAAATGGCTCGAAAGAAAATTTGTAAGTTTTCGTCGGATAGGAGGTAATTAGAGCGGAATTTGCAGCCTTCTTTGAGGGCCTGATAACATCAGCGATATTTGGGTCACCTAAAATTTTAGCGCTATCTTTACTACAAGACGCTAATATTAGGAATGATAATAAATAAAAAAATAATTTCATAAAATAATATTTAAAAAAAATAAAATCTTTCAATTAGAGTAAAATCTCACCCATTAAAACTCGGGCGCTTGCTTGGAATAATAGATCGATTTACTCTCTCTTACACGCGCCAAAGCCCAGTCCTAGCAACTCAATAAAAATTAAATATATTTTCTGCTGGTAATATAATTATCATACAAATTAAGCAATAAAGTAATTATATTTTTTTGTTTAAGAGAAAACTACACAAAGGTGTAGGTATTGGTAAGAATCCGCACTCTTTTAACATCAAAGTTTAGAACGATTAAAGATCTGAATTCATAGTTAGGGGAAAATACCGGATTGAAAAGTAAATGATTATAAATCTTGCAATTTTCAATACACCTTCTTGTAAATAGCTTATGGGCAAGTTCGCGTCAAGCTCCCCCTGCTCCCGACTTGTAAAAAAAGTGCGAGCACATTGAAAGCACTTTAAAAGGTGGACTCAACGTGGACTCACTGTGCTCTGAGTCTGCTTACAGCTCGAACTTGGTAATAACATGGTCTTAACTTGGCCCCTATCAAATCTCTCTATGAGCCGAAGATCACCCGTGAATATTCCCACCAAAGAAACAGCTTATAAAAATAAGCTGTCAGCTTGCTCTTCAATAATCAGATAAGCTCATTCTAATCAACGTATATGATCACATTTATATTAACGGAGTTATATTCTTCTTTCAGATCGAATCACTCTTTGGGCAGTCATAAAGTTTCGATAGGGTAAATTGTTTTTTTTGCGTGATTCTTAAAGTAATGCATGAAGATAATTTGCCGTATCTGTTAGACCAGATTTACGGAGGCAATCCAATACCTCAAATTCATTCATAGCTGGATTACGACGGTTCAGTACCATTTCTTTAAATGCCAATATTGCCTGTTCCGGATTTAAATCTATAATATCCGTCAGAAAGTCGTCTGCACTCTTGGCTGTCAATCCAAATGATGTGAGGTACTCTGCTGGAAAATCCTTTAAATTATTGGTAACAATGACGTTTGCATTCGTTTTTATTGCCGCTGCCAGTACATGACAATCTCTTGGATCTGGCAAAGTAGTTCTTAACTAGAGCATCTGGGAAAGCTTTATTTGCGCGCTGTATCCTTTTTTCAGCTTCTACTACCGAAACATCTTTGCGCAGCATAACATCTTTCCATTCGTCAAAAATATGTGCACTCCATTTTGGCGTATAAAGCTCATAATAGGCTAGCCAAATAAGTAGATCGCGAATGACAATGGGAAACACGACATTCGTGTCTAAAACAGCCTTGAACCGAACACTATGAATCATACAAACCGGTTTCTTCATCGGCATTCATCATATCGATGATATGTTTCTTTTGTTCCTCCTTCATGTTTTCCTTATATCTCAAGACATCTTCAAATCGGATACGGCGATGTTTCCCTACCTTCGTATAAGCAATTTCACCTCCCTCCAGAAGTTTAACAAGATGTGGTCTAGAGCAGCCAAGGATCTCAGCGGCCTTTTGTGTAGTTACCTCTGTAGCAACGGGAACTATAGAAACGGGCTTCCCCTCCCCCATTGCTTTTAGAATATCTCCCAAAAATCGAAGAGCTTTAAATGGTATTTTGATACGATCATTTGTCTCTTCTATTTCGATCTCAGTATTATCGGACTGGATCTGTAATAACGCAGCCGCTAATGTAGTATAAGAAGCATTAGCTACTTTTTGCTCCGATTTTGTAGGGCGTTGTATTTCTTCAAATATAGTCATGATATAAGATTTTATACTACAAATTTAAACGAAATAAACGAAACAAACAAAATAAACAAAAATCAAACTTTATACTTTTTGGAGGCGTTACAAAGATTAAAGTTCATTCTCCCTACCTAAAATAACAACTCGGATTGTAATTTCCCCAAGTTCGAGGTGACGGAGAATCAGAAATAATAAAAGCACAAAAAGCGATCTCTTTCGAGATCGCTTTTTGTCTTATATTGAATTAAATAGACTAACGTGTACCCCCAGCCCACCAAACATTTTCAGAGTAGACATACTGTCCATCACCATATGCAGCTTGGACAAATGGATTAGTCGTTGTATCGTCGTTTCCGTATGGCAATCGTAACGGGAATTTACTAGGGTTTTTAAGATCAATTCCAGTTTTCTCCCAATGCTTTCCAAAGACAAATATTACTGTACATTTCTGTAGATTCACCCGATGCACCAAAGAATGCCAAATATTTTTGGTTTGCAATAACTTCAATCTCAGCAATCCGCTCATCTAAAGGTTATATTACCTACAAAAAGCTCTTATCTTAATCTAATATCGACCTATGGGATTCCACAGCCGTGGACAAAAGTTATAAAAATCTCATATAACTCCTCGATTAAAATATTACAACTTAAATAAGCCACCTCCTTGAGAAATTAAACATACTCTATAGCACCTGTTTATAAATATTAGGAACAAAAAATTAAAATAAAAAACAATATAAATCACAAATATTTATACATTAGAAAAATTTTAAAATCAAAAACAATTATGAACAAAATTAAACTAGCCGTAACTTTATTGTCATTATTATCAATTCTTTCCTGTGTAAAGGATGAAAATGTGAATAAATTGGATTCAAATCTGGATCAAACTAAAACATCTTTAAAAGCCGCGAATATACCAACTAGCGGTGGGTCGGCCCAATCATTAAGTGGTTTTATTGATAATAAGCAAATCACACTGGATGCTATGAAATCGAATATTTTTTATGTCAGTACTGGGAACATGACCAACGGGAAACTCGACACATCCGTTAATATAACTCTAGATCCATACACCCAAGCAAATGGGATTATTAAAGGTGATTTTCAGCGAGGTAATGAATATACCATCTCGATACCTCTAGATATTGTTGGTATCGATAAAAAAAGCTTTCTCGCTGTTAGCAGCAAATCGTACTTTCCAGAAATAACATTCTTCACATTAAAAAACGTTTCAGGGGCTACCCTAGTTTCCGATATTAGTAAATTAAATAAAGGAAGTGAGGATATTGAGACTAGATGGTACAGACAAGGCCCTCTTGATATTAACCGTAAACAGTCAGCAACACTCACACTAAAATTCACGCCAGATAAATGTTTCAAATACATAGGTTTTACAGCTGCATCTAATGGTTTAGATGAAAAAGCAAGTATCCATATAAAACACAGTAAAATAGCTGCAACACCGCTAATGCTACTAGATGGAGAGCCTGAAATGTGCTTAGGAGCAACTCAAAACATCTCATACAAAACAAAATCTGGCTATACTATAAATGAACCTGTATATTGGTATGTAAAGGGGGACCTAGAAATTGTTGGAAATAGTCACGGTCCAAATGTCACAATAAAAAGCACTGGGTCAAATGGTGGTACTGTAGGCTACAACAGTTGCTCCAATAATAATCCCCAAGGAATTGAATCCAAAATAACTACTCGCAGCTCAGAAAACGTAGAAATATCTGGCAGTACATTTGTGTTTAGCGGAAATTCTTCTCAATACAATTTATACAATGCTAAAGATGTTGTATCCCAATCTTGGTCAGTTAGTGGCGGGAGACTTATATCTGATAAAAACTCAAGCTCTGTGGAGATAGAAGCAGGCTCTTTCCCAGCAGGTGCACGTGATGGTTTAATGATTATTAGTTGTACAATAACCGATAAATGTGGAACTACAAAAACGATCTCAAAAAACATTAAGATAAGAGCATGTTCGGATTGTCCGAATATATAAAAACCAAAGAGCGGCAATTTCTTTCGAAATTGCCGCTCTTAATATATATAACTTAATAACCGATTATTTTACATCCCACCATACACGATCTGTTAGAGGCTTAATGCCTGGAAAATTCGCGTTAGAGGTTGCTTCACTATTTGGGTAAATCAAACGTTGCGGCATTTGACCATTGCCAATCACAGACCCTTTTGAAACAATAAAGAAATTAGGATATCCAGTTCTCCTCCATTCATTCCATGCTTCAAAATTCTGAAAGCCAGCCAAAGCAAAGTATTTTTGCGTAATGATCGCTTCCAATTGTCCATCTTTAACTTTAGGAAATGTAGCTTTTACCATATAGGCTTTCAAATCCTCAGCTGATAAACCTAATCCTGCAAAGCTAGCCTGAATTCCTTTGTTATAATTCACTTCGGCGTCACCTGTTGCCCAACCTCTGTAAGCAGCCTCTGACTGCAAAAAATAACTTTCTGCTTGAGTAAACAAGTTAGCTGGAGCAAGTGCTGATTTCGCATCTCTGACATTAGCTCCGACCAATGCAGAAGGTGGAGATACTCTTTTCTTTGTATTAGCCCTAAAGTCGCCTTGGTCTATAAAAGCTATGGTATCTTGTTCAGAAAGCTTATCAAACAATTTAAACCTTCTTGGATCATTGTTGTTTAAAAATGCTTTAACAATAGTTCCACTGGCAACCAAATTCTGTACACTTCTCAGTCCAATCATTTCATTATACAACGGATTCTCATTTCCTCCAGTGGTGGTATAAGTAATAGAAACATTTCTTTCCAAAAATTTTGGATTAGTTGCATACAAAGCTTTTATACCTGCAGCCGCAGTAGTTGCATCAACTTCAGAAAGTCTTAAGTACGCTTTTAATTTCAATGTATTAGCAAATGCTTTCCAAGATTCCAAATCACCTCCGAAGAACATATCTTGTTGACCGGGATTCGTACCCGTTTTATTGTTTAACAATTCAATGCCTTTGTCGATATCTGCAAAGATTTGTGTATAAACTTCTTTTTGCGATTGATATCTTGGGCTACGGAAGTCTACTCCTTGTAACGCATCGTCTA